>CAXUDC010000068.1:0-16795 GCA_964249685.1 uncultured Acidobacteriaceae bacterium
ATCTGCTGGGACCAGTGGTACCCCGAGGCCGCGCGCCTGACCGCGCTGCATGGCGCTGAAACCCTCTTCTTCCCCACCGCCATCGGCTGGCACCCAAGCGAAAAAGCCGAGTTCGGCGAAGCCCAATACAGCGCCTGGCAGACCATGCAGCGCGCCCACGCCATCGCGAACGGCGTCTTCGTCGGCGCCGTCAACCGGGGCGGGCATGAGCACGGCGACGTCCTCCATGAGGGCACCCTGATGAAGGGACCCGAGGGCGCGGGCCTCGAGTTCTGGGGCGGCTCCTTCATCGCGGACCCCTTCGGCCGCGTCATTGCGCAGGCCTCGCACGACAAGGAAGAGATCCTGATGGCGGAGATCAACCCCAGGCTGCTCGAAGACACGCGCCGCAACTGGCCCTTCCTGCGCGACCGCCGCATCGATGCCTACGGCGGCATCACCAGCCGCTACCTGGGCCATTGAGCTCGGCGGCAGCAACACCGTGCCCCATTCATCGCGGCTCTATCGCAATGAGTGGGTTCAACCCTTAACCGGACCGCGCAATGAGAAAATAACCTCATGCCCCACCCCGTCAACCGCATGCCCGCCGAGTGGGAACCCCACGCCGCCACCTGGATCGCCTGGCCCCACAACGCCGAGGACTGGCCCGGCAAGTTCCAGCCCATCCCCTGGGTCTTCGCCGAGATCGTCCGCCACCTCTCCCACGTCGAGGACGTCCATGTCCTCGTCAACGACGCCACCGCCGAGAGACGCATCCAGGCACTTCTAAAGCGCGCCGGAGCCAACCTCGCCCGGCTCCACTTCCACCTGTGGCCCACCGACCGCGTCTGGCTCCGCGACTCCGGCCCCATCTTCACCCGTAACTCGTCAGGCGAGCTCGCCATCACCAACTGGCACTTCAACGCCTGGGCCAAATACGACAACTGGCGTCGCGACGACCAGATCCCGCAGCACGTAGCCGAGCTCTACGCCATGACCGAGCGCCGCCCCTTCATCGGCGAACAAAGGCTGGTGCTCGAAGGCGGCAGCATCGACGTCAACGGTGCCGGCCTCCTGCTCACCACCGAGGAGTGCCTGCTGAGCGAGGTCCAGCAGCGCAACCCCGGCGTCTCCCGCGAGCAGCTCGAGGCCGCCTTCGCCGAGCACCTCGGCATCGAAAAGACCATCTGGCTCAACCGCGGCTGCGCCGGCGACGACACCCACGGCCACGTCGACGACATCACCCGCTTCGTCGGCCCGAACACCATCCTAACCTGCGTCGAACCCAACACCCACGACGAAAACCACCTGCCGCTCGCCGAAAATCTGCAGCGCATGCACGCCGCCCGCAACCTCGCCGGCGAGCCCTTCGAAATCCGCCACCTCGCCATGCCCAGCCCCGTCTCCTTCGAAGGCCAGCGCCTACCGGCGAGCTATGCCAACTTCTACATCGCCAACGGCCTCGTCCTCGTCCCCACCTTCAACGACGCCAACGACCGCCACGCGCTAAACGTGATCGCAGAATGCTTCCCCGACCGCGAGATCGTCGGCATTCACGCAGTAGACCTCGTCTGGGGCCTGGGCACACTGCATTGTCTGAGCCAGCAGGAACCCAAATAAGCACTCATGTTGGATAATCGAAGGAGGAGGCTTATGCTCGAGCTGAAAGAAGCGGTCAAGCAGTCACTTGCAGGCTTTATCGATCTTTTTCCTGAAGAGAAAGACCACGAACTACGTTTGGAAGAGGCAGTCCTGACCGAGGATAAGTCGCGTTGGAAGATTACGGTCTCCACCCCTAACCCCACGTATCAGGATCAAATTGACAAGAGCGAAGCGGAGTTTACCGGCGTAGCCGCCATCTTCCGTCCACGGATTGAGGCACGTCTCTACAAAACCCTGCTCGTCACCGCGGAGGACGGTCGGTTCGTCGGCTTCAAAAACGATTGGGATATCTCTTCATGAAAGCTAAGCCCAAGCTGTCGCAGGCTGATATTGCCGTGCTCGACTCGAATCTCTTGCTCCTCTTCATCTGTTTTCAGGTAGGCTTCGAGCGATTTCGCGATTTCCGTCGCGTTAGCATGTTTACTCGGGAAGACGGAGTATTGCTATTGCGTCTCTTGCGATCCTTCAAGCAGGTGAAGACTACGGCTTACGTCCTTGCAGAAGTCAGCATTTTGGCTAACAAGCTCAATGGTCCACTTAGAAACGACTGGTTCGCCATGCTGGCGACTGTTACTCTTGCAACAGAGGAAGCACATATCTCAACGCAGTCTCTCGCTCTCCGTTCTGAGTTTACCCGTTTTGGAGTTATTGATACCGCACTCACAGCGCTGACCAAAGACTACGTCATCGTGACACTTGAGCATAGGTTCTCGGGGTATCTTAGGAGCAGAGGTCTGCACGTGATTAACTTCGATGAAAAGCGAAATCAAGTCTCTCCTCGATCAGTTAATTCAGGATTTAGAGTCTCTGCTTCTTTGTTTGTCATTCCGTAGGGAATCTGCGTCTCTAGCGCCTCTACACCGATAGGCAATCGACTTCAAGTCCAATACAAGACCCGCGCCGTCGGCAGCACCGCCTCCACGCACTCATAAAACCACCCCTTCATCTCCCCCATCGAGTCCTTTGGGTATACGTACTTGAACCCGCCAAATTTGTTCCGCTTTTCCGTCCTCGCCTCCTCCCGCAGGTCGAGCGTCGTCTTCGGGTACCAGCCCAGCAGCACCTCCTTCGACCCCGGCGTGAACCGATGCGTGATCAACTCTACCGTCAAATCCACCTGGGCAATCCCGGACAACGCCTCCGCCACGGCTTGAAACAGTCCCAGATACTCCTCACGCCAGCCTTCGACCGGCATGATCGGCGCAACGGTCAATCCCACCGGGTACCCGGCCGTTGCCATCGCCCGCAACGCCTTAAGCCTTTGCCCTACCGAAGCAGTCCCGCCCTCAAAATCCCGCGAGACACTGGCCGCATTGAGCGAAAACCGCACCCGCGTGCGCCCATGATGCTCAAGCGCGAGCAGCGGCGCAACGCCATCGAACTTGGTCGTAAAGCGCAGCTGCACCGGAGCCTCCCAGCTGCCGAAGAACCGTATCGCCTCCTCGAGCGCCCCGGTCAGGTGCTCGATCCCCAGCGGGTCCGTGTAGCAGGAAGCCTCAAAGGTAGTGCCCTCCCCCGCCCTGTCCTTGCTCTTCGAGGTAATCGTTCCCGCCCCCACATACCCGCGCAAACTCTCCAGGATCTCCGGTAGATTCGCATAAGCCCGCGTCACCGGCGGCCCACTCAAGCTACCCGCCAGGTAGCAGTACTGGCAGTGCGCCGGGCACCCCTGCGCGACGTGAAACTGCCAGTCCGCGCTCGGCGGTATCGGCTGCAGCTTCCTCTGCCCTGGCGGCGAGACAACGATCGCAAACGTAGTCTTCGCCAGCGCATACGCCTTGCGTTCGTCCGCGTCCCCGAGCCCACGGATCTGGTTCGACTTCAACCGCACCACCTGCGCGCCCAGCGCATCCGCCCGCGCCAGCATCAACCGCCCATGCTCGAGCGCATAGGCCTCCGGCGTAATCAACACCCGCCGTGGCCGCCACAGCTTACCCTCAGCCTTGGCCTCTGCCACTCCCGCATTCTCCACCAGAACTTCCATCCCAACTAAGACGCCTCCCTGCCCTCAACAGCCTTATACTGCCTTTCACCACCTCAAACTGCCCTATACTGACTCATCATGTCCAACCCGGAATCGCGCCCCTGGCCCCCACCCCCCGACCTCCCCTCCATCCAGGAGCTCGTCCGCACCGCCGACATCGAGTCCCACCTCGCCGACGGCGCAGCCCAGGACGAATACGAGCCCGAGGAGGACCAGATCCTCGCCGCCATCCAGCACCTTCCGACCGCCGAACTCGTCACCGCCAACCTGCTTCCGCCGCTCGAACGCATCTGGCAGCAGGCCTTTTCCCTCACGCCCGAGGCCCTGGCCCAGCGCCGCCCCAAACTCCTCGCCCTCGCCAAGGAGATCGAGCGCTTCTTTGGCCCCGAGTCCCAGCCCCGCACCCGCGGCGAAATCCTCGCCGAGTCGCAGCCATGAACAACTTCCTCTGGCTCGAACAGTGGTATCTTGACCAGTGCAACGGCACCTGGGAGCACAGCTATGGCGTCCACATCAATACCCTCGATAAGCCCGGCTGGCACGTCCGCATCGATCTGCGCGAGACCCCCTACGACGGCCTGCCCAACGCCATCCTCAAACAAATCCAGGCCAACGACCGCGACTGGATGACCTGCCGCCTCATCGCCGGCACCTTCGAAGCCCATGGCGGCCCGCTCATGCTAGGGCCCATCGTCCAGACCTTCCGCAGCTGGATCGAGACCGTCGGCCTGTGACCGACGAAGACTACCTCCGCGAAGCCATCGCCGAAGCCCGCCTCGCCGAGCTCTCGGGTGAGGTCCCCGTCGGCGCCGTCGTCGTCCACGCCGGGCAGGTCATCGCGCGCGCCCGCAACCGCGTCATCACCGACTCGGACCCCACCGCCCACGCCGAAATCATCGCCTTGCGCGCAGCCGGCGCCGCCCTGGGCAACTACCGCCTGTTCGACTGCGACCTCTACACCACGCTCGAGCCCTGCGCCATGTGCGCCGGCGCCATCCTGCACGCACGCATCCGCCGCCTGCTCTACGCCGCGCCCGATCCCAAAGCCGGCGCCTGCGGCAGTGCGCTCTCCGTCCTCAACCATCCCGCCCTCAACCACCGCGTCACCGTCCTCCCGTCCATCCTGACCGAGGAATGCAGCGCCCTCCTCACAAACTTCTTCCGCCGCCGCCGCGCCTGGCGCCCTCCGCGCTAACCCCAGCGCCCTACGCGTTCAATCTTTTCTCCCTACCCGCGCCCAAATTTCGCATCTACCCAGCATAAGGAGACACCATGTCACGCTTTCAGGGAAAAGTAGCCATCGTCACCGGATCCTCTTCCGGCATCGGTCAGGCCATCGCCGTCAGGCTCGCGTCGGAGGGCTGCGCCGTCGTCATCGACTACATGTCTCATATCGAGGGCGCGCAGCAGACCCAGGCCAAGATGGCGCAGAACGCCTCGGACGGCGGCGGCAAGTCGATCCTCGTCCAGTGCGACGTCACCAAGCCCGCCGAGGTCCAGAACATGGTCGACCAGGCCTACGCCCAGCTCGGTGGCTGCGACATCCTCGTCAACAACGCCGGCGTCGAGCGCCACGCGCCCTTCCTCGAAGCCACCGAAGCCGACTACGACCTCGTCCTCGACACCAACCTCAAGGCCGCCTTCTTCCTCACCCAGCGCTTCTGCCAGAAGCTCGCGGAGGCCAAAAAACCCGGCCGCGTCGTCAACATCTCTTCCGTCCATGAGGACATGGTATTCCCCAACTTCGCCAGCTACTGCGCAGCCAAGGGTGGCATGCGCATGCTCATGCGCGACCTCGCCATGGAGCTCGGCCCACTCGGCATCACCGTCAACAACGTCGCGCCCGGCGCCATCAGCACCCCCATCAACACCGCGCTGCTCAACAATCCGCAGCAGCTCGCCGCCCTCGTCAACAACATCCCGCTCGGCCGGATGGGCACGGTCGACGATGTCTCCGGCGTAGTCGCCTTCCTCGCCTCCGATGAAGGCGCCTACGTCACCGGCAGCACCTACTTCGTCGACGGCGGCCTGATCCGCAACTATAAAGAGCAGTAGCCAACCCCCTTGGTGCCCCATTCATCGCAGCCTCATCGCGATGAGTGGGATCCAGCCTGTTCCATCCTGGCGCATCTCCGTCTATCCCCAACCTGACGAAGTGCGCCATCCTTCCTCTCTCCTCTGCACCACCCTCGTTGCCCAGTCCCCGAAGGCCCCGTCAACCTCTTCGACTCCGCCGCCAGCTTCACCCTGCACCTCCAACTCGCTCGCGCCCCCACCCCTGCACCTGCTCATCCGCTACCAATCCTGCAACGACCGCGTCTGCCTTCCAACCCACACCGAACACCCTCGAAGCTCCTCTCACCACCAGCCAGACTCCGAGAGCATGACTTTACTGCGCGCCCTTCGGGAGCTTACGCTGAGAACGCGCGTCCATCCCGCACGAGGTCCCGTCAGTGAAGGCAACCAGCCCCAGTTCCGGCACCCGCCGCATGCCCAGACCGCTCCTGGCGTGTGTCGTTATCGTCATCCTTTGCTGGGCTTTGTCGACTCTGGTTGCGCTTTCAGCACACCCGCCCGGCACCTACCCCCACTCTGTCAACCAGGTACTAGGCGACGCCTACCTTCCCAGGCTCGTACGCAACTTCGACCTGCTCTGCTATGTGGACCGCTTCAAAGCCTGGGGTACTGCGGAGTTTTACCAGGCCCATACGGGTCAGATGTTCAACTACGCCCCTCCCGCCGCCGTCGCGCTCAAGCTGCTTTACTTGGTGCCGCTCCGGCCGGCCTCCACCTTTGGCCTCGTCCTGCTCCTGTGGCTGCTCGTCGCTTCCACCATGACCATTCGAGCCTTCACCCGCACTGGACTCAGCTCATCAAAGTCCATACTGCTTGTCCTGGTCATGCTTGCGGGGTCGTTTCCCCTGCTTGCGCTCGCCTTCCTCTCGAACTTCGAGCTTTTCGTCTGGATCGTTCTAACCGTGGGACTTTGGGCTTTTCTCACCGGCCGGCTCTGGCTGGCGGCGTTCTGCTTCGCCCTGGCTGGCTCGTTCAAGTACTTCCCGCTTATCTTTCTCGGCCTCTTCTTCAATCGCGAGCATTGGCGCAAGCTGCTCTTCGGCCTCGCCTCGTGCACCTTCCTCATCGCTGCCTCCCTGCTGGCCATGGGCCCCAGTATTGCAATCGCAAGAGCAGGCCTCAGCACGCAGATGAACGCTTTCACCTCGTTCTACCTCTACCGCTGGCAGGCCGACAGCTCCCCAATCGATCACTCCCTCATGGGCGCCGTCAAGCTCACGCTTCACTTCCTGGGAAGACTCGCCTGGATGCCAACCCTGCTGCACATCTACCTTCTCCTCACAGGCGCGGCCTTGCTGCTGCTCTTCTGCCTGCACCTGCGCAAGCTGCCCGTCCTAAATCAGATTCTGGCCTTCACCGTCAGCTCTGTCTGGCTCGTACCCCTGTCACACGACTACACTCTGGTCCACCTCTACGCTCCGCTGGTGCTCATGGCCCTCTACGCCTTGCGTTTGCCCTCCGGTCAGGCACCCAGCCGTTCGCTTGCCCTCGCCTTCTACTGCCTTGCAATCCTGTTCTCTTACCTCAGCTTTATCAAGTTCCATGGTGCGCTTTACGGCGGTCAGTTCCGTAGTCTTGTCCTTGCCGCGCTCTTTCTACTCAGCCTGCGGCGCGATCTCTTTCCAGCCGCCCCGAACCCACGCTTAACCCCCGCTCTGCCGTAAACGATCCTGATGAAGTGAAGTCCTCTGCCCTCGAACGGCCCGTTACGGGGCCGCCAACGGCTTCCCTTTTTTGTACGCCGGCTTGCCCGTCACCACCTTCGGGATGAAGAACTCCCGCACCAGGTTCCCGGCACTCTGCAACCCAATCCCCACCAGCCCATTCAGCAGCACCTCCGGCCCTTTCCGGTCGTTCGGGTCCAGGTAAAGATTCCGCAACCCCGCCGCCGAAACACTCCCCAGCACCTGCGAGTAGTTCGGCTGCGCCTTGCCATTATCACCCCGCGTAATCACCGTGCGCGAAATCGCATACACCGCCCGGTGAAACACGCTGCCCGACCCCATGTAGAAATAGCGCGGATCCTGGTGAAACAGCACCGGCAGCAACGCCCCACCCACCAGCCGCCCCGTGATCGCGTCGCCGTAGTCCGCCCCATACCGGCGCCCGAACCCCGCCGCGTCGTCGCCAAACCCCGGGTCCGTATTCCTCTTCTGCTGAATCCCCGCCCGAACCCCCACGCTCACAAAAACAAACGGATCCAGCGCCGACCGGAAGATCAGCTGAAACTTCTGCTTCGGCCGCATCGGCGCCGCTTCCCATATATAGCTGGTATAAAAATTCGGGATCACCCCCAGCACCCGCTGCTTTTCCTGCTCATGCACCTGCTCGGTCGCCAATTCGTCCTCGGTCACCGTCACCGTCACGTCGCTGTTCACCGGCGCCACCGGCAGGTCGATCCGCGGCAGCACAAAGTGCTCCCCCGTCCCCAGCCTGATCTCGTTTGAAATGAACGTCTCCAGCCCGCTGGCCGTGACTGACACCCGCACCGTCTCCATCGGCAGCGCTCCAAACACAAACGCGCCATGCTCGTCCGAGTCCGCCGTCACCTGCTTCACGCCGCCAATCAGCGTCACCTGCGCCCCCGCCACCGGCGCGCCCCGTACGTCCAGCACCACGCCGGACACGCTCCCCGTCTGCGCGCCCGCCACCCCACACACCATGAGCAAAAGCAAAGCAAGCAGCTTCAAAGTCAAACCCCGGACACATCCACTACTTGCAATCCAATTCCCAACAGTCCTATCATCGCACATAGTTTTCGCCCCACTCAGCCAACAGAAAACAGTCGACTGTAAACAGTAGACTGTCAGCTCTCATCGGAAATCCCCTCCTCCGCAACCTGTGGAAATCTCCGGAATCGAAACCTGTCAAGCCCTGAAACTCCTAATCCATACATTCCAAACGAGATAAAGCTGCGTAGTCACCCCCGCCCATTTGGTATACTTGAACGTAGTGTAAAAAGAAGCCCCGAGTGCCCACGCCCGGGGCTTTTCCACGTCCGGACCCCGACAACCGAAGTCCAGACCTAACCTCAATCGATTGAAGACTTTATGACCGTAGTCCGGAAGGGGGGAGGGTACCCATGCACACAAATCACGCGCAGGCGCTAAACTTATCCACGATGACTCCCTTCACCAACGAACCCTTCCTCGACTTCACCAATCCCGACATCAAGCGCCAGATGGAGCAGGCCCTCGTCCAGGTCGAAAACGACCTCGGCCAGGAGTACTCCCTCATCCTCGGCGGCAAACACGTCCACACCGCGGCCAAGATCCGCTCCACCAACCCGGCGCGCCCCACCCAGCTCATCGGCCTCCACCACGCCGCCGGCCCCGAGCACGCGCAGCCCGCCATGGACGCCGCCCAGAAGGCCTTCGCCACCTGGTCCCGCACCCCCGTCCAGACCCGCGTCGACCTCCTCCTCCGCGCCGCATCCCTCATCCGCGAGCGCCATCTCGAATTCTGCGCCTGGCTCACCTTCGAGGTCGGCAAAAACTGGGCCGAGGCCGACGCCGACGTCGGCGAGTGCATCGACTTCCTCGAGTTCTACGCCCGCGAAGCCCTTCGTCTCGCCGGTTCCACCACGCCCATCCAGTTCCCCGGCGAGCGCAACCAGCTCGTCTACATTCCGCTCGGCGTCGGCGCCGTCATCCCGCCCTGGAACTTCCCCTTCGCCATCATGGCCGGCATGACCGCCGCCGCCATCGTCACCGGCAACACCGTCATCCTGAAGCCCTCGGTCGATGCGCCCACGGTCGCCGCAAAGTTCTTCGCGCTGCTCGAAGAAGCCGGCCTGCCCGACGGCGTGGTCAACTTCTGCCCCGGTGAAGGCCCCGGCTTCGGCGCGGCCGTCGTCGCGCACCCGCAGACGCGCTTCATTGCCTTTACGGGCAGCAAAAAGGTGGGCCTCGAAATCCACGAGGCAGCCGCCAAAGCCCAGCCCGGCCAGCGCTGGATCAAGCGCACCATCCTCGAGATGGGCGGCAAGGATGCAATCATCGTCGACCGCGACTGCGACCTCGACTCGGCAGTCGAAGGAGTCGTGCAGTCCGCCTTCGGCTTCGGCGGCCAGAAGTGCTCCGCCTGCTCCCGCGCCATCGTCGATGCGGCCATCTACGACGTCTTCGTGGATCGCCTCGCGGAGCGCGTGGCCAAAATCAAGCAGGGCGACCCCGCGGAAAACTTCTACGCTGGCCCGGTCATCAGCCCGGTCGCCTACAAGCGCGTGCTGGACTACATTGCTATCGGCCAGACGGAAGCCCGCCTGCTCACCGGCGGCGATGCCGTCGACCTCCAAGGCGGCTACTACATCGCCCCCACGGTCTTCGTCGACGTGCCCGCCAACGCCCGCATCGCGCTCGAAGAGATCTTCGGTCCCGTGCTCGCCGTCATCAAGTCCGACAACTTCGACCACGCGCTCACCATCGCCAACAACACCGAGTACGGCCTCACCGGAGCCATCTACTCCAACACGCCCGAAAAGCTCGACCAGGCCCGGGAGGAATTCCACGTCGGCAACCTCTACCTGAACCGTAAATGCACCGGAGCCATGGTCGGCGCGCATCCGTTCGGGGGCTTTAATATGTCCGGCACGGATTCGAAAGCTGGCGGCCCCGACTACCTCTTGCTTTTCACCCAGGCCAAGTCCATCGCCGAAAAAGTAGCTCACGTAAGCAAACAGGCCGACGAAGAAGAATCCCGCATGGGCATCTAGCGCGAGGAGCAGCAGATCCCTGCGGGCAAAGATTCCTTTGTTTTCGTCCCCCCAGGGATCTGCTTTTGCCTACGCGATCTTCAACTGCAGCAAGCTCCCGGTCTTTTCCGCCGCGTCCGCCAGCGTGCGGTGGTGCAGCACAAATAGCGCCAGCTCCAGCCGGTCGCCCACGCCGGACTTGTCATAGATGCTGCGCAGATAATTCTTTACCACCTGCTCCTTGGTCCCGAGCCGCGTGGCGATCTCGCGATTCCTGCAGCCCTGCGTAATCAGCGCGACGATCTGCATCTCCTTCGGGGTCAGCCGCGCGAGCACCCGCGCGCCGACCGTATCCTGCGCCTGAATCATCCTGACCGGCGCAAGCTGCACGCCGCGCTGTCCGCGGGCGACGCGCCGCACCGTATCGACCAGTTCCGGAGCCGTGATGCTGCGGCTGATAATCCCGCCGAGCTGCGCGGCCAGCGGCTCCGCGATCGTCTCGCGCCGTTCATGAATCGCGACCACGGGACAGCGCGCTTCCCTGCACTGCGGCAGCACCGCGCCCAGGTCGCCCAGGCCGGTCGAGTAGAGCACGATCGCGAAGCGAAACGACTCGATCGCCGAGCGCAGCCTGGCCGCGTCGTCGCACTGCGCCACGATGCGCATGTCTTCTTCGAGCGCCAGCGTGCGCGCGGCACCGGCGCGAAAGATGGCCTGCTCATCGGCCAGAATGATCTGATTCATGGGTACTGTCCTCCATGTGGACGGGGTTTCATCCACAACCCCTTTATCGTCCACGCGCCCGGGTTGCCGGCGGATGTACGTAAACGCAACATTGTGGAACGTTTTCGCATCGCGCCTCATCGAAATCTTGAATGGTGCGGCGGCTCGCGCCATAATCAGGTATGGCCAAACCAATCCTTCTCGCAGTGGACGACGACGTAAGCGTACTCGAGACGGTCGTCCAGGACCTGCGGCGCAAGTACGGCAAGCAGCATCGCATCCTGCGCGCCGCCTCCGGCCAGGCTGCGCTCGACATCTGCCGCCAGCTCAAGGAGCGCAACGACGTCGTCGCGCTCTTCCTGAGCGACCAGCGCATGCCCGGCATGACCGGCGTCGAGTTCCTCGAGCAGGCCATCACGCTCTATCCCGACGCCAAGCGCGTCCTGTTGACCGCCTACGCCGACACCGAGGCCGCGATCCGCGCCATCAACTCCGCGCGCATTCACTACTACCTGAACAAGCCGTGGGACCCGCCCGAGGAGAAGCTGTACCCCGTGCTCGACGACCTGCTGGTCGCGTGGAACGACGGACAGGCCAAGCCGTTCGACGGCTTGCAGCTGGTCAGCACGCGCTGGGGCCAGGGCGACCACGAGATCCGCAACTTCCTCTCGCGCAACCTGATTCCCTTCCGCTGGCTTGACCCCGAAAAGAACCCGGAGTGCCTGGAGATGCTGTGCGCGATGAACATCGGCGACGGCAAGCTGCCCGTCGTGATCTTCCCCGACGGCACGTCGCTGATCCAGCCCGATACCAACGAGCTCGCCTCCAGGCTGCCGGGGATGAGCACGCAGTCGGCCAACGATCACTATGATGTGGTTGTCGCGGGCGCGGGTCCGGCGGGGCTGGCCGCGGCCGTCTATGGCGCGTCGGAGGGCCTGCGCACGCTGGTGATCGACTCGCTCGCGCCCGGCGGGCAGGCAGGATCGTCGTCCAAGATCGAGAACTATCTCGGCTTCGCGCAGGGCATCAGCGGCGAGCGGCTCGCGCAGCAGGCCTTCATCCAGGCCCAGCGCCTGGGTGCGGAGTTCATCACGCAGCGCGTCTGCTCCATCGCCACCGACAACGGCTATCACCTGGTCAAGATGGCCGATGGGCGCGAGGTCACGTGCCGCGTCTGCATCATCGCCACCGGCGTCGACTACGTAAAGCTCGACATCCCGGGCGAGCAGCAGTTCTCGGGCGCGGGCCTCTTCTACGGCGCCGCGCTCACCGAGGCCGCCGGCTGCGCCAACCAGGAGGTCTATATCGTCGGCGGCGCCAACTCCGCCGGCCAGGCCGCCATGTACTTTTCGCGTTCCGCCACGCATGTGCGCATGCTGGTCCGCGGCGAAGGGCTCGAGCGCAGCATGAGCCGCTACCTGATCGAGCAGATCGCGGCAACCCCGAACATCTCCGTCGAAACTGGCACGCGCCTGAAGGAGTTGAAGGGCAACGGCCACCTGCGAGAGATTGTGCTCGAAACGCCCACGGGCAACGAAACGCGGCCCGCGAGCTCCGTCTTCGTCTTCATCGGTGCCGCGCCCAAGACCGCGTGGCTCCCCGAGGGCATCGCGCGCGATCCCCGGGGTTTCGTACTCGCCGGCCCCGACCTGAAGACCAAGGCCGGCTCGCTGTGGAAGTACGACCGCGACCCGTACCTGCTCGAGACCACGATCCCCGGTATCTTCGTCGCCGGCGACGTCCGCTTCGGCTCCGTCAAGCGCGTGGCTTCGTCCGTGGGCGAGGGCTCGATCGCCATTCAGTTTGTCCACCAGTATCTTGCAACGCTGTAACGAGGCTGTCCCGTGTCCGTCACCGCACCCCAACCCGCAACCTCCAACCCGGTCTCGCTGAGCGACCACACCATCGCGCTGCTTCGCGATGTCCCCATCCTCGAATCGCTGGATGCAACGACGCTGCATTGCCTGGACGGCACAACCCTACGGCAACTCGCGCCAGGGGAGGTCCTCGTCCCGCAGGGCGTGATTACCCGTTTCTTCTGGATTCTGCTCTCCGGCTCCATGGTCATCACGGCCAGCTTCGCTGACCAGCATGAGGCGACGCTTTACACCATCCCAAAGGGCAACTCCTTTGGCGAAATTCCCCTGCTCGCCAACATTCCTGCCGGCGTGAGCTACCGCGCCGCTGAGGTCTGCGAGCTGCTGGAGCTGAACGAGGAGCAGTTCTGGGCTCTGATGACCTCCTGCCCGGAGGTGCGCAAGGCCGTCCTGCGCAACATGGCCACGCGCTTGGCCAAGATGCAGGCGACGACCTTCCAGCAGGAGAAGATGGCCGCGCTAGGCACGCTGGCCGCGGGGCTGATGCACGAGCTGAACAACCCGGGTTCGGCTGCCAAGCGGGCTTCTACCCAGCTGCGCGCCAACATGGAACGGATGCATCGGCTGACCGAAAGCTGGGCCAAGCGCGACCTGACGGTAGCGCAGAAGCAATGCATGTTCGACATTCAGCAGCAGGCGCTCGACTCCACCCGGACCCTGACGCTGAGCACGATCGAGCAGTCGGACGCCGAGGAGCGCTTTGCGGGGTGGATGGAAGAGGCCCACGTGGAAGACGCCTGGCAGCTCGCGCCGACCTTCGTCTCGGTAGGGCTTACGCCGGACGACCTGCGCTGCGCACGCTCCAGCTTCGACGACAGCCTGCTGTCCGACACGCTGAACTGGCTGGAAGCGCTGGTCTCGAGCATGCAACTGGTCGGCACGATCGAGGAAAGCATCTCGCGCGTGACCGACCTGGTGCACTCGGTGAAAAGCTACGCATATGAAGGCCACGGCAAGCAGACGATCGACATCAACGCGAGCATCCACGCGACGCTGGTCATCCTGGGGCACAAGATTCGCGAGAAGCAGTTGACGTTGCGGAAAGACTTTGGCGCCGGCCTGCCGACGCTGCAGACGGAGTGCCACGGCCTCAACCAGATTTGGACCAATCTTCTGGATAACGCGATCGACGCGGCGCCCCAGGGTGGAACGCTCGGCATCCACACCTGGGCGGAAAAGGTGCGCGACGGTAGCAACGGCAAGCCGCTCTCCGACCTCTGCATCCTGATCCGCGACAACGGCCAGGGCATCCCGCCGGAGATCCAGTCGCGCATCTTCGACCCGTTCTATACGACGAAGCCGGTCGGCGTCGGCACGGGCATGGGGCTCGGCATCGTGTACCGGATTGTGGAGCAGTATGGCGGCACGATCCGCTTCAGCTCCGCGCCGGGGGATACGGAGTTTGTGGTGCGTCTACCTGCGCAGGGGTAGTGCTTTGGCTGTGATGCAGCACCGGTCTAAAACGCAGATCCCTGCGGGATAACAATCAAAGTACAAGTGCCCCGCCTTTTGTTGTCATTCCGTAGCGCAGCGGAGGAATCTGCGGTTCGGACCAGCACTCCCCTCAAGCGCGATGGTCGAAGCGTACCGGTTTATGATGGTTGCACTATGTCTCTAACCCCTTTTCACATCGCCTTTCCCGTCGACGACCTGGCCGCGGCGCGTCACTTCTACGGCTCCGTGCTGGGCTGCCCGGAGGGCCGCTCGAGTGCGGAGTGGATTGATTTCGACCTCTTCGGACACCAGATCGTCGCGCACCTGAAGCCTGCCGAGACCGCCGCCGCCGAGCCCCACCACAACGCGGTCGATGGCCACGCCGTGCCCGTGCCACACTTCGGCGTCGTGCTGACGATGGCCGTGTGGGAGACCTTCGCCGCGCGCCTGAAGGCCGCGTCGGTCAAGTTCGAGATCGAGCCCTATCTCCGCTTCCAGGGTGAGGTGGGCGAGCAGGCGACGATGTTCTTCTACGATCCGGCCGGCAACGCGCTCGAGTTCAAGGCATTTGCGGATATGTCGCAGGTGTTTGCGAAGTAAGCTGCGGGGCGAGATCTATCACCGATTGATATGGGTACCGTGGCGCTTAAACCACAGTTTCCCTGCGGGAAGGACAAACGAAATCCAAGACAAAGGGCTCTTGTATTTTGTTGTCATCCCGCAGGGATCTGCGGTTCGGATCAGCACGGTAGGTTTGGGCATTACCCCTGGTCGGGATGCACGACCCGGTAGCTCTCGCCACCCCGCGACCAGACCAGCAGCAGGACATCCTGCCCGGAAGGCACGGCGCGCACGCCGGAGACCGCCGCGCTGGCCGACTCGACCGCGCGCCGGTTTACCTGCACGATCACGTCGCCAGGCTGCAGGCCCGCCTCCTCGGCCGGGCTGCCCGGGCGGACGCTCTGGATCGCCGCTCCCTTGACGGCGTCCGGCAGTTGCAGCTGCTGGCGTACATCCGGCGTCAGATCCGCCATCGCGACGCCGATCCTGCCGCCCTGTGCGCCGGGCTGCCCGTCCGGCCCCTCGTTGGCGGCGGCCTCAACCTTCGCTTGGTACTCGCCCACGATCAGGCTGACCGTCCGCGAGGCACCGTTGCGCAGGATGCCGAGCTGCACCTTCGTTCCCGGCGTCACGCCCGCGATCGCCACCTGCAGCGCGCTGCTGCTCGCCAGCGGCTGGCCGTTCAGCTGCGCGATGACGTCGCCACTTTCGAGCCCTGCACTGCTCGCGGGCGAGTTAGGCGAGACCTGCGACACGATCGCGCCGCTCGCCTCCTTCAGGTTGAAGAAGTGCGCATTGTCTGGTGTCACATCGTTCATGCTGATGCCCAGGTAGCCGTGGTGCACGCTGCCGGTCTTCATGATCTGCTCGGCAGTGGCGCGCGCGATCTGCGCCGGGATAGCAAAGCCCGCGCCCGCGAACGAGCCGTTGTTCGAGATGATGAACGTGTTGATGCCGATCAGCTCGCCGTGCGAGTTGACCAGCGCGCCGCCCGAGTTGCCGGGATTGATCGCCGCGTCCGTCTGGATGTAGCCACCGAGCTTGCGCGCGTCGTCCGAGTAGGGGTTCTGCCGGTTGATCGCGCTCACGATGCCGCGCGTCACCGAGAACTGGAAGTAGCCGAACGGGCTGCCGAACGCAAGCACCGTCTGGCCCGGCTCGAGCTTCGCCGAGTCGCCCCATGAGACCGCTGGCAGGTCGTGCGCCTCCACCTTGATCACGGCCAGGTCGGTCAGCTTGTCCGTGCCGATGACCTTCGCGGTCATCACGCGGCGGTCGTTCAGGGTGACGCGGATCTGCGTCGCGCCGTCCACCACGTGGTTGTTGGTGATAATGTAGCCGTCGGGCGAGATGATGACGCCGCTGCCGATGCCGTGCTGCAGCTCCTGCTGGGGCTTTTCCGACGGGCGCCCGCCGCGACCGGGGTTTCCGAAGAATTGCGCAAAGCCCGGAGGCAGATCCTGCATTTGCGCGCTTTCCTCCGGCTGCGCCTCGCCGCGCGAGGTGACGGCCACGTTGACGACGGCCGGCGTAACCCGCGCCGCGAGCGTCTCCATATCCTTATCGAGCGCGGTGAGGGCGGAGACGCTGCGGTCGTCGAGCGGCGCGGCCGTGACGGCCGACGCGTGGACGTCGCCCTGGTGGAAGAAGAGTACGGAGCCAAGCACGGCAGCGCCAACGGCGGCGGGGACGATGAACTTGCTAAGGCGTGTAACTAGATAATTAGTTGACATGAAGGTGGTGCTCCTTAAATTCAGCGTTGCAAAGGGTTGGATATGGACGATCATCCAGCCGTCTCCAAACGGC
>CAXUDC010000069.1:0-16624 GCA_964249685.1 uncultured Acidobacteriaceae bacterium
GCGCTGGCAACGTCTGGGTGACCAGCAACGGCGCCGGCACCGGTTCCGTAACGGAGTTCCTCGGAGTCGCCGCCCCGGTGGTCACTCCGCTTGCGGTCGCCTCCGCGACCAATACGCTGGGAACCAGGCCGTAAAGGGCTGAGGGCTTGAAGGTCCACCCACGCGCACTCCCGCAGGGTTTGGTGCTGGTCTCAACCGCAGATTCCTCCGCTTCGCTACGGCATGACAACAAAAGCGCGCTTTTACCTTCGCATTTTGTTGTCATCTCATAGGGATCTGCGTTTCGACCGTCGCTGCACTACCTCTGAAGGAAATGCTCTAGAGAGACTATGATCAAGGACCTGGGTGGAAGCGTGGGACTTTAGTCCCACGAACAAGCCCGATGTCATGAGCGGGCTTTAGCCCCGGCGCTCTCAAAGGGAGCCGATGAATCAACTGAGTCAGACCTTTCTTAACGCCGGTCCCAACCGGTAAGTCACCTCGTCCCACTACTCTGCAGCCCCAGCCTCCACCGGCGCGCCATCACTATCCCCCACCATGTGCAGCCGCATAAAGTTGGTCGCGCCAGACTTCGTCCGCGTGCCCGCCACGATCCCCACCACCTGCCGCTTCTGCACATAGCCGGAGGTCTCGAGAATCTCCTCCGCCATGTTCACCAGCTTGTCGGTATCGTTGAACCGCTCGCAAAGGATCGGGTACGTTCCCCACAGCATCATCGTGCGGTTGATCACGCGCTGGTACGGACTCAGCGCAAAGATCGGCGGCTCGGGCCGATACTTCGAGAGCAGCCGCACGGTGCTGCCACTTTCCGTAAAGATCGCAATCGCGGCCACGTCCAGGTCCTCGGCCGAGTGTGCCATGCACTCGCAGATCGTCTCCGCGACCGACAGGCTCGTGGTGCGGCGCGTGCGGATCTTCGGTGGCGGGTCGAGCCGGATCTGCTGCTCGGTTTCGCTCACGATCTTCGCCATCATCGCCACCGATTCCACCGGGTACTTGCCCGCCGCGCTCTCGCCCGAAAGCATCACGGCGTCGGTCCCGTCGTAGATCGCATTCGCGACATCCGACGCCTCCGCCCGCGTCGGCCTCGGGTTGTCGATCATCGATTCCAACATCTGCGTCGCCGTAATAACCGGCTTGCGAAACTCCGCCGCGCGCTTGATGATGTGCTTCTGGATCGCCGGCACCTTTTCGGGCGGCACCTCCACGCCCAGGTCGCCGCGCGCCACCATGATCGCGTCCGCCACCTCCAGGATCGAATCCAGGTGCTCGATGGCCTGCGGTTTTTCAAGCTTCGCAATCACCCACGCGTCCGACTTCAGCGCCGCCAGCCGGTTCTTGACGTGCCGCACATCGTCCGCGGTGCGCACAAACGAGACCGCAACCGTGTCCACGCCCTGCCCGATCGCAAAGATCAGATCCTCTTCATCCTTCTCGGTCAGCGACGGCACCTTGACCGGGATTCCCGGCAGGTTGATGCCTTTTTTCTCGCCCAGCATGCCGCCGTTGATGATCTCGCACACGACATCTTCGCCGTCGATCCGGTCGACGATCAGCTCGATCAGTCCATCCGAAAGCAGGATGCGCGAGCCCTTCTCCAGGTTCTCGGCCAATGTCGTGAAGACCGTGCTCACCATCGCGGCCGTGCCTTCGATCTGGCGCGGCGTGATCGTCAGCCGCTCGCCCGCGACCAGCAGCACCGGCGCGTGACCCTTCAGGAGCCCGGTACGGATCTTCGGCCCCTGCAGGTCTGCCAGGATGCAGATCGGCTTCTGCTCCTCGCGCGAGACCTGCCGCACCATCGCGATCAGCTCCGCCTTCTGCTCGTGACTGCCATGCGAAAAGTTCAGCCGCGCCACATCCAGCCCCGCGCGCACCAGTTGCCGGAAGACCGGCAGCGTGCTGCAGGAAGGCCCCAGCGTGGCCACGATCTTCGCGCGGCGCGAGCTGTCCATCCCGATAAAACCCTTGATGCCCATCCCGTTGGAGCTCTTCATGATGCGTACGCCATGGCTTTCTTTGTCGCGCGGACCCATGAGGGCGCGGCGGCGGAGGGAATTAGTTTGCTCCCCGGTCATTCTACCTGTCGCGGCCCCAAAGGTGGCCCAACGCCTCAAAGGAACCGGCGGGCTCGCCTCCGGACGCACTCTCTCTCCGCGGCAGGTAGACCTGCGCGTTAAACTCCGCGCCCACCAGCACGCTCAAAAAGACGATATAAAGCCAGAACAGCAGCGCGATGCCGGCCCCCAGCGACCCGTACACCTGGCTGTAGTTGGCAAAGCGCGTCACATACCATCCAAACACCAGCGTCGACGCAAACCACAACCCCGTCGCCACCGCCGCGCCGGGCAGCGTGCGCCTCCAATGCTGCTGCTTCGGCGTACCCATGTGGTAGATCAGCGCCGTCAAACCCGCCACCCCGGTCAGCGCGACCGCCCAGCGCAGGCCGGCCGAGATCACCAGGAACACCGGCCGCAGCGACGCAAACAGATCCGCTGCCAGCCACGTGGTCAAAAACTGGCCGAAGACCACCAGCATCGTCGCCAGCAGTAGCGGCAGCAGCGAGACCGGCACCAGCACCAGCGAGCGTAGACGCCGCTGCCAGAACGTCCAGCAGTCCAGCGGCAGGTCCTGCGCACGGCGCAACCCTTCCATCAGGGTCGCAATCACGCTCGAGGCACCCATCACGCTGACAATTGCGGCCAGCACCAACGAGCGCGTCGTGTGTGCGCTGCCCGGCGTCGCGGCAAAGTAGCCCGTCAGCAGCGGAAACACGTCCGGCGGCAGCACTTCGTCGAAGAAGCCCCCTACCTGCGCGCGCAGAGACCCCGTGTAGGGCAGCAGCGCAAACGCCGCGCCCGCCACCACCAGCGCCGGAAACAACGCGACCATCGCCGAGTAAGCCGCGGACTGCCCCACGTTCAAGCAGTCATGCCGCAGCGCGGCCAGCGCCGCACGCTTTACCAGAACGGGAAACCGCAGTGCACGTCGTACAAGGCGACGCTCAGCCGCAGGCTGCGGCTTCAGGCCTTCCAACGGTTTAGGAACTCTGTCACGTCGCCCGAAGCCATGCCACGCATGTCCTTGAACTCGCCAGTCGACTGCGCGTGGATCACCTTGCCCTGCGCGTCCAGCACCGCCAGCGCCGGCACCCCCTTGTCGATCGGCACGCCATACTGCTGCGCCAGGTCGAGGTTCCTATCCTTGTGGCCGATCCACACATGCACCACGATGTAATCCTTGTCCACGATCGGCGCGTTGGCACCATCATGCAGGAAGACGTTCAGCATCTGGCAATCCGGGCACCAGTCGCCGCCAAAGCTCAGCAGCACCCGTTTATGCTGCCCGCGCGCCTGCTGCAGCGCGGCGGCGATATCCTGCCGCGGGTCCGTGGTCTCGGAGTAGATGTGCTGCTTGGTCATCTCCTGCGCCCGCGCCGCAACCACTCCACCGCTTAACGTCATGGCCAACAGACCCGTACCGATCTTCAAGAAACGTTTCACCAGAACCTCGTTCTGCCTCGTTCCTCATCACTCTAGAAGGAACTTGGCACCTGCGGAATGAACATAACTGTACAAGATGCGCCGCGCTTTCGCACGATGCAACGGTATTTGTATTTTGTTGTCATCCCGCAGGGATCTGCGGTTCGACCGAGCCACACTCCACCTGAAGGGAAACACACTCATAGCTGTCAGCCAGAGCTCTCAGCTGATCCATCCCGCTTCTGCTCCGGAACTAACCTCATCGTTCCCAGCAGCGCCCTCACAAAACTACTCCCTAGGCCCCGACTCCCTCGCCTCAACACCTCACCCTGCGCAGGCGTCGACGCTTCCCTGTTATACGATGACCTATGCCCTTAGCTCCAGACACCCTCATCCGCCGTAGTTCCGCGCCTGTGGAAACCACGGTCGGCACAGAGATCGTCCTGATGAGCCTCGACGCCGGCCAGTGCTACGGCCTGGGCGAGACCGGCTCCGACGTCTGGCGCCTCCTCGCCGAACCCCTCACCTTTGCCACTCTCAGCAGCAAACTACGCGACCTCTACGACGCTCCCAAAGGTGAAATCGAGCAAGACGTAGAAGAACTTATCGAAAAGCTCCAAACCCTGAACCTCCTCACCCTGTGACAACCCAAACATCGTGCCCCATTCATCACAGCTTCATCGTGATGAGTGGGAGGAACAAAATCCAAAAGTAGCCCAATCACCCCAACAATTCCCGCTCCACCAGATCCAGCACTCCTCCCACCCGATCCCATCCCCAGGGCACCACCAGCCGATACGCCCGTGCCCCCTCGAGCGCCTGCGCGCACTGCCGCACCAGCCGCCGCTCCTCCCCCGCATCCTCCGGCCGATACCCCGGATAGATCATCGCCACCAGCCCCGCAATCGCCTCCGCGCCCCCCAGCCGTTCCATCCGAGCCTCCGTCTCCCCCTCCGGCGCCCGCGTCAGGAAACAGAACTGCCGCACCGGCAGGGGCTCCCCGCTCTGCGGCCCCAGGTACATCCTGTACTTGTCGTCCGTGCTGAACGTCCGGTTTTCAGCCTCCGGCTCGACCGCCATCTGCTCGAACGTCTCCCGCCATAGCTTCAACCAACCCGCCAGCGGTGCCGCCTTTAGCCCATCGCCGACCGGCTCCAGCAGGCAGATATCGTCGGCAAAGATCCGGTACCCGCGCCGCCCCAGCAGCGCCACCGTGCTCGACTTGCCCGCACCCGAGTCGCCCAGGAACGCCGTCACCGCGCCCCCCGCCTCCACCGCGCTGGCATGCAGCGGCAGCAGCCCGTTCTGGTGGCAGAGCGCCCCAAACACTGAGCCCAGCACATAGATCGCCAGGTCCGAGGCCGGCGCGCCTTCCGCCGGTTCAACGCGGACCTCGCAGCCGCCGCGAACATAAAACCTGCCTGTCCCCGGAACCTCCAGCAGAAACTCGTCCGCCGCAAACTGCCGCTGCGGCCCGAGCGCAATGCCTCCTTCAAGCCGCGCGGGAACCCCTCCCAGCCGTAGCGAAACGGCTAGCCGCCCGCTTCCAGCCACGCCCTCAAGCTCCGACAAAGCCACCTGCGATTCTAGCAGGAAGGGACCATACCAGTAAAGCGAAGCGCCAGGAACGGTAATATTTGACATTTTCAAAGATAAATCAGGAGAGAGGTCACAAAAGCGGTAGTCTTGATACATCCGCCGGCGCGGTCTGTGCGTCCGTACTAGTTAAGATCACACGAGCACGTTGTCGTATAATCTAGTCTCTAGAACACAAGGAGTCAACATGAAGAAGATCTGGTCAAAGCCGCAGGTGGAAGCCGTTCAGCTCAAGCTCGCCAAGGGTGGTGCATTTCACACCAGCGATACAAAGATGACTCACCGTTCATAAGAACTTGAACATCCGCAGGCAGGATAGAGAGAGCATAAGCGCGCTCGTCCTAACCGCTGATTACTAAAGATGAGGGATCGGCGATGTCGTCCATCTGTGGCTTGTGGAGCAGAGACGGCAGCACTTCTTCGGGTTCACTCCTGGCGTCAGCACAACACGCCCAAAAGTCTTACGGTCCAAACAAATCGTTCCAGTGGAGCGACGGCATCGTTGCGCTTGGCGGCAACCTGCTTCGCCTGCTGCCCGAAGACATTCATGACAGTCAACCGCTCTGGTCCGCAGACCGGCAGCACTGCCTGGTAGCCGATGTCCGCCTGGACAATCGGGCCGATCTCGCACGCGAACTCCAACTCACCACTCCCGAGCTCCTCGCCGACTCTGCCTTTCTGCTCGCCGCCTGGCAGCGCTGGGACGCATCCTGCCTCGACCACCTGCTCGGCTCCTTTGCCTTCGCCGTCTGGTCCCCGTTGCGGCAGTGCCTCTTCGTCGCACGCGACCACGTCGGCGATCGGCCCCTGCATTTCTACGCCGGCCCGGACTTCTTCGCCTTCGCCTCCATGCCCAAAGGCTTGCTCGCCCTACCCGGGGTCGACCGCGAACTGGACGAGGAGCGCATCGTCGAGGCCCTCATCCTCGCCCTGCCCGGCCCCCGCCGCACCTTCTACCGGGCCATCGAGCGCCTGCCCATGGGCCACTTCCTCCGCGTCACCCCCGCCGGAGTGGACGTCCGCCAGTACTATCATCCCGTCCGCGGCAAGCCCGTCCGCTTCAAAAACGACGCGCACTATCCGGAAGCCATGCGCGAGCTGCTCGACCGCGCCACCGCCGCCCGCATGCGCAGCACGCGCCCCATCGGCGCACAACTGAGCGCCGGGTTGGACTCCAGCTCCGTCGCTGCCTCTGCCGCCATCCAGCTCGCGGCCCGCGGCGAACGCCTGACCGCCTTCACGGCCGTCCCCCGCCCGGGCTTTCAGGGCCGCGGCTTTCACGGACGCATCCCGGACGAAGGCCCCGGCGCCGCCGACGTAGCCCGCATGCATCCCAATATCGACCACGTCCTGGTCGACTCCACCGGCCAGGACCTCCTCGCCATCCTGAGCTCCATGTCGTCGCTCATCGACGAGCCCGTCCAGAACGGCATCAACGTCCTCTGGCTCTCGGCCATCGCCCAGCAGGCACAACGCCGCGGCCTCGGCGTTCTGCTGCAGGGCGACCGCGGCAACGCCACCATCAGCTACAACGGGCTCGAGGCCCTGCCGCGTATGTTCCGCCGCGGCCGCTGGCTCAAGCTCTTCCGCACCGTCCGCCAGATGCGCGCGCATGGCATGACCTCCTGGCGGCAGGGCCTGCAGCAGGCTACCGACGGGCTTCTCCCCCGCAGGATCTCGCTTAAACTGCAGCGTTCGGACGACTTTACCCTTACCTACTCGGCCGGCAACCCGGAGCTTCTCGCCGGCCGCAACCTACGCCAGCGCATGATCGACGAGTTCTACCCCGACTCCACCGACCTCGCCGCCGCGCAAACCGCCTTCTACGAGCGCTTCGACTACGGCGCCTACAACGCCGAGTTCCGCGCCTCCACCGGGCTCGACACCCGCGACCCCACCTGCGACAAACGCCTCTTCGACTTCTGCTACAACATCCCCATCGAGCAGTATCTGGTCGGCTCCGTCCACCGTTCGCTCGTCCGCCGCGCAATGGTCGGCCGCCTGCCCCCGGCCACGCTCAACCGCGCCATCCGCGGCCAGCAGGGAGCAGACTGGTACCTCAGCATGCGCGACGCCATCCCCGCCCTGCGCGCCCAGGCCCCCCTCATCGACGCCTCGCCCACCGCCCGCAGCATGCTCGACCTCCCCCGCATGCACCACCTCCTCGACACCTTCCCCGACGACAACCTCGAAAAGATGGAGATCTCCCAGTCTTACGGCGACGCCCTCTGCCGCTTCATCTCCTTCGGCTCCTTCTTCGCAAAGCACGACCAAGCCACCAGGGGTGCCCCATGATCACCGCAGCTTCACCGCGGTTATCGTGGGGTAAGTCTCTTCCAACCGCCGGCCCACCACCACCCCACCCACCAGCAAAAACACCCGGTCCGCCCCGGCAACCGCACTCGGCCGGTGCGAAATCAACAATGTAGTCATTCCCGCCGCCCTCACCGTCCGCAGAATCGCCGCCTCGTTGTCCAGGTCCAGCGAGTTCGTAGCCTCATCCAGGATCAGCAGCGACGGTTTCAACAAAAACGCCCGCGCCAACGCCAGCCGCTGCCGCTGGCCATGCGACAGCATTGTCCCCCGGTCCCCGGCGAGCGTCTCGAGCCCCTGCGGCAGCGCGTAGCAGAACTGCGCGCTCGCCGCCCCGATCGCCTCGGCCAGCTCGCCCTCCGTCGCCCCCGGCCGAGCCCACAGCAGGTTTTCGCGGATCGTCTCATGAAACAGCAGCGTGTCCTGGCTTACATAGCCCACACGCCCGCGCCAGGCCTGCGCGTTCTCCTGCGTAATCGCCACGCCGTCGGCCGCAATCGTCCCCAGCTGCGCCACCAGCATGCCCATTACCAGGTCGGCCAGCGTGCTCTTGCCTGCGCCGGACTCCCCCGAGACCGCCGTAATCTCCCCCGCGTACAGCGTCAGGTCGACGCCCTTCAGCACCTCGTCCCCCCCTGGGTAGCCGAAGCGGACGCCAGCCAGCTTCAGCTCACGCCGCAGCTCCGGCGCCACCGCCCCGGTTGCACCCTGGTCGCGATGCGCCCGGCACTCCAGCAGAAATGCGTGAATGTTTCCAAACGCGGGCAGGTCCGCGAGCAGTCCGTTGCCCTTCACCTGCAGCACGTTCAGCCGCGGCGAGGCGCGCAAAAACGCAAACAGAAAGATCAACATCGCTCCCGCCGTCAGGTGCAACGGCCCCAGCCCCAGCAGGATCACGCCACACAACACCAGCATCGAAAGCGTCTGAAAGCGCCGCGAAGCCGTCGTTCCCCGCCACTCCATCGCGGTCATCTCCGCCGTCACCGCGCCCATTCGCCGCGCGAACAGGCTTCGCTCGGCCGCCTGCGCACCGTACGCCTTGATCGCCTTCAGGTGCTGCAGGCGCTCGACCGAGAGCGCCGCCAGCTCCTCGGACATCGTAGAAACCTTCTTGCCCGCGCCGTACACCGTGCGCCCCACGCGCCGCTGCCAGGGCAGTAATGCCGCAAAGCTGGCCACTACCACCAGCGTCAGCAGCGGCGAAAGATACAGTGCCACCCCCACCATCAGCAGCGCCACCAGCCCGCTTGAGAAAAACGCCGTCACCACCCCGGCCAGCATGCCTGTCCGGTCCAACTCGCCGGTCAGCAGGTGCGTCAGCGTGGAGGAGCGCCGGTTCGAAACAAAGCTCCAGTCAGCCTCGAGCATCGCGGCGTAAAGCTCCACGGCGGTCTGCTCGCGCACCCGCAGGATCGTGCCGATAGTCAGCGTATTGAGCGCCGCCGTCAGGCTGTTCAGCGCCCAGACGCTCACCAGCAGCACCACCAGCATCGCCGGCAGCCAACCCCGCTGCGGCAGGTGGCTCGCGGCCAGCAGGTGCAGCAGCCGCTCCGTCCGGGGCCCGGCGTGCCCAGCCGGCTGCAGGGGGTCGCCCAGCAGCGCGATCAGCGGAAAGATGAGCGCCAGGCTCACCCCTTCCGTCAGCGACAGCAGCACCGAAAACGCGATCACCCCCACCATCTTCCAACGCGTCGTCCGCCAGAGAAAGCGCAGAAACTCAACAAAAATCAACATCCACGCTCCCCTTTCTTCTACGATGGAAGATCCGCTTCGCTCTCAAGAGAGCATTCCCTCTCAAGCGTAGTACAGCACCAATCGAACCGCAGATCCCTACGGGATGACAACCAAAAGACAAGTGTCGCGTTGTTGTCATTCATAGCGAAGCTGAGGAATCTGCTGTTCGAACCACCACTACACCCTCAAGAAGAAGGCCTAAAACTACCAACTAGAAACTAAACTCATGCATTAAGCCTCTAAGCATCTTCTCGAAGGTAAAGTCGAGCTCCATCCAACCCGTAGAGTTATACAAAAGTCACAAGCGCCTAAAACACCTCCAGCTCCGAGTACTCCCCCGCCACCTCCCCCCCGATCACCACCTCTCCGCCAGACTCCAGCCACGTATGCGTTTCGAGCCCCCGCACGCCTCGCCGAACCCCGTAATGCAGCCTGCTCCCCACCCCCGCGCGGGCCAGCAAGGCGCTCGCGGCAAGACACTGCGGAAAACACACAAACTCTACCGGCGAGTACCGCGCCACCACCAGCACCGCCCACCGAACCTCCCGCCGCCGCTCCGCTTCCGCCGCAAAACTCAGCCCGGAGAGCCCACGCCGCCTGCGCTCCAGCACCCGCTTCACCGGCATCGTCGCCAGCGCCAGCTTCGCGCCCAGCAGCAGAAAAAACGCCCTCCCCAGCAACCAGAGCGTTCCCGCCGGCACCGCCCGCACTCGCCGCAGCAGGCTCTTCGCCTTGCGCCACCGGTCCCTGTCCCTCATTCGTGGGATACTCCGTCCAATCCGTCAGCCGATACCGCAACGTAAGCCATATAAACTAAAGGCTCGCCCTGGTGTCCTCCGATTCTAACTTTGCCTGGGGGGTTTGATGCTCACATTTCGCGACTTCCCCCCGCATGTCCGGCTCATGCTGCTCTGCTCCCGCGCCCGGCACTCCCCGGCGGAGGACGCGGCCATCGCCCAGCTCGTCGCCGCGCCGCTGGACTGGCCTGAGTTCCTCGCCGTCACAACTCACCATAAACTCGGTCCGCTGTGCTTCGCCGCGCTCGACCGCCTGCGCCCCGCCGGCCTGCCCGCCAACGTCCGCGATGAGCTCCACCAGCAAGCTACCGTCAACGCCTACGAGGCCCTGCGCTCCACTCACGCCGCCTGCGAGATCACCGAGCGCTTCGCCGTCGCCGGCCACCCGCTCGCCGTCCTCAAAGGCGTGCCGCTCTCGCAACTCCTCTTCGGCAGCCCCCACGCGCGCCACGTGGGCGATCTCGACCTGCTCACCACCGCCGACCAGCTACCCGGCCAACTCGAGCTCCTCGCGCAAAGCGGATACCAGCTGATCAATCCCACCTGCCGCCTGACCCCCGCGCGCATCGCCTCGTTTGTCACCTTCTGGAAGGATTTCACCCTGCGCAACCAGGACACCGGCTTTGAGCTCGACCTGCACTGGCGCCTGTTCAACAACCGCTTCCACGCGGCCAATCCGCTGCTCGAAGGCACCCACTTTGCCTCCGTTTCGGCCTTCGGCGTGCCCATGCGCGTGCTGCCGCCCATCGACCAATTCGTTTACATCGCCGCCCACGGCATGTCCGACGCCTGGATCTACCTCAAGTCGCTCGCGGATGTCGCCGGCTTCCTCAACCTCTTCACCCAGCCGGAGCTGGACGCGGCCATCGCCCGCGCCGCCGACCTGAGCCTGCTCGGCCAGATCTCCGCCGCCATCCATCTCTCGAACGACTGGCTCGGCACCACGGCCGCCAGCCCCCGCCTGCTCGCAGCCGACAACCGCGCCGCCAGCCGCATCCGTCGCCGCACCGAGACCACACTCGTCCGCCACAGCTTCCGTCCGCACCGCACCCAGACCAGCCCCTTCCAGTGGCTGCTGGTCGAAACCACCCTCGTCCCGGGCCTCCGTTCGCTCGTCGAGATCGTCCGCCGCTACGTCTGGCGGCCGCGCGTGTGGACCAGCGTCGACCTCCCCGACCGCCTGTTCTGGATCTACCCGCTGGTAGGCCTGCTGCTGGTCCCAAGGTCCCACACCGCGGCAGACCTCCAGGATGCCCCACCCACGCGTAGCTAAGTAAGTTACGGGAGAAGCCAGACGACAGGCACTGCCTTTTGTTGTCATTCCGTAGCGAAGCGAAGGATCTGCGGTTGTGACCACCTCTACACCTTCGGGAACTGGTCGAAGCGCAGATCCCTTTGGGATGACAACAAAAGACGCCAATCCTCAAGCAATCACCGTCGCCAGCCCCGCCCCATCCGCGATCTCGCACACGAACACATCCGCCACCACGCCAGTCTTCTCCCGATAGCGTTCCCGCAATGCTGCCGCAAACTCCTCTGCCGCCGACGCCTCCACCAGGCTCACCGTGCAGCCGCCAAAGCCGCCGCCGGTAAGCCGCGAGCCCAGGCATCCGGCCAGCTCCATGGCGAGCTCGACCAGCAGGTCGCAACGCTCGCAGCTAGCCTCAAAGTCGTCGCGATAGCTCGCATGCGCGGCCAGCATCAGTCGGCCGAACTCTTCCGCGTCGCCCGCTCGCAGCGCCGCCACGCCGTCGAGCACGCGCTGGCTGTCCGTGATCACATGTCGCCCACGCTTGAAGGCCTCGGGCGACATCTCGCCCTGATGCGCCTGCAAATCTTTGAGCGTCGCATCGCGCAACTCCTTGACGCCACAGGCTTTGGCGGCTTCCTCCACCTCGCGCCGCCGCGCACCGTACTCGCCCCCGCCGACCGAGTGCGTCACCATCGAGTTCGAGACCACCAGCCGCAGATGCGCCGGGATCGGCGCCAGCTCCGCCGTCAGCGCGCGCGTGTCGATCGCCAGCGCATTGCCCGCCACACCCGCGGCCGAGATGTACTGATCCATGATCCCGCACGGCGCGCCCACGTACACGTTCTCCGCCTTCTGGCACGCAAGCGCCACCTGCGCCTTCGCCAGCGCAGCCCGCGCGATGCCCAGCAGCGCCGTCGCCGTCGCTACCTCCACCGACGCCGACGAGCTCAATCCGGAGCCGTTCGGCACATTGCCCTGCATAGTCAACTCCGCGCCCGCCAAGCGGATGCCGGCCTGCTGCAGGCTCCACGCAACGCCGAACGGGTACGCACTCCAGTGCTTCTTGCCCGGCGGCGCAAGGTCCGCCAGCTCAATCTCGACTGTCTCGTTGAAGTCGAGCGAGTGGATCCGCAGCACGTCGCCTTTGAGCGGGCTGGCCGCGACGAGGGTGTTGAAGTTAAGCGCGGCCGGCATGCAGAAGCCGCCCGAGTAATCCGTATGCTCGCCCAGCAGGTTGACGCGGCCGGGCGCCTGGTAGACCGCGGGCGGCTCGGCACCGGTCCTGCCCAGGTGCGCGGCGATGACAGCCTTGATGCGGTCTTCGTACGTCATGGTTGCTCCTGAATGGTAAGACAAAGCATCTGGGGATAAGACGGATCAAGGCGGATAAGTGTGGATAGAGCGAAGCTGTTGTTTCTGGGCCGCTACAATCACAGATTGAATAAAGAGAAGAGCCGTTACGCCAAGAAGTAATTACCAGGTCCAAGTTCAATATCCGTCTTTATCCGTCTTATCCTTGTAATCTTTGTCTTTTCACGCCAGCGGCAAGACCGCTCGCAGCATCTCCGCGGCTTTTTCCGGCGTAATGTCGCGCTGCGGCATGCCGAGCATCTCGAAGCCCACCATGAACTTGCGGATCTCCGCCGAGCGCAGCAGAGGCGGGTAGAAGTGTGCGTGGAACTGCCACTCCGGGTGCGGTTCGCCGTCGGTCGGGCGCTGGTGAAAGCCCATCGTGTAGGGGAAGCTGATCTGGAACAGCTGGTCGTAGCAGGTGGTGATGCGCTTGAGCGCGTCGGCCAGGCCGGCGGATTGCGCGTCCTTAAAGTCCGTAAAGCTGCCCACAGGCTTGCGCGGCAACACGATCACCTCGAACGGCCACACCGCCCAGTACGGGACCAGCACGACGAACTCTTCGTTGCTCAGGATCACGCGCTCTCTGGCGGCAAGCTCCTGGTTGAGGTAGTCCGCCAGGAGTGTGCGGTTGTTCTTCTCGAAGTAGGCGAGTTGCGCCACGCCTTCAAGCGCAGGCTCGTCCGGCACATGGCCAGTCGCCCAGATCTGGCAGTGCGGGTGCGGGTTGCTGGACCCCATCATCGCGCCGCGGTTTTCAAAGATCTGCACATAGTGGATGCCGTCGTGATTGCCGAGCGTGGCAGTCTCGCGCTTCCACTCCTCCACCACGCGGACGATAGAGGCGACCGGCATCTGCGACAGCGTGAGCGAGTGGTCGGGGTCGAAGCAGATCACGCGGCAGTGGCCCCGTTCGGGCTCAGCCACCAGCAGCGAGCCGGCGCTGGGAGGCAGGGGCTCGGTCGGGTCCGGCAGCAGCGCGGGGTAGTCGTTGTCGAAGGCGTAGATGCCCGTGTACTTCGGCGTCTGTGCTCCGCCGGCGCGCGGGTTGCCTGGGCAGAGATAGCAGGCGGGGTCGTAGTGGAGGGGCTCGGGGCCGGCCGGTTTGGTCGTCTGGCCCTGCCACGGGCGCTCTGTGCGCTGCGGGCTGACGAGCACCCAGGAGCCGCGCAGTGCGTTGAAGCGACGATGCGGTCTCAGCGAAGTGGGTGATTCTGGCATAACGTCGTGCCTTTCTCGGAGCCGATAAAGCCTTCTGCAGGGTCCAAAGGAGCATACCTCAGGGGCTAAAGCTCCGTGTCGCGGTGCTTGCCTGATGGTCGAGGCTAAAGCCTCGACCTACCTAGACTAGGATGCCAGATACTGCCGCTTGTCTTCCTTCACCCTGCCGGCGACGATGCCGAAGCGGAACGTCGTCTCCGACCGGTACGTCTCTCCCGCGCGCAGAACCGTCGACGGAAACGCGGGCCGGTTGGGCGAATCCGGAAATTGCTGCGTTTCCACGCACAGGCCGGCGCGGCGTTTGTACAGGCCGCCCTGTCGGCTCGGCATGGAGCCGTTGAGGAAGTTTCCCGTGTAGAACTGCAGGCCGGGCTCGGTCGTTTCGACCTCCAGCGTGCGCCCGCCTTCAGGCTCGACGACGCGCGCGGCGGGCTGGCTTCCATTCAGGACCCAATTGTGATCGAAGCCGCCAGCGAGCCTCAACTGCTCGTCCGCGCCATCGACATAGCGGCCGATCCGGATCGGCTCGCGCAGATCGAACACCGTGCCTGCGACAGGCCGCAGCTCGCCGGTGGGGATCATGGTCGCGTCGACAGGCGTAAAAGCGTCTGCCGCGATCGTAATCTCGTGCGCGGCAACGCTGCCGCTGGACTCGCCCGCGAGATTGAAGTAGGTGTGATTGGTCAGGTTGACAACCGTGTCCCGGTCGCAGGTCGCCTCGTACTGGACCCGCAGCGCGCCGCCCGCGAAGGTGTACCGGACCAGCACTTCGAGCTGACCGGGAAAGCCCTGGTCGCCGTCCGGGCTGGTAAGCCGGAACTCGACGCCGTCCCCGGCCGCCTCCCCGTGCCAGATCTGCTGGTCGAAGCCGCCCGCGCCGCCGTGCAAGGCGTTCGGCCCATCGTTCGGCGGCACCTGGTAGTCCACGCCGTCGAGCTTGAACCTGCCGCCGGCGATGCGATTGCCATAGCGCCCCACGATGGCGCCCAGAAAAGATTTGTCCGCCAGGTACATGGCGAGCGAGTCGAAGCCTAGCACCACATCCGCCAGCTTGCCCGCCGCGTCCGGCACCCGCACCGAGACCACGCGTGCGCCAAACTCCGTAAAGCTGGCCACCGCGCGGCCGTCCCACACGGTAAACAGCTTGACCTCGGTGCCGTCCGGCATGCGGCCAAACCCGGTCATCTCCACAATCGACATAGCAGACAGGATAGCGCACGCGGCTCGCCGGAGGATTTGCATCCGGGCGCGCGCGGGTGGATGATAATCCGGTGAAGACTCTCGCGCTCCGCACCCTGTTTGCCTCTGCACTGCTCGCCCTCGCGGTCGTCGCCCATGCCGCCAAACCCGACCCGCCGCCGGATCACTGGGTCGGCACCTGGGCCACGGCTGACTACGCTCTTGACAATGCAAAGTCGCTGGCCGACCTTGGCCTAGGCGTGGCTGACACCACGCTGCGCGAGGTAGTGCATGTGTCGCTGGGCGGGCCGCTGGTGCGGGTGGAGCTGTCGAACGAGTTCGGCACAGAGCCCCTGACCGTCGGTGCGGCGCACCTCGCGCTGACCGCGCCCGGCGTGTACATGGACATCAACCTGGCGAGCGCCAGCGCGCTCACCTTTGGCGGCAAGGCGTCGATCGTCATCCCGCCCGGCGCTACGGCGGTGTCTGACCCGGCGAAGCTCGCGGTCCCGGCCGGCGGCGACCTCACGATCAGCCTCTTCCTGCCGGCGCAGACGATCTCGCATGGCTCGTTTCACAACTCGGCCTACCAATCGAACTTCCTGGTCGCCGGCAACTCCGTCAGTGCCAGGACGCTTGTAAGCCCGCGCAAGGTGACGCAGTGGTACTTCCTGAAGGGTGTGGACGTAAAGGTGCCCGCGCAGGATGGCGCAGTGGTCGCGTTCGGCGACAGCATTACGGATGGCACGCAGAACGTGGTCGATTCGAACGGCCGCTGGCCAGATGTGCTCGCTCACAGGCTCGGTGCGGGGGGAAAAAAGACGCGCTACCTGGGCGTGCTGAACGAAGGCATCGGTGGCAATCGCGTGCTGCATGACGGCACGGGGCCCTCGGCGCTGGCGCGGTTCGATCGCGACGTGCTCTCGCGGCCCGGCGTGAAGTACCTGATCCTGCTGGAGGCGATCAACGACATCGGCCACGCTTACGACCCGCGCAGCCCGTACGACGTGGTGACGGCGGAGGACCTGATCCAGGGCTACCAGCAGCTGCTCGAGCGCGCGCACCAGCACGGGATCAAGGTCATCGGCGCAACGCTGACGCCGTACATGGGCGCAGCCTACGCCAGCCCCGCGGGCGAGCAGGTACGGCAGGCGCTGAACACATGGATCCGCACGTCCAAAGCGCTCGATGGCTTCGTCGACTTCGACAAGGCGACCGCCGACCCGGCGCATCCGGACATGTTTCTGCCGGCCGACGACCGCGGCGACCACCTGCATCCCAATGACGCCGGGATGAAGGCCATGGGAGATGCGTTCGACCTGAAGCTCTTCGACCCGATGCCGAAGGAGAAGTTGGATATTAAGTACTTCCGGGAGTAAGCGGGCGAAAAGCAGATCCCTCTAGGATGAAGCAAGTAACTTGCGCTTTTCATTCCTGTCAGTTCACAGCTCACAGCTTAAAGGACTCCCAGGCTGGAGCTTCTCGTGGTCGATCTGCTCGAGATAATCTCCAAGGCCTGGAGCTGATTAATTGTAGGGACACAGCTTGATTCTTTGCTGAGGGGTTGTGTGCTGCGAGTGTGGATAGATGGCGCGAGCATACGACGGTGATTGCCTGATCGTACGAGCGAGTCATCTGCGTCCACTCCTTGAGAGCTCCAGGACCGACACCCGCACCACCCTGTGGAAATCGAAACTCCC
>CAXUDC010000070.1:0-16292 GCA_964249685.1 uncultured Acidobacteriaceae bacterium
AGGGGCCCTAGCCCCGGGGGCGGGAGGGGCGGAGGGATGAGATCTACGTCCGGGTTGGGGCCGTGGCGTTGAGTGTCGACAAGAAGGAGCAGGGCGGGGCGGGGCGGGCGTTGGCGAGCGGGGTTCCGGGGACGGCGAGCAATGCGCCGGCTGCGTCTGCAGCTGGGGCGGTGGCGGGGAGTGCTGCGGCGGCTGCGGAGGGGACTCCGCCGCTGTTGCGGAAGGACGCTCTGCCGGTGTACCCGGGTGGTGGCGCGGGCGCGGCGACGATGAAGGAAGAGGCGGGGACGTATGCGGTTTCGAAGCATTTTGTGCATACCGAGCAGGGGCCCGGGCGGGTGAAGCGGGTGACGGCGGCGGTGGTGGTGAACGATCGCGAGGTGGCGGAGGTGGGCAAGCCGGTGGCGTGGCGGGCGCGGACGCAGGAGGAGATGCACCGGATGGAGGCGCTGGCACAGGGAGCACTGGGGTTCGACGAGAAGCGCGGAGATGTGGTGACGATGGAGAATGTGGGGTTCAGCTCGAACGTGCCGGAGGTGAAGGCGGCAGGCGTGGGCCGGGTGATTGAGGAGGCAAAGGGGTTGGTGGGGTCGCAGCCGGGGCTGATGAAGACTGCGGTGCTGGGCTTGCTGGGACTGTTGGTGGTGCTGTTTGTGCTGAAGCCGATGGCGGGGCAGGTGGTGGCGACGTTGAAGGAGCCGATGCTGCTGGAGCGGACGGAGACGAAGATGCTGACGGCGGAGGCTCCGGTGGCCGCGGACCCGGTTGAGGTACCGGTGGGGGAGACCCGGTTCAAGGGGCTGACGGGGGATTCGGTGTTCGATCAGGTTTCGGAGCATGTAAGACGGGAGCCGGCGCAGAGTACTCGGTTGCTGCAGGCCTGGATTGGTGGGGTGGAGGAGGGGTAAGTGGGGTTTTGAGCTGTGAGCTATCAGCTATGAGCTGTGAGCTATCACCTGTGAGCTATGAGCTATGAGCTATGAGCTATGAGCTGTCAGCTGTCAGCTGTCAGCTGTGGGTTGGATGAGCGGAGGAGAAAAGTAGGTCCTTCCGGGATGAAAAAACAGAAGTGCAGCGAGGTATCAACGAGATGAATTTAGCGGCGAATGCGGGGTTTGAGGCGGCGGCGATACCTGGGTTGCGGAAGGCGGCGATCCTGGTGATGGGGCTTGGCGAGGAGCTCTCGCGGGGGATCTTCCAGGGGCTGGGCGAGGACGAGGTGAAGCGGCTTACGAGCGAGATCACGCGGCTGGGCGAGGTGCCGGCCAAGCAGATGACGCAGGTGATGACGGAGTTCTACGGGCTGCTCGAGACCGAGCAGTACATGGTGCGCGGGGGGCCGGAGTATGCGCTGCGGCTGCTGACGGAGGCGTTCGGGGTACGCCGGGCGGATGAGCTGTTGAGCCAGGTGAACAAGGTTCGAGAGCGCTCGACGGGGGACCTGGCGGTGCTGCAGAAGATGGAACCGCAGCAGCTGGCGAAGTTTCTCGAAAACGAGCATCCGCAGACGGTGGCGCTGGTGCTGGCGCACCTGGATGCGAAGCGGGGCAGCGTGGTGTTGATGCATCTGCCGGCGGGGACGCGGGTGGATGTGGTGCGGCGGCTGGCGGAGATGCGGCAGTTCAGCCCGGAGATGGCGCAGAAGGTGGCGCTGGTGCTGCATCGGCGGATGGATTCGCTGGGCACGAACGGGCGCAAGAACTATGCGGGGTACAAGGCCGTGGCGGAGCTGTTGAACTGGGTGGAGCAGGACGCGAGCCGGGGGATTCTGGAGGCGATCGAGCAGAAGGAGCCGAAGGTGGCGATTGCGATCCGGACGCTGATGTTTACGTTTGAAGACCTGCTGACGGTGCCGCAGCAGAGCATCCGCGAGCTGGTGGGCGCGGCAGACAAGAAGGTGCTGGCGATTGCGCTGAAGGGCGGTAACGGGAACGTGCGGGCGCACCTGTTCAAGGCGATGAGCTCGCGCGCGGCGGAGATGATGCGCGACGACATGGAAGCGATGGGCCCGGTGCGGGGCAAGGATGTGGCGGCGGCGCAGCAGGAGTTGCTGGCGCTGGCGTCGAAGCTGGAGGCTGAGGGCAAGATCGTGCTGAAGGTGGAGACAGACAATGACCTCTCTGTTTGAGAATCTGGTGCCGGCTGTGCCGCAGGCGGTGATGTCGGACCTGGTGGAACGGCTGGGGCGCGGCGTGGCTCCGCTGGAGTTCTGCGCGGTGAGGCCCGGTGCCGTGGAGACGCCGGCAGGCCCGGCGATGGTGGCCGAGGAGGAGGCTCAGTTTTCTGTGAGCGAGCGCGCGCGGCAGGTGATCGCGATGGTGAACGCGGCGCGGGAGGAGACGGCGGCGGCGGTGCGGGCGGAGTGTGAGCGGGAGTTTGCGGCGGCGGTGGCGGCGGAACGGGCGCGGGTGGAGGCGTTCCAGGACGAGTTTGCGCGGGACCGGCGGGGATACTTCCGGGAGGTGGAACGGCGGGTGGTGGAACTGGCGCTGGCGATCGCGCGCAAGGTGCTGGCGCGCGAGGTGGCGCTGGACCCGATGCATCTGACGGCGATTGTGCGGGCGGCGCTGGACCGGGTGCAGGACGAGAGTGTCTCGCGCTTGCGGGTTCCCGTGAGCACCGCGGCGGATTGGCGGGCGATGTTTGCGCGGGGGGAGGTGGAGGTGGTGGCGGACGAGCGTTTGCCGGGGGGAACGGTGCGGCTGGAGACGAGTGTGGGGCAGGTGGAGCTGGGGGTGGCGGCTCAGCTGGAGGAGGTGGAACGGGGGTTTGGGGAGTTGATGCGGGGGTAGGAAGGACTTTATTCGGGAGTTTTAGTTTTAGTTTCTAGTTTTAGTTAAGCGGTCATGGCGTTGGAGCTGGGTTTTGGAAGTTGGGGCGGGAGTTAGGAAAGACTTTATTCAGGAGTTTTTAGTTTCTAGTTACTAGTTTCTAGTTAGGCGGTGAGTGGTGTTGGATGGTTATTTTGAGGCTTTGGAGGGGCGGCCGGCCTGGCGCTGGATGGGGCGCGTGATGCAGGCGAATGGGCAGACGGTGGAGTCTGCCGGGCCGCTTTGCTCGGTGGGGGAGAGCTGTGAGATTGTGCATGCGAGCGGGATGCGGGCGCCGGGGGAGGTGATCGGGTTTCGCGGGGCGAACGTGATCTCGATGCCGCTGAATGCAACGCAGGGCGTGCAGTATGGCGATGCGGTGCGGGCGCTGGGAGTGCTGCCGGCGATGGGGATCGGGGACGGGATGCAGGGGCGGATTCTGAGCGCGCTGGGGGAGCCGCTCGATGGGGGCGGGACGCCGGAGGTGGAGGTGCAGTGGCCGCTGGACGGCGCGGTGCCGATGCCGATGGAGCGCGAGCCGATCAAGCGGGCGCTGCAGACGGGGGTGCGGGTGATCGACGGGATGCTGACCGTGGGGCGGGGGCAGCGGGTAGGAATCTTTGGCGGGAGCGGAGTGGGCAAGAGCACGCTGATCGGGATGATGACGCGCAACACGGCCGCGGACCTGACGGTGGTGGGGCTGGTGGGCGAGCGCGGACGCGAGGTGCGGGAGTTTGTGGAGGATGCGCTGGGGGAGGAGGGCCGGCGGAAGAGTGTCGTGCTGGTGAGCACGAGCGACCAGAGCCCGCTGCTACGGATGCGGGCGGCGATGGCGGCGACGGCGGTGGCGGAGTTCCATGCGGCGCGCGGGAAGCATGTGCTGCTGGTGCTGGATAGCCTGACGCGGTTTGCGATGGCGGCGCGCGAGGTGGGGCTCGCGGCCGGGGAGCCGCCGGCGAGCAAGGGCTATACGCCGAGCGTGTTTACGCGGCTGGCGAAGCTGGTGGAGCGGGCGGGGAACTTTCGGCAGGGGTCGATTACGGCGTTCTACACGGTGTTGATGGAGGGCGACGACCAGCAGGATCCGATTGTGGATGCGGTCAGGTCGTTTCTGGACGGGCACGTTGTGCTGTCGCGCGCGCTGGCTGGGGCGGGGCAGTATCCTCCCGTGGATGTGCTGGATTCGCTGAGCAGGCTGATGCCGGCGGTGGCGGGGATGGAGCACCGGGAGAAGGCGGCTGCGGCGCGGCGGCTGCTGGCGGCGTATGCCAAAAGCGAGGACCTGGTGAGGATGGGGGCGTACAAGCCGGGGATGGATGCGGAGCTCGACGTGGCGATGCGGGCGATGCCGGCGCTACGCCGATATATGGAGCAGAAGAGCGACGAGCGGGTGACGCTGCCGGAGAGCGTGGCCGCGCTGCGTGGAATGGAGCTGGGATGAGTGCGAAGGGATTGCATCGGGTGGCGGCTTTGTATGGGCAGGTGGAGCGGGTGCGGCTGGTGGAACTGCAGGAGGCGGCTGCGGCGGTAGCGGAGGCGGAGCGGCTGCGGGTGGCGGCGGAGGCGGCGCGGGGGGATCGCCAGCAGGAAGGGCGTGCGGCGCTGGCGCGGGGAGAGGGAATCGCGTGGCGGTTGGCGGAGAGCGCGTGCGAGGTGGCGGAGGTGACGATGGACCGGGCCGCGGCCGTGCGGGCGGAGCGGGAGCTGCTGCGGGCGAGTGCGGGGGAGTTGTATCGCGCGAGCCGGCTCCGGACTGAGCAGGTGGCGCGGGTGGTGGAGGGATTGCGGGCGGCGGAGGCGTTGGTGGCAGGGCGGCGCGAGCAGGCGGCGACCGATGACCGGTACGCGGCGCGGCTTTGCTGGTCGCGCATGAAGGCCGGCTAATGTTATGAGGCGCGGCTTTGGCGTGGGACGTGCTTCCTGACAGGGCAGGAGACGGAGCCATGAGCCAGGTGAGAGTTGCGGTCGCGGCACGGTTGGGGGTGGGGCTGCCGCCGGCGGCTTCGGGGGCGTCGAAAGCTGAAGATGCGGGGCAGTTTCGGGCTTCGCTGGCGGAACGTGGGGTGGTGATTGCTGCTGCCGATGCGGGCAAGCCTGTGGCGCCGGCGTTGGTCGCGGATACGCTGGCGGGTGACAAGCCTGCGGCTGTGCAGGGCGGTGCGGCGGCGATCGAGCGCGGGCCTGCGGCGCAGGAACAAGCGGTGGCGGAGACGGTCGCTGCGGAATCTTTTCCGAAGGTCGCGACGACGCTGGTGGCGAAGAGAGCTGATGGGAGTGCGGCTGCGCCTGCGAAGAAGGTCGAGATTGCTGCGGGGGCTGAGGTGAAGGCGGAGGCCAGTGTGGCTTCGCCGGTGACTCCAGGGCCGGTCCAGGAGGGTTTCGCTGTGATGGTTGTGAGCCCGGTTATGGTGCCTCAGGAGGGGGCGGTGCCGGTGGTCGTGCCGGGACCTGGGAAGGGAGCGATGCCGGTTGCGAGTGTGACGAAGAAGAAGGAGTTGGGGAGCAAGGAGGCGGTGACGGGGCCGGTCGCGGTGACGGCTGACGCGGCGCCTGGGAAGGCTGCTCCGGTGGCGGAGGCTCCAGTGACGGGACCGGGCAACGAGGCGCGGGCGGCGGTGACGTTTGCGCCAGTCGGCCTGGTTGCGGTGGTGAGTCCTCCGGTCGAGGGCCACGGGCTGGCCCAGACTTCGGCTGCGCTGCCGGCCGCGCCTGCGACGGTTGAACATGTTGCGGTGGCTGGGGACGATGCGATGGCCGCGCCGCAGCCTGAGGATGCGCGGACGCTGACGGCTACGGCGCAGGTATTGGAGGTTGGGGTCGCGAGCGGCACGCATGGCTGGCTGCGGGTGCGGGCGGAGATGGGCAGCGGTGGGGAGGTGGCGGCGTCGGTTGTGGCGAACTCGGCGGAGGCGGTGCAGTCGCTGCACCGCGAACTGCCGGGGTTGAGCGCGTATCTTGCGCGGGAGCAGGTGGGCGTGGCCTCGGTTGCGGTGACGTCTGCGGGGGTGCCGGCGCAGGAGGGCGGTGGGAGTCTGGCGGCCGATGCCGGTGGACGGGATCAGGCGCGGCGGCAGGGGGCTGGGCAGAGTTCTAGGGAGTTCGAGCCCTGGAGTGAGGTTGAGGGGGGCTCGTTTGTGGGGTTGGGGGAGACGCCTTCGCTGTATGGTCCGGGTGGGGGGTGGGTCAATCTTCGGGTTTAGGCGTGGGCTGGTTTTGTTGAGCGTTGGTGTAGTACAGGGCCGGTCGAAACGCAGATCCCTGCGGGATGACAACAAAATACGACGGCCCCTTTGTGGGCTGAAGTTGTAGCCCTTGAACAAACAGTAGCGACGAAATGATTTTGACGTGAACTTGAGAGGAGTAGGGCGATGGATGTATTGGGAATGAGTGGATTGACTTCAGGGGCGGCGAGCCGGGTGGCGCAGAGTCTTGCGTTGCCGGTGAGCACGACGAGTGCGGCGAAGGCCGCGGCAGCGAGCAGCACGACGAGCAGCTCGAGCTCTTCGACGGATGGGAGCGATATCTCGTCGAACGATTTCTTAACGCTACTGGTGACGGAGATGAAGAACCAGGATCCTACGCAGCCTACGGACCCGAATGCTTACATTCAGCAGCTGGTGGGGGTGAATAGCCTGCAGCAGTTGATCGCGATCAACCAGGAGTTGGGGTCGAGTGGGAGTGGGAGCTCGGCGGTGAGTACGGATCCTGTTAGTGGTGGGTAGGACGATTTCGACGGGGTGGATTTTGATAAGGATTACGCCCACGATAACCGCGATGAAGCCGCGGTGATCATGGGGCACCCCGGATTGTAGCTCTTCGCAGTAAACCCAGGTCTCAGACGCGAGACCTGGGGCACCCAATTCAGATCCACTAACGTCTAGAGGAGAGAGCACTATGCCTAATTTTTCGATTGCCCTGACCGGGTTGCAGGCGGACTCGGTTGCGCTGAACACGATTGGTAACAACCTTGCCAACCTGAATACGACTGCGTTCAAGAAGCAGACGACCACGTTTGAGGACCTGTTCTACCAGAACGTGGGGACGTCCGGGTCCGGCGACCAGCTGCAGATCGGCGTGGGGACGCGGGTTTCGGCGACCGCGAGCAACTTCGCGCAGGGCAGCCTGATGACGACGGAGAGTTCGACCGATATGGCGCTGAGCGGCAACGGCTTCTTTGTCGTCCAGAACGGCAAGACGCAGTCGCTGACGCGTGCCGGCGACTTCGAGCTCGACAAGCGCGGCAACCTGATGACGACCTCTGGCGAGAGCGTGATGGGGTACGGTGTATTGAATGGCGCGATCAACCAGAACGGCGGGCTGGTGCCGCTGACGCTGCCGGTTTCGGTGACCGAGCCGGCGCAGCAGACCGCGAACGTGACGCTGGCGACGAGCCTGGACTCGACGGCGGCGGTGGGCAAGCAACTGGTGTCTCCGGTGACGCTGTACGACTCGCTGGGCGAGAGCCATAACGCGACGGTGACGTATACCAAGACGAGCACGACGAGCTGGGATTATTCGATTACGCTGCCGGCGGGCGATGCGACGGGAACGCCGGTGAGCAATACGGGGACGCTTACGTTCGACTCGGTCGGCAAGCTGACATCGCCGACGGCGAATGTTGCGGGCGTGACGTTCCCGGGCATGGCGGATGGGGCGAGCGACCTGGCCTTCAACTTCAACCTGTATGACGGGAACGGCGCGCCGACGGTGCTGCAGACGGCGGGTCCGTCGAACACAGCGTCGACGTCTCAGGATGGGTTTGCGGCGGGCGCGTACCAGGGCTTTACGGTGGATGGGTCGGGCGTTCTGTCGGCTTCGTTCAGCAACGGGCACTCGACGCAGATTGGCCAAGTGGCGGTGGCGACGGTGGCGAATACGGCGGGGCTGGTGCGCTCGGGTGCGAACGATTACTCGACCTCGGCGTCGTCGGGGGAGATCTCGGTTGGCTTGGCGAACGAGGGCGGGCGGGGCACGATCGATGGGGAGGCGCTGGAGCAATCAAACGTGGATATCTCGGCTGAGTTCTCGGATCTGATCGTGGCACAGCGTGCGTTCGAGGCGAACTCGAAGACGGTGACGACGTTCGATTCGGTGACGCAGGATGCGATCTCGATGATCCGGTAAAACCGTTTACCTTGAGGAGTAGTCACGAGCGACCATGCGGGGGTCCTTCGCTACGCTCAGGATGACGGCGAAGGGAAAAGATAGCAGCTATGGTGATGTGGGGGGGCCGGCGAGCGATCGCCGGCCCCTTTTGTTTGCATGAAGGCGGGCTAATGATGGCGTGGTCCGGAGTGGCGCGCGGCGTGCATTTGTCCTTTGCATCATGAGCGAAAACGAAAACGCAGAGAAGGAAGTGAAGGAGCCGGGCGCGAAGGCAAGCGGGCCGGGCGTGATGTCGATGATGCTGGCTGCGGTGGGAGCCGGGGTGATCGCGGTGGCGGGCTGCGGCGGCGTGGTGGTGTGGCTGGCCAAGAGCGGCCGGCTGGGCCTGCCGGCGGGCGTGCCGAAGGTGGAGGCGGCGACGAAGGTGGAGCCGCCGAAGACGCACCTGGTGGCGCTCGAACCGCTGCTGGTGAACCTGGCCGATGAGGGCGGGCACAGCTACCTGCGGGTCGGCATCAGCCTGCGGGTAGAAGACGCGGCGCCGGTAAAAGGCGCGAAGGCCGAGGAGCCTGCCAAGGGCAAGGCGCCGAACGAGTTTGAGGCCGACGAGCGCGATGCGGCGCTGGGCGTGATCGGGCGCGAGACGACGGCCCAGTTGCTGGCGCCGGAGGGCAAGGAGGCGCTGAAGCAGTCGCTGCGCAAGGCGATTGCCCAGCGCGTGCCTGAGGTGAAGGCGACGGATGTTTTATTTACGGAGTTTCTGGTTCAGCGGTAAATAGCCGTAAGGGAGATGAAGATGCACTTGGTAAGCGAGTGGAATGCGGTTGAAAATGCGGGTAGTTCGCAGGGCCTGGCAGGCTGGCTGCTGAGCATGATGGGGCGGTTCACGTTGCCCGCCAAGCGGCAGGCGCGCCAGCATATGCGCGTGGTCGAGACGCTGCCGATGGGACCGAAGCGGCACCTGTTCCTGGTCAGCTGCGACGGCGAGCGCTTCCTGGTGGGCGGCGGGGCCGAGAGCGTGCAGACGATCGTGCGCGTGCGGCCGGAGAGCGCCGGGCTGGCCGTGGTGCGCGGCGGAGAGAACGCGCAATGACGCTGCTACGCTGGGTGTGCGTGATGCTGGTCGCGCTGGTGTGCGTGGGGACGGTTCACGCCGCGCGGCTTCCGGACCAGGCCGCGGTAGAGGCTGCCGCGAAGCGCATGGTGGAGACGCGCGCGCGGCGGGCGGAGATGGCGAAGGCGGCTGCCCCGACGCCCACGCCTTCGCTGGCTTCGACCTTGCCCGCGACGGGCAGCAATCCGTGGTCGATCGTGGTCGGGCTGACGCTGCTGACGCTGCTGCCGGCGCTGCTGCTCGCGATGACCCCGATGGTAAGGCTGCTGGTGGTGTTTCACTTTTTGCGCCAGGCGCTGGGCACGCAGACTGCGCCCAGCAACCAGATTCTGATGGGGCTCGCGTTGATGATGACGTGGTTCCTGATGGCACCGGTGCTGACCCAGGTGGAGGCGGTCGCTACTACGCCTTATCGGCAGGGAACGATTACGGGTGAGGTTGCGATCGAGCGCGGCATCGTGCCGGTGAAGGCCTACATGCTACGGTATGCGCGGGAGAAGGATCTGGCGGTGTTTGCCGCGGCGGGGACGAGTGCGAAGCCGCAGACGCGGGAGGATCTGCCGTTTCAGGTGGTTGTGCCGGCTTACATTCTGAGTGAGCTCAAGGCTGGATTTCAGATTGGTGCGGTGCTGTTTTTGCCCTTCCTGCTGGTGGATCTAGTGGTCGCCAGTGTGACGACTTCGATCGGCATGCTGCAGTTGCCGCCGGTGGTGATCTCTACGCCGGTGAAGATTTTGTTGTTTGTGATGGTGGATGGTTGGAATCTGCTGGCGGATAAGTTGTTGAAGAGTTTTTGATGGCGCGTGGATTTGTGCAGCTATAAACGCAGATTCGCTTCGGGAATGACAAACAAATAGAACCTTGTGCAGCGGTGGGTTGGTTTAGGAGAGCGTGCGATGCAGCCGGATCAGGTAGTGCAGTTGATGCGTGGGTTGCTGGTGGAGGCGATGCTGCTGAGCGCGCCGCTGCTGCTGGCGGCCGCGCTGATCTCGCTCGCGGTGAGCCTGGTGCAGACGCTGACGAGCGTGCAGGAACAGACGCTGACGGCGGTGCCGCGGCTGGTGGTGGTGTTTGTCGTTTCCATGGCGGCGATGCCGTGGATGATCCATCGCCTGACCAACTACACGCTGCACCTGTTCAGCGACTTTCACCGGTTCCTGGGATGATGCCCCCCTTCGCGCAGGACTGGCAGCAGTATGTGGCCGCGGCGGTGCTCGTCGGCGTGCGGCTGAGCGGGCTGTTTGTGTTTGCGCCGTTCTTCAGCTCGCCCGCGATCGCGCCGCGGATCAAGGCCGGGTTCGTCTTTGCTCTCACCTGCCTGCTGGCGCCGGTGGTGCCGCAGCTTGGCGTGGTCGAGCTTGGCGTGAAGAGCATCGTCGGCGAGCTGGGCGTGGGATTCGTCTTCGGGCTCTGCCTGATGATGCTGACCGAGGCGCTGCTGCTGGCCGGCGCGTTGATGGGGATGAGCTTCAGCTTTTCGCTTGTGAACCTGTTAGATCCCAACACGATGGTCGAAACGCCGGTGCTGGGTCAGATGCTGGGCTGGCTGGGCGTGCTGGTGATCATCGGCGCGGGGCTTGACCGTGTGCTGCTGGCTGGTGTGGTGAGGAGTTTTTGCGTGGTTCCGGTGGGTCATGCGGCCATCCAGGCTTCGACTGGCGGGGCTCTGCTGCATATGGCTTCGGGGATTTTTCTTGCCGGGCTGCAGCTTGCCGCGCCGGTGATGTCGGCCGCGCTGGCGGTGGAAATGACGGTGGCGATGGTGAGCCGGTTGGCGCCGATGCTGCCCGCGCAGGTGGTCGGGATCCCGGTCAAGACGCTGGTGAGCTACGTGGTGCTTGCGGGTAGCCTGGCGATGTGGCCGGGGTGGATCGAGCGGCACTTCACCGCCCTGCTCGACCGTGCGGGCAGGCTGCTGGTGGCCGCATGAGCGAGAAAGGCACAGAGGCCGGCAGCCAGCAACACAAGGACAAGGCGCGCAAGGATGGCGACAGCGTGCGCAGCCGCGAGCTGGTCAGCGCGGTTTCGATGCTGGCGGGTGTGGTCACGTTCGGCGTGGTCTCGACGACGTTTGTACATAGCTGGCGCGCGGTGCTGGAGCAGAGCCTGGGCACCGCCGCGGGCAGCGACATGGAGTGGACCGCGGCCATCCGCAGGATGCTGCGGCCGGCCATGCTGCCGGTCGCAACCGTGATGTCCGCCAGCTTTGCCGGCGCGCTGCTGGCGGGCGTGGCGCAGGGTGGCGGGCTGCGCATCAACCCCAAGGCGCTGGCGCTAAAGTTCAACCGGCTGAACCCGGGCACGGCGCTCGCGAACATGTTCAGCCTGAAGAGCGCGACGCGCGTGGTGAAGTCGCTGGTGCCGGCGTCGTTGATGGTGATCTTCGGCTGGGGCGTGTTGAAGGCGCTGATGCTGCCGTTGCCGGTGATGAGCCTGACGCGGCTGCCCGCTGCGTTTAGCGGTGCGTACACGCTCGCTCTCGATGCGGCGTGGGTCACGCTGGGGTGGAGCGGGCTCGATTACGTGGTCGAGTGGGTGAGCTGGAACAAGCGCATGAAGATGACCAAGCAGCAGCTCAAGGACGAGATGAAGGAAGCGATGGGGAACCCGCAGACCAAGGGCCGGATCCGCCAGGTGCAGAACGCGCTGCGCCGGCGCAAGGTGAAGGCGGACATCAGCCGCGCGAGCGTGATCGTGACCAACCCGACGCACTATGCGGTGGCGCTTGAGTTCAGCTTCGAGACCATGCAGGCGCCCAAGGTGCTGGCCAAGGGCCGCGACCTGCACGCCGCGGCGATCCGCGAAGAGGCGCGCTGGGCGGGGGTACCGATGATCGAAAACCCGCCGCTGGCGCGGAGTTTGTACCGGACCGTCGAGCCCGGGCAGAACATTCCGTTTGAGCTTTATGCGGCCGTCGCGGGCATTCTGGCTTACCTGTACCGGCAAAAAGTGGAAGAGAAGTTGAGGGAAGAACGGATGAAAACGGCTGGGGGAGTGCGATGAAAAAGTTCCAGGGATTAATGTTGCCGGTGCTGGCGATCAGCATGATTTTTGTGATGCTGGTGCCGATCCCTGGCATGCTGCTCGACGTGCTGCTGGCCGCCTCGATCACGGCGTCGGTGGTCGTGTTTCTGACCGCGATCCAGATTCGCAAGGCGGTCGATTTCTCCGTCTTCCCGACGCTGCTGCTGCTGCTGACGCTGTTCCGGTTGAGCCTGAACATCGCGTCCAGCCGGCGCATCCTGCTGCACGGGCACGAGGGCACGCATGCGGCCGGCGCGGTCATCGAGGCCTTCGGGCAGTTCGTTGTCGGCGGCAACTACGTGGTTGGCTTCGTGCTGTTTCTCGCGCTGGTGGCGATCCAGTTTCTCGTAGTCGCGCATGGTGCGGTGCGGACGGCGGAGGTCACGGCGCGCTTTACGCTCGACGCGCTGCCGGGCAAGCAGATGGCCATCGACGCGGACATGAACGCGGGGCTGATCGACGAGCAGGGCGCACGCAAACGGCGGGAGGCGATTGCGCGCGAGGCCGAGTTCTATGGCTCGATGGACGGCGCGGCGAAGTTCAACCAGCGCGACGCGATGGCGACAATCCTGATCACGGTCATCAATATCGTGGCGGGCATCGTGATCGGCACGCTGCAGCAGGGTGTGGACTTGCTGACCGCGGTCAAGACGTACACGATCCTGACCGTTGGCGATGGCCTGGTGACGCTGATTCCGAGCCTGCTGATCTCGATTGCGGGCGGCATGATTCTGACGCGCGCATCGAGCTCCGGCCAGCTCGACAACGAGCTTTCGAGCCAGTTGCTCACGCGGCGCAACACGCTCTGGATTGCGTGCGGAGTGCTGCTCGCGCTGGCGCTGGTGCCGGGCATGCCGAAGATTGCGTTTATCGCGCTGGCCGGTGGCGTGGCGATGATCGCGCGCCGCATCCCGGCCACGCTGCCGGTGCTCGAAACCGAAGAGCTGACCGCGAAAGCCGCCAAGGACAAGGGTGCGGCCGCGCCGGATGCGGCCGGCGAGAACCTCGCGAGCCTGCTCAAGATGGATGAGCTCACGCTCGAGATCGGCTTCCAGCTGATCCCGCTGGTGGATGAAAAACAGGGTGGGCAGATGCTGAACCGCGTGCGCTCGCTGCGGCGGCATCTGGCGACGGAGCTCGGCTTCATTGTGCCGCCGGTGCACATTACGGACAACCTGCGGCTGAAGCCGCGCGAGTACACGGTCAGCCTGCGCGGGGTCGAGATTGCGCGGTGGCAGACGGAGCCGAACTCGCTGCTGGCGGTGAACGCGGACCCGAAGGCGCGGCAGCTGCCGGGGCTCGAGGTGAAGGAGCCGGCGTTTGGCGTGGCCGCGCGCTGGATCCAGCAGGGGCTGGAGGAGCAGGCGCTGGCGGCGGGTTATAGCGTGGTCGACCAGACGACTGTCATCGGTACGCACCTGGGCGAGCTCATCCGGCGGCATGCGCATGAGCTGCTGGGCCGGCAGGAGACCAAGCGGCTGCTCGACGCGATGAGCGAAAGCCATCCCAAGCTGGTCGAGGAGCTTGTGCCCAAGCTGATGACGCTAGGCGAAGTCCAGAAGGTGCTGCAGCAACTGCTGCGGGAGCAGGTCTCGATCCGCGATCTTGGGGCCATTCTCGAGGTGCTGGTCGAGGCTGCGCAGCAGTCGAAGAACGTTGTGCACCTGGTCGAAAGCGTGCGGCAGGCGCTGGGGCGCGGGTTGGTGCATCCTCTGCTGGATGCTGAAGGCGGGCTAAAGGTGCTGGTGCTCGACCAGGCGCTCGAGGCCGATCTGGTGGGCACGTTCGACCCGCAGGCGGCGCTGCGGCTGGGCGAAGGCGGACGTCCGGGCGCGCAGGGCGACCACCTGCGGCGGCTGCTCGAATCTGTGAAACGGCTAACCGGTGGCGGCCCCACGATGGCGCTGCCCGTGCTCTTATGCCCATCGCCGGCACGCTATCACGTACGCCGCTGGCTGGAGCCGTTTGTCCCCAAGGTGACGGTGCTGTCGCCGGTGGAGATTCCACCGGAGATCAGGGTCCGCTCCGTAGGGACGGTTGGATAAGTAGGAAGAGGAGAGGTCTATGACGAATGCATTGCCGGCAGGGATGTTGCGGGGCTTCAACGAGGAGGCTGTAATGCTGGAAGGTTTGAGCGATCTGGACGACCTGGACGTCGCGGCACTGCCCGCCGTGCCTGGCTTTACGGCGAGCAAGAAGACGGCCGCCGGCGGGACCGGGCTCGATGCGATGTCGGCCAACGAACGTGAGCAGCTGCTCATGGAACATCTGCCCACGGTGCGCTATCTGGCCCGCCGCATCCACGAGCGGCTGCCCCAGCACGTGGAGCTCGACGACCTGGTCTCGGCCGGCATGGTTGGCTTGATCGACGCGTTTTCGAAGTTCGACCACAACAAGAAAGTGCAGTTCAAAAGCTATGCGCAGTTTCGGGTGCGCGGCGCCATTCTGGACTCCTTGCGCACGCTGGACTGGAGCCCGCGCGAGCTCAGGCGCAAGGGCCGGGCGGTCGAAGAGGCCATCCGCACCGTGACGCAGAAGCTGGGCAAGGCGCCGTCGGAGGTCGAGATTGCGGCGCAGATGGAGCTCTCGCTGAGCGACTACCAGACGCTGCTCGGCGACCTGAAGGGGCTCGAGATCGGCAGCCTGCACATGGAGCGCTCAGAGGATTCGGGCGACGAAGAGCTGGCCTACATTCCGGGCGCGCCGGAGGACGACCCGCTCTTCCGCTGCCTGAAGGGCGAGCTGAAACAGCGGCTCGTGGACGCGATTGAAGAGCTGCCCGAGAAGGAGCGCATGGTGCTGACGCTCTACTACTACGAGGAGCTGACGATGAAGGAGATCGGCCTGACGCTCGGCGTGGTGGAGTCGCGGGTGTCGCAGATTCACTCCTCCGCGGTGGTGCGGCTGCGCACGGCGCTGGCCGGCCTGCGTCCGCAGGGGGCAACGGAGATGAAGCGTAACGGACGGGCCTCTGGCCGCTAGGGATGGCGATGAGCGATGAGCTGGAAGCGGGGGCAGGAGTCGGCCTGCTGTGCGACCTGGAGCTCGAGGCCACGTTGCAGTTCGGCTCGCGCGAGATGCCGCTGCGCGAGGTGCTGGAGCTGGCCGCGGGCGATGTGGTGGAGCTGGACCGGCACGTGTCGGAGCCGGTGGACCTGGTGGTGGGGGACCGTGTGGTCGCGCGCGGGGAAGTGGTCGTCGCGAGCGGGAACTATGCCTTGCGCATTACAGAAGTAGTAGCGCCGCAACTGCGGCTGGAGAGCGTCGAATGCCTATTTTAGAGAAGATGAAGGGTGGGCTGCTGGGCGCGCGGGCAGAGCTCGCGCTGGCGACACGGGAAGCGGCCCTGTACGGCGGAGACGTCTACCGGCCCGCGCCGAGCGTGCAGGAAGAAGCCGCCAACCGCATCTGCGGCGCTGTCGGCTGCTCAAGCGGCTGGATGAAGCCGTGGAAGAACCGTCGCCGGCCTATCTTTGAGGAAGAGTGGGGCTGCAGCGGGCGCTGCCTGGAGACGCTGGTGCGCGCGGCCGTGCGGCGCGAGGTGGGCGAGGGCGGCGCGGCGCAGGCAAACGACGGCGCGCATCGCCACCGCGTGCCGCTCGGGCTGGTGCTGCTGGCGCAGGGCTGGATCACGCACCCGCAGCTGCAGGCCGCGCTCGAGGCGCAGAAGGCGAGCGGGTCGGGGCGCATTGGCGACTGGCTGCAGCAGAGCTGCGGGCTGCCGGAGGAGCGCGTCACGCGCGGGCTGGGCGTGCAGTGGAGCTGCCCGGTGCTCGCCATGGACGGCTTTTCGCCGGCCAGCATGGCGCGCGTGATGCCGAGGCGCTTCGTCGAGGAGTTCGGCCTGGTGCCGCTGCGCGTGGCCGGTTCGGCGCTGCTGTATCTCGCGTTCCAGGACCGCATGAACGCCGCGATGGCACTCGCGGTGGAGCAGATGACGGGTATCAAGGTAGAGAGCGGGCTGCTGCCGGGGAGCCAGTTCGAGCAGGCTCGGGCCAGTGTTCTGGCGGCGCCGGGGCTGCCGGTCAAGATGGCGCAGGTGGCGGATGCGGACACGCTCAACGTGGCGATTGTGAAGGCGCTCGAACAGCGGCAGCCGGTGGCGTCGCGTTTGGTGCGCGTGCATGGGTATTACTGGATGCGGCTTTGGCTGGAGAATGGGGCGATGGCTGGAGCTGGGAAGCTGCCGCCGAGTAATGAGGATGTGGAGGATTATCTTTTTACGATTTCGGGGTGAA
>CAXUDC010000071.1:0-16005 GCA_964249685.1 uncultured Acidobacteriaceae bacterium
GCGATGTTCTGTAAAGCCGGCGCTCCGCACAAATCAGTTGGGACCAAGATCAACGAAGAGGAGTTTGCGGCTTTCGGATACTCGAACCCAGCGCGGAAGTCGAGCTCGTATAAACTTTGGATTGTGACCTTTGTAGCCCAGCAGTGAGAACTAGACCTGTCTAGCTTCAGATAATGTATTTATGAGTCGCCCTTCAGGGCTTTGGTCATGTTCTGGGGCGTTACCTGAGCTTGCGCCCCAGGCTGGTATAAGTCGAGCCTTCAGCCCTAAACAATGAGCTATACCCAAGAGTAGTAGGTTTAAGTTGTGGCAGCTGCGCCTTGCACACCCAGGGTGACCCACTCGGCAAAGGAGCTTTGCACGCGGTTGAAGCTGCGCCCCCGCAGCGTGGCGAGCACGATGGTGCGGCGGGCGCGCGCGTCCGTCAGCGGGACGTAGCAGCAAGCGGCAGCTCGATCTACGGCCATCGCCGGCACCATCGAGATGCCGACACCGGCGCCGACCATCGCAAGCACGCTGCTGAACTGGCCGCTCTCGAAGGCGATGTTGGGGGTAATCTTTGCGCTGCTGCAGGCGGTCAGGCTGAGGTCGCGGAAGCAGTGGCCATCGCGCAGCATCACGAAGGGCTGGCCGCGCAGATCTTTCAGCGCGAGCGACTCGGACCCGGCGAGCGGATGGGCCCTGGGGAGCACTGCCAGGATGGCTTCCGTGCGCAAGGGAACCACCTGCAGATCTTTGTGGCGCAGGGGCAGCGCGAGAATTGCGAGATCAATCGACAGGTCGCGCAAGCCTTCCACCAGCAGCGGCGTCGTCTCCTCGATCAGGCGCATCTTCGCCTCGGGAAACTTTTCCGCAAACCCCGCCGTGTAGGCCGGCATAAGGTATGGCGCGATAGTCGGGATGACCCCGACGGACACGCTGCCGCGAACATCCGTATGCTGGGCGTTGACGCTGGACCTGGCTGCGTCCATCTGCTCGAGCACGGAACGCGCGTGGGGCAAAAAAGCGCGACCGGCCTGGGTAAGCCGTATGCTGCGGCCCAGCCGGTCGAAGAGGCGCGCGCCAAGGTCCTGCTCGAGCTTCAGGATCTGCTGCGAAAGGGAAGGCTGCGCCACTTGGCAGCGCTCTGCTGCGCGGCTGAAGTTGCCGCTGTCAGCCACGGCGCAGACGTAACGGAGCTGATGAAGTTCCATAGGGAGAGACTATACCTCTCAGCCAGGATCTGTATTGGAACTATCGCTTGGCAGGTGCTATCGTAGATATTCATGAGATTTGGGTAGCCGCGTCTTGCAGCCGGCCCGCAGACGCAAAGCATCGATTAACAGCAGCAACGCAGGGGAGAGACTGAATGGCCATCGAACAAACGGAATATATGTCGGAAGCGAAGAGCGAAACGAACGCGCAGGTTCCGGGCGCGTCCGCAGTAGATGCCAAGTGCCCGTTCAATCCCAGCGCGGCGGCAGAAAGCCCGGTGAGCGCGCCCAGCGGCCCGCGTACCGCTCGCGACTGGTGGCCGAACCACCTGCGGCTCGATCTGCTGCATGCGCATTCCTCGCTGTCCGATCCGATGGGCGCGGAGTTCGACTACGCGACGGAGTTCAAGTCGCTCGACTATGAGGGCCTGAAGAAGGACCTCGCGTTCATCATGACGGACTCGCAGGAGTGGTGGCCGGCGGATTTCGGCAACTACGGTCCGCTGTTTATCCGTCTGGCCTGGCACGCGGCCGGCACTTACCGGACCTACGACGGCCGGGGTGGTGGCGGGCGCGGGCAACAGCGTTTTGCGCCTCTGAATAGCTGGCCTGACAACGCCAACCTTGACCGGGCGCGCCGTCTGCTGTGGCCGGTGAAGCAGAAATATGGCAAAAAGATCTCCTGGGCGGACCTGCTGATCCTCTCCGGAAACGTGGCGCTCGAGACCATGGGGTTCAAGACCTTCGGCTTTGCGGGCGGTCGTCCGGATACCTGGGAGCCGGATCACGACGTCGATTTCGGCGCGGAGGCCACCTGGATGGGCACCGACAAGCGCTACTCCGGCGAGCGTGAGCTGCAGGGGAATCTCGCCGCGACCACGATGGGGCTGATTTATGTGAACCCGGAAGGCCCCGAGGGCGTACCTGACCCACTCAAGTCCGCGCACGATATCCGAGTCACCTTCGGCCGCATGGCCATGAACGACGCTGAGACCGTTGCGCTCGTCGCCGGCGGCCACACCTTCGGCAAAACCCATGGTGCCGGCCCGGGCAGCCACCTGGACAAGGAGCCTGAAGGCGCGCCGATCGAGAACCAGGGCCTGGGCTGGAGCAGCGCTTACAAGACCGGCATTGCCGGCGACGCCATCACCAGCGGGCTTGAGGTGACCTGGACCACCAAGCCGACGCAGTGGACCAACGAGTACTTCGAGCATCTCTACAAATTCGAGTGGGAGTTGACCAAGAGCCCCGGCGGCGCGCACCAGTGGAAGCCCAAGGGCGATGGCGGTGCCGGCACCGTGCCGGACGCGCATGATGCCAGCAAGAAGAAGCAGCCGGCTATGTTGACCACCGATCTCGCCATGCGCGTCGATCCGATCTACGACAAGATCTCGCGCGACTTTCTGGAGCATCCGGACAAGTTCGCCGACGCCTTTGCGCGTGCGTGGTTCAAGCTGACCCACCGCGATATGGGACCGCGGTTCCGCTATCTTGGCCCGGAAGTTCCGGAGGAGGTGCTGATCTGGCAGGATCCATTGCCGGCAGTCGACCACGCGCTGGTAGGGGATGCGGAGATCGCCGCCCTGAAGGCAAAGGTGCTGGAGTCGGGCCTTTCCGTCTCCGAGCTGGTCTCGACCGCCTGGGCTTCGGCCTCGTCGTTCCGCGGCTCCGACAAGCGCGGCGGCGCGAATGGCGCGCGCATCCGGCTTGCTCCGCAGAAGGATTGGGAGGTCAACCAGCCCGCCCAGTTGGCGCGCGTGCTGAAAATGCTTGAGAAAATCCAGGCCGAGTTCAACGCTGCGGCCCCTGGCGGCAAGAAGATCTCGCTGGCTGACCTGATCGTGCTCGCCGGTGCTGCGGGTGTCGAGAAAGCGGCCAAGGACGCCGGGATCGAGACCACGGTGCCGTTTCTTGCCGGCCGCACGGACGCCTCGCAGGAGCAGACGGACGTCCAGTCGTTCGAGCCGCTCGAGCCGATCGTCGATGGCTTCCGCTCCTACGGCTATCGCAAGGAGGAGCCTGCGGAGGTCGCGCTGCTGGACAAGGCTCAGCTGCTGCGCCTGACTGCGCCGGAGCTGACCGTGCTGATTGGCGGACTGCGCATGCTCCACACCAACTTCGGCGGCACAAAGTTCGGCGTCTTTACCGATCGCCCGGAAACCTTGACCAACGACTTCTTCGTCAACCTGCTCGACATGAAGTATGCCTGGAAGCCGACAACGGAGTCGAAGGATACGTTTGAAGCGCGCGACCGTCAGACGGGTGAGGTGAAGTGGAAGGCGACGCGCGCCGACCTGATCTTCGGCTCGAACGCCCAGCTGCGCGCCACGTCCGAGGTCTACGCCTGTTCCGACTCGCATGGAAAGTTCGTCAAGGACTTTGTCGCCGCGTGGAATAAAGTCATGAACCTGGATCGCTACGACCTCACCGCTTCCGTCGTTTAGCTTAGCGTTTCCTTACCGCAGCACGGCTGGCCTATCTAAGCCTGGCCGTGTTGCGTGCTTGCCAAAGGAGTCCCATGACCCTCGCCGAACGCCTTCTGCCTGAACTCGAACAGCAACTCCTCAACACCCACAAGGTGCTGCGCGAGGTGCCGGACGGGCGGAACGACTTCGCCCCGCATGAGAAATCGATGCCGCTCACCCGGCTGGCGGGTCACACTGCCGAACTTGCCGGCTTTGCGCATCTGCATCTGACGGCACCCAGCATCAACATGGGTACGCCGGAGGATCCGCGCAAAATCCTGCGCATGCAGCTGAAGGCGGATCTTGTGACCGAGTTCGAGGCCATGGCTGCGCGCCTGGTCGAGACCCTGAAGGCAACGAAGGACGAGGCGTTTGATGAGAGCTTTACTCTTCTGAGGCAGGGAACTCTGGTCCTCCAAACCACGCGCTACAACGCCTACCGTACGTTGTTTCTGGACCACATGATCCATCACCGCGCGCAGCTCGGGGTCTATCTGAGGCTGCTCGGCGAGAAGGTCCCGGCGACCTTTGGTCCGACTGCGGATGAGAAATGATGCGAAACTTTGCAGAAAAAGTTGTTGTTGGCCACGCACTGAACGCAAACGTGGTATATTCAAGTCATCTGTACAGAAGCAAAGTGTGGTTTGACACTGCTGTATGTACCAAACCCCGATTTGATCTGCATGGCAATCAACAGTACGACAAGGAAAACGACATGGAACAGGGAACAGTGAAGTGGTTTAACGATGCCAAGGGGTTTGGTTTCATCAGCCGTCAGAACGGCGAAGATGTCTTCGCACACTACTCGGCGATCAGCTCGAGCGGTTTTAAGAGCCTCCAGGAAGGCCAGGCAGTTCAGTTCAACGTGGTCAAGGGACCCAAGGGCTGGCAGGCCGCGGACATCCAGCCTCTGTAGGCTTATGCCAGTTTTACTCGAAGAGGAACAGCCTATGGCTGTTCCTCTTTAGCGTTTGGGAGCTTTTCACACCGTGCGCTATGTCACACCTTCAAGCGGTGGTTGAATGGGTTCGTAGCGGCCTTTTTGTGGCTCTCACCAGAGCTCTAGTTTCAATCAACACACCATCTCTACTCATGATCCAGCGGCTACAATTCCGATATGAATGAAGTGCAGGCGAAGTCCGCGAAGGGTCCGGACATGCGGGTCACGGTCGCCGGCGTGGAGCTCGCGTCGCCCGTGATCGCCGCGAGTGGGACCTTCGGCTATGGTGTCGAGTTCGAGGAGTTCGTCGACTTCACGAAGATCGGCGCGTTCGTCACCAAGGGGCTCTCGCGGGAACCCATGGCCGGCAACCCCACGCCGCGCATCATCGAGACCTCCGCCGGCATGATGAACGCCATCGGCCTGCAGAACATGGGCGTGCGCGCCTTTGCCGAGGGCAAGATGCCACGTCTGCGCGAGATCGCCGGCGCGGTCACGATCGCCAACGTCTTCGGCTTCACAATCCACGACTGCTGCGAAGTCATCCGCCAGCTCAACGACACGCCGGGAATCGCGATGTACGAACTCAATGCCTCCTGCCCCAACACCGCGCACGGTGGCATGGTCTTCGGCACGGACGCGAAGCTGCTCGAGGAGCTGGTGCGGCGCACTGAAAGCGTCTCGCGACGGCCGTTGATGGTCAAGCTATCGCCCAATGTGACGTCCATCGTCGCGATGGCAAAGGCGGCGGAGGGGGCGGGAGCGCAGGCGATCTCGCTGGTAAACACATTTCTTGCGATGGCAATCGACTCGGAGACGCGCCGCCCGCGCATCGCCAACGTGACCGCCGGGCTGAGTGGGCCGGCTATTAAGCCGATCGCCGTGCGCATGGTCTACGAGACGGCGAAGGCGGTGAAGATCCCGATCGTCGGTATGGGGGGCATTCTGCGCGCGGAGGATGCGGTAGAGTTCCTGCTCGCAGGGGCGACTGCCGTGCAGGTGGGTACGGCGAGCTATGCCGACCCGCGCGCGGTCGAGAACGTTGCGAGCGGCCTGCGTAGATGGTGCACTGCACATGACGTAAAACGCGTAGCCGAGTTGACGGGTGGGTTGATCCTGTGACAAATGAGTGCGCGATCGCGCACTCATCTGGATCAACGGAGATGCCGCGGAATGCGCTTTACGGCTGCATATTGCAGCAGAATGTAAGCATCAGTCATTCCTGCGATGTAGTCGGCGACGACGCGTGGTAGCCCGTCCTTTACGGTATCTTCCACATATCCCTCGGGAAGCTCGTCAGGATGTGCGATCCAGTAATCGAAGAGCATGCTGACCACCTCTTCGGCCTTTTCATGCTCGAGCTCCAGCGCCGGACAGGTGTAGAGCGTTTCGTAGAGGTAATGCTTCTCCTGCAGGCGCTGGGCCTCGACCGCGGGCGAAAACGTGGCCACGCGCTCAGGAAAGGCGCGGATCTCCGCAAGCGTCTGCAGGTTGTTTTGCTCCAGATTGGCCCGGGTATGATGGATCAGGTCGCTGGTCAGCGTGCCCTGCATCCATTGCAGCGCCTCGTGAAGCTGGTACTTCTGCTCCGCGCCCGGGTGCTGTGCCACCACCTTCGCGTAGCTGGCCGAAAGGATCTCGACGTGCTTCGTGACGTGCGGTACGTCGAGCAGGCCGGACTCCACGCCGTCATCCAGGTCTGCTGTCAGATAGGCAATCTCGTCGGCCAGGTCGATAATCTGCGCTTCGAGCGGCGGGCGCTGGGTGAGAAAGTAGTCGGCCAGCTCCGGGTGCGCGGCCAGCGTGTAGTCGCGCGAGTGCTTCACGATCCCTTCGCGCACACCCAGCGTCAGGTTAAGCCCGCGATGCGCGGCGTAGCGCTGCTCGAAGTGCTCGCAGATGCGCAGCGCGTGCAGGTTGTGGTCGAAACGCAGGCCATACGCCTGCAGCCGGCGGTCGAGTGCGCGTTCGCCGGCGTGGCCGAATGGCGGATGACCAATGTCGTGAACCAGCGCGAGGGTTTCGGCCAGGTCTTCGTTCAGGTTGAGCTCGGCGGCGACGGCCCGAGCGATCTGCGCGACCTCGATCGTATGCGTCAGGCGCGAACGAAAGTGGTCCGACGCGCGCGAGGTAAACACCTGCGTCTTGCCCGCGAGCCGGCGAAATGCGCGCGCCTGCACGATGCGTTCCCGGTCACGCTGGAAGGGCGTGCGGCTGGGATGATTGGGAGCAGGGAAGGCGCGCGCGAAGAGTGGGTCGTCGACGTCGAGCTCGGACACAGCTCGTGGGTTGGGCATTTGCGGCATTGCCTTCAGTTTAGCTGATGGTACAACCCCAGGTCTCAAAGTCGAGACCTGGGGAACCCAGGCTGGTGCAGCTACGACTTCTTGTTCGTCGCCTGGCCTACGCGCGCCAGCTTCGTGCGCGCCTCATCGAGTTCACGCTTCACCTTCGCGACATCGGCTGGATCCGCATCCGCGGGTACGGTGCGGGCGTACTCGGTCATGCTGCGCTCCCACTGGGCGACCGCGAGCTTCAGCCGGCCAGTCTTTTCGTACACCTGGCCCAGATGGTCGTGGATGCTGGCATCGGACGGTGTCCGCTCGATGGCTTTTTGCAGGTTTGTTTCGGCCATCGTGTACTGGCCAAGGCGGAAATATGCCCAGCCCAGCGAGTCCAGGTACGCGCCATTCGTCGGTTCGAGTGCAACCGCCTTCTGGATCATGCCGAGCGCCTCGGGCAGGCGGTCGTCGCGGTCCGCGAGCATGTAGCCGAAGTCGTTCAGCACGGAGGCCGAATTTGGATCGTAGGTCAGAGCCTTGCGATACTGCACCTCGGCCGCGGCAAACTGCTTGTCCCGATCCAGAACGGTCGCTCGAAGCAGCGTGATACTCAGGCGCTGATCGTTCGTGGTCGCAAGGGCGTCCGCCTTGTCTAGGTGCGCAATCGCATCGGCCGTCCGGTGCAGTTCAAGGTCGATGTTCGCGATCGAAACGTTGGTATCGAGGTCGCTTGCGGACCCATCCAGCTGTGCTTTCCCGATCTGGAGCGCGCGGTCGCCCTGCCCGTTCAGCGCCAGCTGAAAGGCATACAGCATCTGCACGCCGCGGTTCTTAGGCAGCGCGTTGGCCGCCTCGGTCGCAACTGCGAGCGTATCCTTCCACTGGTGAGCCTCGGTGTATACGTTCACCTCACCCTGGTAGCCGAGCACCTGATACTCTCCGCCCATCGCGACGATCTGCTTGTAGGTCGCAACGGCTTCGGGGTATTTGCCCTGCTCGCGCTGTACGACACCGAGCCGGTCCAGCAACAGGGCGCGGTTCTGTTTCGCATCGTCGGAGTACTTGCCATCCGGCCGAGTGGTGGTAGCGAGCGCCGCCTGCAGGATCGTGACCGCCTGGTCGTACTTGCCCATGGAGTCGTAGGTGGTCGCCTCCGTAAAGCTCAGTTCGAGCGACTCGCTCGCGCCCGGAAGCGTCTTTGCCTGCTTGAGCGTCGCCAAGGCATCCGGATAATGGCCCTGGCCCCCTTGAATGGCTGCAATCTTCAACATGGCGGAAAGGTCGCTGGGGTCCGCCTTTACCAGCTGCTGGTATACCTTCAATGCATCGTCCGGCTGGTTGCTGGCCAGCAGCGATGCGGCCAGCGCGCGTTCGCCGTCCGGGTTCTCGCCATCTTCATCAAGCGCCGCCTTGTAGGCCGCAGCAGCCTCGTGCGGACGATGCATCTGGTCGTATGCCGCGCCCAGCGCAAAGTCGATGCGCGCGCTGCGGTCATCGGCCGGGATCGTCGTCAGCGCGTCGAGGGCCTGCTGGGTCTGGCCCTGCTCGCTGTAGAGCCGCGCGATGTTCAGCACGGCATCCTCGGAGTTGCCGTCGATGGTGCGCGCCTGCTTGAACTGCGCCTCAGCCTTGGCCGAGTCATGGTTGAGCCCGTAAAGCTGACCCAGAATCAGGTGCGTTTCCAGATCGTTCGGGTTCAACTGCGCCAGCTTTTCGTACTCGCCGATGGCCAGCTGCAGCATCTCGCCCGACTGCGCGCCCTGCATGTCGCCGAGCGACCGCAGGTAAACCTTGCCCAGCAGCGTGTGCGCGGACACGTCGTTTGCATCCTTCTTGACCTGATCCTGCGCCGCGCTGACCGCCTCGCGGATACGGCCGATGCGGAAGTACAGGTCGGCCAGGCCATCCTGCAGGTACTTCGACGTGGGGTCCGCATTCAACGCCAGCTTGTACTCTTCGATCGCCTGCGCGGCGTAGTCGGGCCGGCCGTTGTTGACCGCCAACTCTTCATACAAATGAGCTAGGCCGTCATGATAGTAGGCAGAGGCACGGTCGGGACTGTTCTGCGCAGCGGTCCCTTTTTGCCCGGCGGGCTGAGCGGGAACCTGCGCCATGACGGCGTGCGCGGCAAGCAAAAGGGAAGCGGCGGGAAGGAGCAAGGTGCGCAGTGTCATGGGGTCGTTTTCCTGTGCCAATCTCGAACAGACGTGCGCTCTGCCTGGGAATGCGGCAGTGATAGTGGTTTAGACGACAAGCGTCCCGGTTTGGATGCGCTGCCGCTGGTTGGAAGTGTACATGCCAATCGGTGCTGGCGATTGAACCAAGATCGATGCCGCAACACACCGCATCGGGCTCTTTTTAGAGCGCCAGGGCTAAAGCCTCTTCATGCCTTCGGCTTATTCGTGGGACTAAAGTCCCACGCTTCTACCCGAGTACTTCATCAGGAGTCTCTAGTCCCGTTATCGCCCCGCTTTCGTTCTGCACGCCCTTGTCTCTGCTCCCGAATACCTCCGCAAACGTAAGCTCTGGATCGGCTATCTACCCGTGCCGGAAGTGGCGAATCCCGGTAAATACCATCGCCACGCCCAGCCGGTTGGCCGCCTCGATCACCTCATGATCCCGCATGGACCCGCCGGGCTGGATCACCGCCGTTGCGCCCGCCTTCGCGATCAACTCCAACCCATCCGGAAAAGGGAAGAACGCGTCCGACGCCGCAACCGACCCGGCCAGCGGCAGCACCGCCTTCATGGCCCCAAACCGCGCGGCATCCACCCGCGACATTTGCCCGGCGCCGATCCCGACGGTCTGCCCGTGGCCTTCGTGAAAGCGCGCATACACGATCGCGTTCGACTTCACGTGCTTCGCGACCGTCCAGGCAAACAGCAGTGCGCGCATCTCTTCAGGCGTCGGCTGGCGCGCGGTGGCGACGGTCAGGTCGGCCTCCGTCAGCGGATGATGGTCGGCATCCTGCACCAGCAGCCCGCCGGAGATCTGCTTGATCACGCGCGCAGAGGCGGCCGGGGTGATCCGGATCAGCCGCAGATTCTTCTTCGCAGCAAACCGTGCCAGCGCGTCGGCGGAGAACGACGGTGCCACAATCGCCTCCACAAACAGCTTCGCGACCTCCTCCGCGGCCGCGCCATCCACCTCGCGGTTGATGCCCAGCACGCCGCCAAACGCAGAGATGGGGTCCGCCGCCAGCGCACGCGTGTAGGCCTCGAGCACGGTCGCGCCGGTCGAGGCGCCACACGGATTGGTGTGCTTGATGATCACCACCGCAGGCTCGGCGAACTCGCTCACCAACTCCCAGCACGCGTCCAGGTCGACCAGGTTGTTGTACGAGAGCTCCTTGCCTTGCAGCTGCTCCGCTCCGGCCACGCCCGTTTTCGTCCCATCACTATAGAGCGCAGCTTTCTGGTGCGGGTTCTCGCCGTAACGCAGCACCGCGGACTGCCGCGCCACCAGCCGAATCGTCTCCGGCAGCTTCGCCGCGTCGAACACGGCCGGCGCATGTGGCGTCGAGCCCTCAAGCGACTCGAGCGCCGACGCGATCCCCGCGTCGTACGCCGCCGTCACCGCAAACGCCTTCTTGGCAAGCCCCCAGCGAGTCTCGCGAGACAGCTCGCCGGAGTTCGCCGCAAGCTCCTCGGTCAGCGCCGCGTAGTCCTCGACCGAGGTCACAATCGCCACATCTTCGAAGTTCTTCGCCGCGGACCGCACCATGGACGGACCCCCGATGTCAATGTTCTCGATCACCTCCGCGCCGGTCACGCCGGGCTTGCCGGCGGTCTGCGCAAACGCGTAAAGGTTCACGACTACCATGTCGATCGGCTCGATCTCATGCTCGGTCACCGCGGCCACGTGCGCGGGGTCATCGCGCCGGTGCAGGATGCCGCCATGCACCTTGGGGTGCAGCGTCTTCACACGCCCATCGAGCATCTCGGGAAAACCGGTCAGGTCGCTGATATCGCGCACGGCCAGGCCCGCCTCGCGCAGCGCCTTCGCGGTGCCGCCGGTCGAGACCAGCTCCACCCCATGGCCGGCCAGCGCCTGCGCAAAGGCAACCAGCCCGGTCTTGTCGGTGACGGAAAGGAGGGCGCGGTGAACCGGCTTGCGGTCTCCCGGCAGGTCTTGCTGCGCGTCGGTAATGCACTCGATCTTCACCCGTCTATTTTAGCCGCAACGCCAATGCTGCAGGACCGCTTGTGGATGCAACCACCGCATGCAACTTCAGGGGGATCACCTTACGCTGCCTCAAGGGGCTAAGCTGACTCTCGTCCACCATCCGCGCTGCCGATAAGGTCGCGGTCAGGAGTGCTTTGTTCATGTCCGCCAGCGTCCCCCTCCGCGCCGTCACCATCTCGTTTTCGGAGATCATCTCCGCGCTCTCCTTTGCGATCGACCTGACTGAAGGCGCCGTGCCCGGCCACGCGCTGCGCACCTGCCTGCTTGGCATGCGGCTCGCGGAGCACGCCGGCATCCCGCGCCGCAAGCTGAACTCGCTCTACTACGCCCTACTGTTGAAAGATATCGGTTGCAGCTCCAACGCCGCGCGCCTCTGCCAGATCGTCGGCGGCGATGAGCGCGCCTTCAAGCACACCGTCAAGCGCGACGACTGGACCAACCCGCACCGCTCCCGCCGGCGCATGCTCAAGACGCTCTGGAAGCAGGTCCTGCCCGAGGCCTCCGCCCTACGCCGCGGCGTGCGCATCGTTCGCATGGGGATCTCGCGCAAAAAGAATAATCAGGAGATGTTCGCTCTCCGCTGCGACCGCGGCGCCGAGATCGCACACAAGCTCGGCCTCTCTGACGACACCTCCGCCGCCATCCACGCGCTCGACGAGCACTGGGACGGCACCGGCTACCCCGCACAACGCGTGGGCAAGGGCATCCCCCAGCTCGCGCGCATCCTCGCCGTAGCGCAGCACCTGGACGCGTTTGCGTCCGAGGACGGCACACGCGTCGCGATCGAAGTACTCCGGCAGCGCTCCGGCACCTGGTTCGATCCCGCGCTCGTCCACACCGCCGTGGAGCTCGATCTCGCCGGCACCCTTTGGACCGGATGCCGCTCCACCGACGCGCCCGAAACCCTGCGTGCCGCCGTCCTCGCCTGCGAACCTCATACCGGAACCGGCGTCGGCGAAAAGAAGATCGACGACCTGTGCGAGGCCTTCGCCGACGTCGTCGACGCCAAGAGTCCCTTCACCTACCGGCACTCGATCGGGGTCGCCGAAACCTCCGTCATCATTGCGCTGCGGCTCGGCCTCGGCCAGGACCGGGTCCAGGTCGTCCGCCGCGCCGCGCTCCTGCACGACCTCGGCAAGCTCTCGGTCCCGAACACCATCCTCGACAAGCCCGGCCGGCTCAACGAAGCCGAGATCAAGATCGTTGGCGAGCACGCCGGCCTGACGCGCCGCATCCTCGCCCGCATCGACTCGTTCGCCGAGCTCGCGCAGATCGCCGGCGCCCACCACGAGCGGCTCGACGGCTCCGGCTATCCCGACCACCTGCTGTCGGAAGAGCTGTCGCTCGAAGCCCGCATCGTCGCCGTGGCCGACGTTTACAGCGCCATGACCGAGGCCCGCCCGTACCGCAAGGCCCTGACCCACAACGAAGCCTTTACGCAGCTGACCACGCTTGTCCCCGACCAACTCGACAGCCGCTGCGTTCAGGCCCTGGCGTAAGAAAACGATAGCCTATGGGTGTGGAACGCAGATTCCCTGCGGGAATGACAAACAAGAAGCGGACTACCTTCAGACGGAGACGGCCTCTCCCTGCTGGATGTCAAGCGCGAAGCGGTGCTGGGCCTTCATACTGGCTGCGCCCAGGATGGTTCGGATGGAGCGCGCGGTGCGACCCTGTTTGCCGATCACTTTGCCGAGATCGGATTGCGCCACTCGCAGGAGAAGAACGGTGCCATCGCCATCCGGTTTAGATTCGATGAAAACCTGCTCTGGATGGTCCACAAGCGCTTTCGCCATGCCTGAGACAAGTTCGATCATGGACTGCGCGTGCGTTTGCCGCGGAGAGACATCTGCCATTCATACACCTCTTGGGAGTCTTCGACAGGACAATTCGACATTCGGGGGCGTCTTCCTCTCAAGGGGAGATCTTTCCTGAACGCTTGGGAACGGTCATGCGAGCCATGAGCTGAGCCGGGGGTTGTCTCGAATCCGGTCCAGATCACCGCAGGATTCGTACCGTGTGGGTACTAACCTGCGATGAGTCTACGTGAGCAGAGGATGATTGCCATTACACAAATAGGTGCGAAAACACACATCTTTAGGCATACCGCGCAGGTACCTGGCAAAGTGTGGGCACCACGAAAGTGGTTACTGTTACGAGGCGACTGCTTCTTCCTGAGCGGGTGCCGGCTTGGCAGCTACCAGCTTGGCGACGCGCTCGGACATCTGGGCGCCGTTGCCGGTCCAGTACGCAATGCGGTCGTGCTTGAGGGTGACGGAAGCGGGGTTGGTGCGCGGATTGTAGGTTCCGACGACCTCGATGGAACGGCCGTTGCGCGCGCGATCCTTTTCAATGACAACGATACGGTAGTGGGGCTGCTTGGTTGCGCCGACGCGCGCCAGACGAATCATCAACAAGGGAAAACCTCTCAGGGTGAAACAAAGTGATGGGGCGAAACAGGCGACCGACCGGGATGGGACACGGCGGTACAGATTATCGACAAGCCCAACCTACCTAGTATGCGGGAAATCGCTGGAAATCGCAATGGAGGTGGGGAGCGAAAGACAAAACGTTACGCGGACAAGACGGATAAGGCAAGGACGGGTAAGAACAGGCAAAAACATTCAGAATGTTTGATTGAAGAGCAAGACACAAGGCAAAAACGGGATCTTGATCCGCCTTGATCCGCTCTGATCCGTCTTATCCTTGTAATCTTTGTCTTACGCTTCAGGCGGCACCCAGGTGTGCGGCCATCTCGCGGCCGTAGCGGACGGACTCCGAGATGCCGCGGTCTTCGGGGTAGTAGAAGCAGGTGTCGGCGATCTGGAGGCCGGCGATCGGGGTTTGGACGGGCGGGATCCTGGCCAGGAAGCCGGGCTCACAGATAGGCTGTGCGTAGCGCAGGCGAGCTACGTAGGCCGCGATCCGGTCGTCCTCCGTGAGGGCCGGGTTGATGCGCTGCAGATAACCGAAGGCCTCCGCGAGCAGAGCTTCATCCGGCCAGGAAAATTTCGGGTTGTTCACCGGCATATAGTAAGGCACGTAGACGACGGTTTCGTTACCTGTGGGGCGCAGGTTCGAGAACTCGATGATGCCGGGAACGGCGATATCCGGCTCGGACACATTGACCCAGAAGTGTGGCGTGACGGAGCGCTTCAGCTTGAACACGAGGCAGCAAACGCCAATGTTGACGATGGACTCATAGCGTGCCCGCCACTCGGCAGGCAGGTCAGGGATCATGCCGGAGAGCAGTGGCGTCGGCACGGTGCAGATGACGGCATCGGCCGGGAAGGTACCCTGAGGAGTTTGCACACCGGTTACCTTTTCCCCAAGGCTGAGAATCTTTTCCACAGACTGGCCGGTGCGCACGATCCCGCCGCGAGCAGCGATGGCAGAGGTAAGCGCCTCGACGAGCGCCTCGCTGCCGCCTTCGAGGTACCCGAGTTCCTCCTGCATCATGGATTTGCGCGAGCGCCCGATGCGGCGGATGCGCGTCCAGATCCAGGCGGCGGAGACGTTATCGGCGTACTGGTAGAACTTGAGCTCGAAGAGCGGCATCCAGAGCTTGTCGTAGACCTCCTGGCCGCACCAGCGCGTGATCCAGGAGCGGGCGGACTCGGTCTCGATCGCGTCCCAACGGTCGCGTTTGACCGAGACGAAGGCGAAGAGGCCGTAGCGGAGGCGGGAGAGCAGCGAGATCTGCGGAAAGGTGAGCAGCGCGATGGGGTTGCCCCAGGGCAGCAGGCGTCCGCCGGTGAAGGCACCCATGGAGGTCTCGCGCCAGCGCAGTTTGCCTTCGATGCCGAGCTCGCGGAGAAGCTGGAAGGTGGGCTCGTCGGCCTTGCAGATGAAGTGGTAGAACCGCTCGATGGAGAGGCCGGCGAGGTCGAAGTGGGCGCACATGCCGCCGGGTTCGGGTGCCGCTTCCAGGACCTCGACGGTATGGCCGGCGTTGAGGGCGTGAAACGCGGCGGACAGGCCCATGGCTCCTGAACCGATGACGATGACGTGTGCGATGAGAGGACCTCGTGTGGCGAGCGTACGCGCGCGCGGGGTGGATGGGTCACGGATGGGTTTCGGCTATATCCAGTTTAGCAGGGGCGGGCCGTTGTCTGCGGCGGGCTTTGTGGTGGTCCAACCCACCTCTCAGAAGCGAGAGGTAGGGCACCCGGGTTTGGTGCTTACTGTCAGATGCCGGTGATGTTGAAACCACAATCGACGAAGGTGATCTCGCCGGTAATGCCGGAGGCAAGGTCGCTCGCGAGGAAGAGGGCGGTTTTGCCTACTTCGAGCGCGTCGACGTTGCGTTTGAGCGGGCTGCGGGCCTCGACGGCGGTCAGGATGGAGGAGAAGTCACCAATGCCGCGGGCGGCGAGCGTCTTGATGGGGCCGGCGGAGATGGCGTTGACGCGGATGTTCTGCGCGCCGAGTTCGGCGGCCAGGCAGCGCACGACGGCTTCGAGCGAGGCCTTGGCGGCGGACATGATGTGGTAGCCGGGGAAGACCTTGTCCGCGCCATAGTAGGTCAGGGTCAGGATGGAGCCGCCGTCGGTCATGAGCGGCGCGGCGGCGCGGGCGAGCGCGATCAGCGAGTAGGCGCTGATGTCGTGGGCGACCTGGAAGTCGGCGCGGATGGTCTGGAGGACGGAGTTCTTGATGTTGGGCGCGAAGCCGATAGCGTGCACGAGGGTATGGATGGTCGTGTATTCGGCCGCGAGCTGGGCGAAGACGGCGTCAATCTCGGCGTCGTGGGCGACATCGCAGCGGAAGGTTTTTGCGGACGGGAGCTCGGCAGCGAGGGCGTCGGCATCCCTCTGCAGGCGTTCGGACTGGTAGCAGATAGCGAGCGTTGCGCCGGCTTCGGCGAGCTTCTGGCAGATGGCCCAGGCGATGCTGCGCTTGTTGGCGAGGCCGAAGACGACGGCGACTTTGCCCTTCAT
>CAXUDC010000072.1:0-15993 GCA_964249685.1 uncultured Acidobacteriaceae bacterium
CGGTGGCGTTATGGGCGAGGAAGCCGACCAGGACCACGGCCATCAGCGCCAAGACCTTGGCGGAGGTGAAGACGTTCTGCACCGCCGCGCCCAGCTTGACGCCGAAGGTATTGAGCAGGGTAAGCGCCGTGATAATGGCGATGGCGGCGAGGTTCGCGGTGTTGAGGCCGATGTTGCCGGTGCCGAGATGGATGAGCCAGTGGTCTTTCGCGACTGACGGGAAGAAGACGCCGAGGAACTTGCCAAACGCTACGCCGACAGCGGCGATGGTGCCGGTCTGGATGACGAGGAAGAGCGTCCAGCCGTAGAGGAAGCCCCAGATGGGCCCGAGCGACTCGCGCAGGTAGACGTACTGTCCGCCGGCCTTGGGCATCATGGCGGCAAGTTCGCCGTAGCTGAGCGCGCCGATGATGGTCATCGCCGCCGTGACGAGCCAGGCGGCGATGAGCAGCGCGGGCGAGCCCAGCGTGCGGCTCATGTCGGCCGAGACGATGAAGATGCCCGACCCAATCATGGATCCCATGACGATGGCGGTGGCCGAAAACAAGCCCATCCCCTGGACGAAATGGGGTGCGGCCACGGGTGTCTCAGAATTATTCACGTTCCGTTCAAACTATCGCAGAATGCGCAAAAAGTCCCGTGCTACTTCTTCGACCGTCTCGCCAGGGGCGAAGAGGGCGGAAATGACGGCGACAGAATCGGCTCCCGCGTCGAGAACGGAGCGGCAGTTTTGCCGGGTGATCCCGCCGATGGCGACGAGCGGTTTGGTGGTGAGGGCGCGCGCGCGACGGACGCCTTCGAGGCCCACGACGGGGGCGGCATCGCGTTTGGTGGAGGTGGCAAAGACGGGGCCGATGGCGAGGTAGTCGGCGGTGGTCTGGTCGGCGGCGATGACCTGGTCGTCGGTGTGGGTAGAGAGGCCGATGATGGCCTTGCTGCCCAGGACTGCGCGGGCTTCGGCGATTGGGCTGTCGGTTTGACCCAGGTGGACGCCGTCGGCCTTGAAGCAGGAGATGTCCTCTGACTCATCGTTGAGGATGAGAGTGGCTTGGGGTAGCTCGTCGCGAAGGATAGCGGCGTCGGGCATCCGGGAGCGGGGCTGTTTGTCTCGGAGTTGTACCAGGGTTACGCCGGCGCGGCGGAGCTGACGGGCGAAGTCCTGGAGAGAGACGGCGTGGTGGCGCAAGGTTTCGTTGTCGGCGACGACGTAGAGGTGCGGAAGGAGCTTCGGCATGGTGGGCGGGTTGGTAGTAGGAATACGGTTGGGTTGTAACCCCAATCATCGCCAAATACGCCATGAATGGGGCACCCGGCACTTGCGCGGGGTCAGGGACCGCCTAAGTTGCCTGCCGGTCGAAGAAGCGCTCCATGAACTTGGTGTCGAAGGCACCGGAGCGGAACTCGGGGTCAGCGAAGATCTTCTGATGCAGGGGGATCGTGGTGTGGATACCCTCAACGACGAATTGCGAGAGTGCGCGCTGCATCTTGTTCATGGCCTGCTCGCGGTCGGGGGCGTGGCAGATGAGCTTGGCGATGAGCGAGTCGTAGTAGGGCGGAACCACTCCTTCGGCGTATTGCGCGGTGTCGACGCGGACGCCATTACCGCCGGGCAGGTTGAAGGCGGTGATCCTGCCGGCGGACGGCGTGAACTTCTCGGGGTGCTCGGCGTTGATGCGGCACTCGATCGCGTGGCCGCGGATCTCGGGCACCTTGGGGACGATGTCCTTCAGCTTTTCGCCCATGGCGATACGGAGTTGGGCCTTGACGAGGTCGACGCCGGTGACCATTTCTGTGACGCAGTGCTCGACCTGGATGCGGGTGTTCATCTCGATGAAGTAAATTTCGCCGTCCTCGTCCATAAGGAACTCGATGGTGCCGGCGTTCCAGTAGCCGATGTCCTTCAAGCTACGCTCGATGACCTTGCCGAGATGCTCGCGCTGCTTGGGCGTGATCTGGAGCGAAGGCGCCTCTTCGATGAGCTTCTGGTGCCGCCGCTGGATGGAGCACTCGCGCTCGCCGAGGCTCATGACGTTGCCATGCTCGTCGGCCAGGACCTGGAACTCGATGTGGCGCGGGCGCTCGATGAACTTTTCCATGTACATATCGCCGTTGCCAAAGGCGTTCAACGCCTCGGTAGAGGCCTGGTTGTACAAATCCGGTAGGTCTTCGCTGGAGCGCACGATGCGCATGCCGCGTCCGCCGCCGCCTGCGACCGCCTTCAGAATGACAGGGTAGCCGACGTCCCTGGCCCAGGTGAGCGCGTCTTCCACGTTGGCGATCACGCCGTCAGACCCCGGCAGGATCGGCACCTTGGCCTTCTTCATGGTCTGGCGCGCTGTGGATTTTTCACCCATCATCGTGATGACCTCCGGCGGGGGTCCGATGAATTTGATGTTCGAGGCCTGACAAACCTGGGCAAAGTGCGCGTTCTCGCTCAGCAGGCCGTAGCCGGGGTGGATGGCGTCGACGTTGGCGATCTCCGCCGCGGAGATGACGGCGGGGATGTTGAGGTAGCTTTCGGCCGAGCGCGGCGGGCCGATGCAGATGGCCTCATCGGCAAAGCGCACGTGCAGCGAGTTGCGGTCGGCCTCGCTATAAACGGCGACGGTGCGGATGCCCATCTCCTTGCACGCGTTGATGACGCGGAGAGCGATTTCGCCGCGGTTTGCAATCAATACTTTACGAAACATGGGTAGTCCTCGGAACGAAAACCTGCCACGGATAAGAGGGATAAAGAACGGATTGGATCGGGTAAAACGGTGCTTCTCATCCGTTTTGATCTGTTCTCTTATCCTTCTTATCCGTGGTGAGTTGTTGCTTGTTTTATCTTGGGCGGATGCAGAACAGGCCCTGCCCGTACTCTACCGGCGCACCTACTTTGACGCTGCGCTCGACGATCTCGCCGGCCATGTCGGATTCGATCTCGTTCATCAGCTTCATGGCTTCGACGATGCAGAGCACCTGGCCGACCTCGACTGGGTCGCCTACTTTGACAAAAGGCGGCGAGCCGGGCGCGGGTGAGTCGTAGAACGTGCCTACGATGGGTGACTTGAGCGTGTGCAGCTTCTCAGCCGAGGGGGCGGCCGGGGCCGGGGCCGTGGGTGCTGCCGCCGGTGCCTCTGCGGGTGCTGACAAGGCAGGCCCGGCCGCGGCAGGCGCGGACGCCATCAGCCGGGCGAGCTGCGCCATGTCGACCGCCGGCGCAGGTTCAGGCTCCGCGCCCTGGAACTTCAGCTTGACCTTCAGGCCTTCTTTTTCCAGCACGAACTCCGCGATCTCGTTCGCTTTCAGGAACTCGACCAGCTCGCGCAGGTCCTGCAACTCGTTACCTTCCATCCACTCTCTCCTTAGAGCTCGATCCAGGCCTTGGTGCTGGGGGTCAGGATCTCGCAACCCCTGGCCGTGACCAGAACGGTATCTTCGACTCTCACGCCGAACTTTCCGGGCATGTACACACCGGGTTCAATTGTAACGATCATTCCGGTCTTCAACGGGGCTTCTTCGAACTCCGGGCGTTTCTTGCCCAGGCGCGGGCCCTCGTGGATCTCCACCCCGACGCCGTGACCGGTGGAATGGCTAAAGTAGTCGGCCAGGCCCGCGCGCTCGAGCACGCTGCGCGTGGCGTGGTCGACGTCACTCGGCAGCACGCCCGCGCGGACCGCCGCGACACCCGCCTCCTGGGCATCGAGCACCGCGTCGTAGACCTCGCGCTCGCCGCGACGCGCCGGGCCCATGTGAACCGTGCGTGTCATGTCGGAGCAGTAGCCGTCGAGCACCACGCCGAAATCCAGCGTGACGAAGCCCCGGCGCGGCAGCTTCGCAGTTGTCGCGCGACCGTGCGGCAAGGCAGAGCGCTCGCCGCCGGCGACGATGGTCTCAAACGACATCCGCTCCGCACCCTCGAGCCTCGCCATGTACTCAAGCGCCATCGCCACTTCCATCTCGGTCGCGCCCGGAACGATGTGCTCGAGCACCTGGTCGAAGAGCCTGCAGCCGAGCGCGGCGGCGGCGCGCATGCGGTCCTGCTCGATCTCGTCCTTGATCTCGCGCAGCCCGGCAACCAGGTTGGGCGTAGCGACGAAGAAGCTCTTGCGCAGCTTCGTGGGCAAACCAGCGCGCATCGCTTCGAGGCCCTGTACGGTGGTCGTGGCCGCGTCGAACGCGCAGCTCGTGATGCCCTGCGCGACGGCAAACTCCAGCGCCATGGCGACTACCGACTGCTCCGCGATCACCACCGCGGCGCCATCGACCTCCGCCTGCGCCTGCGTGGTGTAGCGCCCGTCGGTAAACATGGTCGCGCGCGTGCCGTGCAGGATTAGCGCGGCGTTTGAGCCGGTAAAGCCTGTCAGATAGCGAACATCGGGCAGGCTGGTTACGAGCAGCGTGGACACCCCCCTACGCTTCGCCGCCGCCGCTACCCGGCGCTTGCGGCCCGTCCTCCATCCGGTCATCATCGTTCCCCATCTTACCGGGTCCGGCGCTTCCGTACACGGGAGCCGTTATCATGAACCATGGCTGGTGCTTTCCCCCAACTTCCGCGGCCAAACCCCGGTACGCTTACGCGGCGAGCGTTTACGACAGGTCTGCTCGCCTCCGCGGGGCTCGCGCTCTATGCCAACGAGGTCAGCCGCCACGAACTCGAAGTCACCCAACGAACGTTCCTGATTCCGCGTCTGCCCAGGGCCTTCCACGGCTTCCGCATCGTGCAGATCTCGGACCTGCACCTGGAAGAATTTACCGAAGAGTTCTTTCTGCGCCAGGTGATCGAGCAGGTCAACGCGCTTGCGGCCGACCTGGTCCTCGTCACCGGCGACTACGTCTCGCGGGGGCCAATGGATTACCGGCTCTCCTACGCGGCCGCCGCGCGGTGCGGGCAACTGCTGGGCCTGCTTACCTGCCCGGAGCGTTACGGCGTGCTGGGCAACCATGATGCGGCGGTCGGCAAGCGCATCGTGACCGGCCACATGGAAGACAACGGGCTGCCGATTCTCGCCGACGAGCATGTACGGATCGAGCGCGGCGGCGAGTATCTCTGGCTCGCCGGCACCAACGACATTACCGCCGGCATGCCCAACCTGGAGCAGGCGATCCCCGGCAAGGCCGACGCGCCGGTCATCCTGATGGCGCATGAGCCTGACTTCTTCGACCATATTGTGACGCACGCACGCGGGCGCTACGTGGACCTGGTGCTCTCCGGCCACACGCATGGCGGCCAGGTTCGCCTGCCAGGGATGCGGCCGTTGCTGCTGCCGCCGCTCGGCCGCATCTATGTCGAAGGCCACTATCTTTGCGGGAATACGCAGCTCTATGTCAATCGCGGCATTGGGACGGTGGGGATTCCGTTTCGCCTGAACTGTAGACCGGAGATCACGGTGCTGACGCTGCGACCGGTGGCGGAAGAAGGCTAGCCCGTTTTCCGCGACATGTTGTGCTGGTCCGAACCGCAGATTCCTCCGCTTCGCTACGGAATGACAACAGAAAGCGCTCTTGTCTTTGTATTTTGGTTGTCATCCCGTAGGGATCTGCGGTTCGACTGGAGTCGTACTACACTGTGGCAAAACACCTCTAACCCGCGCGCCCCACGGGCTTCTTCTGCTTCGGCATGATCGTCATTCCGGCCTCGCGGACGCCGCTCTTTTCCACCATCCAGGCATCGAGCAGGCTGCGCTTAAAGCGCCAGCGGTTGCCCAGCTTGAAGGCCGGAACGAAGCCGTCGCTGGCATAACGGTAGAGCGTATCGCCGCTGATGCCCAGATACTCCGACGCCTGCCGGATATCCATCACCTCGCGCAGCGTCATCTGTACCGCACTTGCCATCGCAACCTCTTTCGCCGAAATGATCCTGAGACCTTTTTGTACCCGCTTTTGCACAGGAGGGCAAGAGGCCTTCTGGGTTCGTGGCAAAGTGATCAACGCCGCGGCTGCCACCAGGGCGAGCGCAGGTCCAGCCCCTGGGTAAAGTCCGCCGGCATGCCCGGAGTGGGCGAGAAGAGCCTGATTCCCTGCTGTTCGGCGAGCTCGGTGATGCGCTCGATGGGCTGTCGCCAGGCGTGCAGTGCGAGGTCGAACAGGCCCCAGTGGATCGGCATGAGGGTGCCTCCGCCGAGCGCGTGGACGGCCTGCATGGCACCGTCCGGACCCAGGTGGATGTCGCTCCAAAGCTCGTTGAAGGCGCCGATTTCAAGCAGCGTCAGGTCGAATGGCCCGTGGTCGGTCGCGATCTGCGCGAAGCCGGGCCAGAGGCCGGTGTCGGCCCCGTGATAGACGGTGTGGCGTTGGCCGCGCAGGATGTAGGCCATCCACAGGGTCTCGTTGCGGTTGAAGGGAGAGCGGCCGGAGAAGTGGCGGGCAGGCACGGAGGTTACGCGCAGCTCGGCGCCGGACGGACCGCGCACGAGGGTGTCCTGGGTCCAATCGAGCTCGGTGATGCTGGCCGGCGGAACGCCGAAGCTGGCGAGAATCCTGGCCACCTCGAGTGGCGCAATCCAGCGCAGGGTGGGCCGCTGGCGGGCAAGCGTCGCGACCGTCTCGCGGCCGAGGTGATCGTAGTGGTCGTGCGAGAGCAGCACGGCGTCGAGAGGTGGCAGACGATCGAGCGGCAGGGTGGGCGCAAAGAAGCGTTTGGGCCCGAACCACTTGCCGGGCGAGGCGCGCTCGTCCCATACGGGATCGACGAGGAGGGTCACGCCGTCCAGCTCAAACAGCACAGAAGAATGGCCGAACCAGGTCACGCGCAGGCCATCCGCAGGAGGGCTCGCATACGTGCTGGGGTCGGTCGTAAAGGGACCCAACGGCACCTTCGGCACGCGCTCCAGGCTGCTGCTCAGGTACTGCGGCAGGACTTTGAGGACGACGCTCAGCCCGCCGACTTTGGTGGGTATGGGAGCTTGGAACTTCCGGTTGATCCGGGTCGAGCGCGCGAGCGAGGACATGACTGCTGAGACGCTCCGTTACGGTGCACGGTGCAAGAAGTTGGCCGTGAGATGCAAAATTGAAGGTGAGGAACTTGAGCCGTGAGCGGCCTACCCGGACGAGCCTCGGATCAGAGCGATGGGGGTAGATCGCAGGTAGAACGGCCTCCGGGTTCCGGAGGCCGTTCTGCCTGCTGCGCGCTAGGCGGTGCGAATGAAGAGCAGAACGAACGTGAATAGCGTCAGCGACTCGATGAACGCCAGGCCGAGAATCAGGAACAGCTGGATGCCCGGGCGTGCGCCGGGATTGCGCGCGAGCGCCTCCGAAGCCGAGGCGGTGGCGCGGCCCTGGCCGAGACCGCAGAGACCGGCGGCGATGCCCATGCCGATGCCGACGGCGAGCGCGCCGTACGGGTTGGTGGACTTGGCGGCATCCTGTGCGAACGCGGGCGTAGCAAGGAAGAGCGCGGCCATCGCCATAAAGAAGAACTTGTAAATCTGCAGCATACGAGCCATGTTGGAACTCCGAGCCCCCGTCAGAATGTTCGCCGCCAGTGGGTGGTTGATGCTCACCGTACTGGCACCCTCACGCTAAGCGGCGAGTAGTGCATCCAGCCGAGAGGGGGCGCCCCGCGGCTGGAAAACCTGAAATTAGTGGTCGTGCGCGACCGCAAGCGAAAGATAGACCGTGGCCAGGATCATGAACACGTACGCCTGGATGACGGCCACCGCAAGGTGCAGCGAAAGAAAGACGAGCGGCACCCCGATCGGCACGAGGGAGAAGAACGCAAGCGTCACCATGTCGCCGGCAAACATGTTCGCGTAGAGACGCACCGTGAGCGACAGCACGCGGGCGAAATGCGAGATGATTTCGATCGGCAGCATGAGCGGGTACAGCCACCAGACTGGCCCCACGAACTGTTTGTAGTAGGACCAGCCATTGGCCCGGATCCCATGGTAGTGGTAGTAAAAGAACGTCACCAGGGCAAAGCCGAGCGGGACGACCGGGTTCGCGGTCGGCGATTCCAGCCCCGGGACCAGGCCCATCAGGTTGCCGAGCAGGATGAACAGCAGCAGCACGGTCAGGAAGGCGGTAAAGCGCTCATAGCCATGGCCGATGATGCTCTCGCTCTGCTCCCCGACGAAGCCGTGCGTCATCTCTGCCAGGTGCTGCACCGCGCCCGGCTTTTCGACCGACAGCGACACGCGAATCGCAATGAAGTAGAGGAGGATAACGCAGAAAAGCACCAGTTCCATCGCAATGGCGTTGGTGATGGGGGCGCGCGGGTAAGCGGGGTGGATATGCAGGGCCAGCAGCAGGCTATCCACGGCGGACGCGAAGTGTGCGTTCAGAAAGCGGGTCAGTAACAGTTGGGTAGGCATAATCTGTTGGGCGATTCACACTTCAGGAAGCGACTACACCGTCCAGCGTTTCAGCAGCCGTAGCGCCTCGATCGTGAGCGAAAAGATGCCCAGAAGGAGGCCAACTGCCAGTGCAAGCACGCTTCCGTGAAGATACCTAAGACTACCATAGAGCACCGCAACTGTAAGACCCAGGCGGAGGAAGAATCCCACCAGCGTGAAGCCCATGGGACGCGCGTTCGAACCGGCATCCATCTGGTCGTTCATGAGCGAGATGAGCCGCATCCACTCCCACAACGAGGCCGCCGAGATGGCCGAACCGATCAGCACGAGCGCGCCGCTGCGCCAGCCCGCCTTCCACCAGAACAGCGCCATGGCCAGCGGACACAGTACGCCCAGCAGGCGCAGCGACTTGAGCATTGCCTCGCGCACATCGGCGTCGCTCAGCCCGGAGGTCCATCGTGCTGGTTGAATCTCGGCCATGGTCAATCGCCCCGCTTCAGCGACCTGCTCGCCGCAGTGAAGATCTGCACAAACCCGGCCGCCGCGCCGAGCAGCATGCCCGCGACGACGATCCAGTGCTGGTGAAAGTGCCGGTCGAGCCAGGCCCCGATGAGCAGCCCGACAAAGCAGCCGGCCGGCACCGCAAGCGCAAGCTGCACCATGGACTCCGCCTGCACCAGGTTGCCCAGGCCGCCGGCAGCCTTGTCTTTTTTCGGAGTGCTCTCGTCGGCCATGGGTCAATTATCGCGCATCGGCCGCACCGGCGATAGAGGAGGCGTTAGTCTGGACCAGGGAGAAACGGCATTGTTTGAATCGGAGTTTGAAGAGAAGGCGTATGCGCTACGGCTGGAAAAGCTGGAGCAGATTGGCGCGCTCGGCGAGGCGCAGGGCCTGACCGCCGCGGAGGCGCGCTACCCCAACAGCTTTCGCGCCACTAGAACGATCCCGGAAGTCCGCGCCGAGTATATCGATGGACCCGCCGCGAAGACGGCCGAGGAGCTGGAAGCGCAGCGCGTCGAGGTGTCCGTTGCCGGGCGCGTCATGCAGCATCGGCGGCAAGGCAAGGCGGGCTTCGCGCAGCTGCAGCAGGGCGGCGTGCGCCTGCAGATCTATGTCCGGCGCGACGATGTCGGCGAAGAACAGTATGGAATTTACAAGCTGCTCGACCTGGGCGATCATGTTGGAGTTACAGGATATTTGTTTGTCACCAAGACGGGTGAGACTACGCTCCATGTGAGTCGTCTTACGTTTCTTGTAAAGGCGATGTTAGCCCTGCCGGATAAATACCACGGTCTGGAAGATGTGGAATTACGCTATCGCCAGCGCTATGTCGATTTGTTCATGAACACGGGCCAGTCCGCCAAGCAGGCCGAGCACGGCCCCGCGCCGATGGCCGCGAACGATCCTGAAGCGAGCCAGACGGAGACCGAGCGCGACCCGCATGTCGTCGAAGCGCCGCCGAACGTGCGCGAGGTTTTCGTCAAGCGGGCGTTGGTATTGCGCGCGCTGCGGAGGTTCTTCGATGACCGCGGCTACCTGGAAGTCGAGACCCCGATGATGGTCTCGATCGCGGGCGGCGCTACCGCGCGGCCCTTCGTGACGCACCACAACGCACTCGACATCGAGCTCTTCCTGCGCATCGCGCCCGAGCTTTACCTGAAGCGCCTGGTGGTAGGTGGAATGGACCGGGTCTATGAGATTAATCGTAACTTCCGCAACGAGGGCGTAAGTACTCAGCATAATCCCGAGTTCACCATGCTGGAGTTCTACCAGGCTTATGCTAACTACCATGACCTGATGGACTTGACCGAGGAGTTAGTCCAGTATGTTGCTACAGAAGTAAATGGAACCACGGTGACCCGCTTCAACGGGGTAGAGATCGACCTTGCCAAGTGGACGCGCTTTTCCATGCGGGAGGCCATCGCGAAGTTCTGGCCGGCAGATGCGGGCCAGGTGCCGGGTGTGGCGGATTTCGCCTCTGCCGGCGCGCTTGCTGCATGGCTGAAGCTGGTCGTTCCGGAGCTTCGCGACCCGGTGTCCACGATGATCTTCGAGCGCGACCCACAATGGATTCGCGCTGGATTGCAGTATCGCGACTTATACGCGCATCTTGAAGAATGTGGAAAGAACCTTGTCGCCGGTGAGCCTTATGGCAAGACGATCGCAGCCATCTTCGAGTATGTCGCGGAGGAGCACCTGATTCAACCTACGATTATTTACGACTTTCCTCTTGCGGTAAGTCCCCTGTCGAAGGTGAAGCCGGACGAGCCGGACTGGGTGGAGCGTTTTGAGTTCTACATAGGCGGGTTTGAGGTCGGGAACGCGTTCAGTGAGTTGAACGATCCTGTCGATCAGCGGCGGCGATTCGAGATGCAACTGGCTGAAAAAGAGCGCGGCGATGATGAGGCTCAGCCAATGGATGAAGACTACGTCCGGGCGCTGGGTTATGGGTTGCCCCCTACCGGTGGAGAAGGCATCGGGATCGACCGGCTTACCATGATTCTTACCGGATCGCGGTCAATTCGCGATGTGATTCTGTTTCCGTTGCTGCGGCCGATGCAGGGTAAGGCGTAGACCCGTTTACCTCGAAGTGTGGCCGCAAAGAGAATGCGGGGGGTCGTTCGCTTCGCTCAGGATGACGGCGAAAAAGAAAACGGCAACTAAAGTTTGAGGTAAACGGGGCTAGTGCCGAGGGGCTCTCGGCGAAACGCAGATCCCTACGGGATGACAACAAAAGGCAATTGAGAGCTTAGTAAGTCAGAGTCAATTTGAGTTAGAAGACTCCCGCTTTGCTCCTGGTTCATTTTGCGCGCGAAGAGTTCCGGCGCGACCTTCAGCCGCTCCAAGTCTTCGCCGTCGAGCGTGCGCGGATACTTGGGATTGGGCCGCTCCCAATCGATGTAGTGAATTGGTTGCGGGCTCAGGCTGGCGGCAAAAGGGCTATTCGCCAGCATGGTCTGGATCATGGACTCGTCCGGGATGAAGGTGTGGCGATAGTAGCGTGCGAGGCCCGGGTTCGCGTCGAGATACTCACTCACATGGGCAATCGCCTCCCGCGACAAAGCCCACCACTGCGAGCCGCCGTGAGGAGTCCAGCCACGATAAAACCGGCGCTTTACCGGCAGATGAAAGGTCTTGCTGCGGAGAGTTACCGTGTATGGCAGGACACGCGCCATGGCCTGAAACGCGCCTCCCTGCAGGGTCCAGCGATTGGGCTGGGCGAGCGGGAAGGCCTCGATAAACTGTGTGCCGCGATGCTGCTCGAGAAAGGCGGCGATTGCGGACGGCGGCTTGATCGGGTAGTCCTGGCCGGAGAGCAACACGGCGTAGTCAAAGGGCTGGCGCGATGCGAGCAGGGTGCGGATGCAGTTATGCGTCGCCTGCACGATGCCGTAGGTGCCCCAGTAGCAGCGTGCGCGCGGCGCGAGATGTACGTCTGGCCGGCCGCCGACCGCAGCGTGGATGGCGTCGTTGGCGCGGGCGTCGATATGGACGACGAAGGTCGTACCCGGTGCGCGCAGACGGCCGATGGTGCGCAGGATCTGCTGCGGCGCGGTGTGCGCGAGGATCAGGTAGGCGACGTTCATGTTCGTCCAGAGTATCGCGCGGTCTGCTAGGCTCGGTAGGTGAATATTTTGTTTGTGGGTGACATTTATGGGTCGGCCGGGCGGCACATCGCGCAGGAGCACGTACCCCAGTTGGTGGAGACGCACCAGGTCGATCTGCTGGTGATCAATGGCGAAAACGCCGCGGGTGGCAAGGGCATTACGCCGTCGCTGGCAGAGGAGCTGTTCGATCTGGGCGCGCAGGTGATCACGACCGGCAACCATATCTGGGACAAAAAAGAGATCTTCGATTACATGACCGTGCCGGTGGATTCGCATGGGCGCGGCCGCAGGATCATCCGGCCGGCGAACTATACGACCAAGGCTCCGGGCTTCGGTGTGTATGAAGGCGTGCTGCAGGATGGCACTGCGTACGCGGTGATGAATCTGCAGGGGCGCGTCTTCATGTCGGCCTGCGACGATCCGTTTCGCAAGGCGGACGAGCTGCTGGCGAAGATCAAGGCGAAGGTGATCCTGCTAGACGTGCATGCGGAGGCGACGAGTGAAAAGGTCGCGCTGGGCTGGTATCTGGACGGGCGCGTGACCGCGGTGCTGGGTACGCATACGCACGTGCCCACGGCAGACGAGCGCATCCTGCCGCAGGGTACCGCTTACCAGACCGACGTGGGCATGAGCGGGCCGTACGACTCGGTGATTGGCGTGAATACGGAGCTGGTGCTGCAGCGTTTTCTGACCGGGATGCCGGTAAAGTTCGAGGCGGCGCGCGGCAACCCGAAGCTGGCGGCGACGCTGATCGAGTGCGACGCCATGACGGGCCGGGCTTACCGGATCAAGCGCGTCTTGCTGGGGGAGTAAGCCCTGCCGGATCAGCAACGGCCAGTTGCCTCAGTGCTTGCTGTTGCTCGATGGCGACTGCTTGGCTCCTCGGCAACTGTCGTGATACACGTAACAGTATGTCGGCAACCAACATCCAGTTTTCCGTCGCAGTCCACATTATGGCCGGCCTGGGCTTTCACGAAGGTGAGGAGGTCACTTCGACCAGGCTCGCCTCGAGCGTAAACGCTGCTCCGAGTTTTGTCCGTCAGATCCTTTCCAAACTGTCAAAGCATGGCCTGGTGGTCGCAACCCAGGGAAGGAACGGATCATGCGTCCTGGCTCGCGCTCCTACCCATATAACGCTGCTTGACATTTATCGCGCGATCGATCCGCCAGCGGCGTTCGCGATCCACGGCTATCCCGTACAGAGGGACTGCCGGGTGAGTGCCAACATCAAGGGCTGCATGAAGAAGGTCGTCAGCGATGGCCAGCATGTCTTTGAAAGAAGCCTCGCCAGGCGGACGGTGGCAGATCTGGTCTCCGAGATTCGAGGAAGTTAAAGCATCCTTGTGACTGTTACGGCAATCCTAACAGTTATACGAGACGGGTCCGCCTGCTGGCATCCAGAAAGAGGACGTCAGATGGACAAGCAAACGGAACAAAGCGTAGCAACGAGCACGGTCCGGGCCGTCATCCATGACAGCTATGGAAGGCCTGAAGAGGTCTTGCGGCTAGGTACGGTCGCGGATCCTGGCGCGCCCGAGAAGGACTTGGTCCGCGTCCGCTTGACGCATCGCCCCATTCATCCTGGAGACCTCTACATGGTGGAAGGCATCACGCTCAGCTGCGTCTCCCCCGGCGATCAAGCCTGACGCTCCGCGTGTTCCAGGCTTCGAAGGTCCAGGCGTGATCGAGGCTGTCGGTCCCGAAGCAGCTTTCAAGCGCGGCTTCAAGGCCGGCCAGCGGGTCGCGGTCTTTCCCGTCTTCGGCGCATGGAGTGAAGTCGTCCTCGCCCCGGAGTCTTCCGTAACGCCCATTCCGGATGCGGTCCCGGATGAGGTCGCTTCACAGATGCTCCTGAACGCCATCACAGCGCGGATGATCCTGAGAACCGGCCATCAGGCCCTACCGCCCTCGATGGAAGGACCGGTGTACTTCGTCCAGTCCGCGGCTGGCTCTGCGGTCGGCAGGATCATCACCGCGTTGGGCTTGGAGATGGGTATGAAGCCGCTGCGCCTGGTCCGCTCGCAGGCCAGCCTTCCCGGTGCGCCGACCTTTGTGACGGCCTCTTCCACCTGGCAGGAAGAGGTGAAGAAGGCAGCAGCAGGACAGCCTGTTTACCTGGCTTTGGATGGGATTGGCGGCTCGTTTCTCACCGACCTGGCCTCGGTTCTCACCGACAGCGGCTCGATCGTAACCTACGGTGCGCTCGGCGAAGGAACCCCGAATCTGATGGCTGCCACCTATCGCGACATCAGCATTCGAGGTGCCTCTGTCCATCGATGGATCGAAGCAGCCTCGCCCGAAATTCGAGCGGAAGATATTGCGACGGCCGTGCGTCTCGCGGAGACGCAGCCAGAGCTCTTTCAGGTTGCCGGCACATATGAACTTACCCACATTGCCGAGGCGCTCGAGCAGGTAGGCCGGCCAGGAAAAGCCGGCGCGGTTCTGCTTACAAACTGACCCCCGATCGAGCAAGGACAAACAATGTAGATTGGGATCCTGGGCGGCGGGAGAGTGGCGCAGGCGTCCGCAAAGATACGCGCTCAAGGCAGGTCATACTGTTCTTAGCAAAACCGGAGACCTTGTCCCCGGGCGTCGCTGCTTAAGGGCCGGGTGCCACAGCAGCTACAGTTCTCGAAGCCGCACGCGCATCCATCGTGCTTCTGGCCGTACCTTGGGACAAGGTTCCCGGCGTGCTGAAGACGTTGCCTGCATGGGGCGGGCGCATTCTGATTAGACAGATTCTTAAGATCAAAGATCTTTGTGGCAGCCATGTATGCCAACCGGGGCTAATCCTTATCCTTTCTCGGCCGATATAGGGATTCATGGAGGGCCATCCTTTAACTGCCCTTAAGGGCAAGTTTAAAGATTGGGCCGACAGAGGCCATGATGTCAAAACCAAGCCTCGTCGGGCGATCAAAGAGCGCTTCCTCAGGCAAGCGTGAGTAACGACCGTATGCAGAGAAGGATCCACAATGCGCAACATCAACTTATCAGAGAACATCCGGTTTGCCTTGCTCCAGCGATCACTGCTGCTGGCCATGCTTCTTTCCATTGCAGGATGTGGAACGGGCAGGAGAGAGTTTCTCTCCCCGAACGGTTCTGGCCTGGTGGAGGCGTCAGGTGCCCACCAGGTCCAGGGCTCGATTCAGAACGACGTGGTTATCGGCCGACCGCTGGCCTCGGCGAGCCAGGAAAACAAAGCCGCAGAGATCTCGGTAAGAAGCGAGTTCGGACCTCTGGAGACGGGTGGGAAGTCGAAATGACCGATCAACAGAAAGTGGACGGGATTGAAGGCAGGAGCGAGCGCATGCGTCGCTCAGTCGGGCTGCTCGCGATCATCCTGGGTTCCCTCTTTGGCAGATCCGCGGCTCAGCTTGTCACCCCACCAAGCCCCGTGCTGGCCTACGATGGCCGGCTCACGGAGTCAAACTCGTTTGCCGAAGGAAAGCACGCGTTCGTTTTCTCGATCGTCGATGCGAGCGGAACGGTGCTATGGAGTTCAGGTCCACAGAGCCTCCCCGTAGCGAACGGATTCTATAGCGTCGTTCTGGGTAGCGCCGGAATGCCGGCCCTGCCTGTCTCGATCACGCTGCAACCCGACCTGCTCCTTCACGTAAACGTGGACGGTGCGGAGATGTCTCCTGACGTTCCGTTGATTCCGGTGCTGCAGGCAAGCTCGGCCTGGACGCTCCTCGGTAATTTTTCCGGGGATGTGAGCGGTACACAGCAGGCGATCTCGGTCGACAGGTTAAGGGGCCAGCCGCTTGATCCAGCGTTGTCCCCCTCGGCAGGTCAGGTTCTGAGCTTCGACGGATCCCACTGGGTTGCGTCCGCACTTTCAGGCGTGGCTGGCATTCAAGGCCCTCCCGGTCCGCAGGGGCCTGCTGGAATAGCCGGAGCCGATGGTCCCGTTGGTCCGGCGGGCGCGGCCGGAGCCCGAGGTCCAGGCGGAGCTCCGGGCCCAGTGGGAGCAACTGGCGCAACTGGAGCACCCGGGCCGGTAGGCATGCCTGGAGCCGTCGGGCCGACCGGCGCAACTGGAATAGCCGGCCCGATAGGCTTGACGGGAGCCACAGGTCCAATTGGCCCTATGGGAAACACTGGCGCAC
>CAXUDC010000073.1:0-2950 GCA_964249685.1 uncultured Acidobacteriaceae bacterium
GAAATCGATGGTATAGTCAATGCCGTAGCCGTTGCCGGGATAGACGCCGATGAACTTGGAGCCGTCGCGGACTTCTACTTCTTTAAGGATCTTGAGGTACTCGCGGCGGCGGCGCTGCTGGCGCAGGCCGGTGGCCTGGAACGCCTGCACGTACGGGAGCGACGACCCGTCGAGGATGGGGACTTCGAGGTTGTCGACCTCGACGATGACGTTGTCGACGCCGAAGCCGATGAGCGCCGAGAGCAGGTGCTCGGTGGTCTGGATGAGGACCGACTGACGCATCAGCGACGTCGCATAGCTCACCTTGGCGACGTTGCGGCCGGTCGCGGGGATCTCGAAGTTGTCGAGATCGGTGCGGCGGAAGACGATGCCGGAGCCGGCGGCGGCGGGGACCAGGCGCATACAGACGTGCGCGCCCGAGTGCAGGCCGACTCCTTCGAAGGCGATCTCGGATTGTATCGTCTGCTCGACATGCGCCGAGCCGGGTGCGACGGTAAATGCCTGCACTTGAACCCTCGCCTTACCCCAACAGAGTAACGCTGCAGTCATGCAGGCGGGTGTGGCGAAAAAACCACAGATTGACATTCGTGCAACTGGGGTTGATCAGCGTGGTTCCGGTGGTCTTCCGCGCATCCGCTCTGCAAGTTATTTAGAATGTTTAAGATGCGTCCCCCTCTGCAACGTGCGCTTGACCAGCCTCCGCGAGCAGCGCAACCACCCGCGCGATCGGCAGGCCGACCACGTTGAAGTAATCGCCTTCGATCCTGGGGATCCAGCGCGCCGCGTAGCCCTGGATCGCGTAGGCGCCGGCCTTGTCGAGCGGCTCGCCGGTCGCGACGTAGGCTTCGATCTCTTCGTGCGAGATCAGGTTGAAGTGGACCTGCGTGATCTCGACCTCGGAGCAGGTGCGAGCGGGGGTGACGACCGCGAGCCCGGTCATGACGGCGTGGGTCCGGCCGGAGAGGAGCGAGAGCATGCCGGCCGCGGCGGCCGCGTTGACAGGCTTGCCCAGGATCGAGCCGTCCTGCAGGACGACCGCGGTGTCGGCGGCGAGAACCGTCAGGGGGTCGCCGTCCGTGTGCCTGTCCCGATAAAGAGCGCAAACGGCCTGCGCTTTCTCGACCGCCAGGCGCTGAACGTAGACGGCGGCAGCCTCGCCGGCGAGGGGAGTCTCGTCGATATCGGCGGGCGCGACGGTGAAGGTGAGGCCAGCCTGGGTGAGCAGTTGCTTGCGACGAGGGGAGGCGGAGGCGAGGATGAGCATGATCGGGTCTCGGGCCGGGCGTGCATGGGACGGTCGGAAGTGTCTGGCGAAGAGCAAACGCAGATTCCCTGCGGGAATGACAAACAAGGAAGCTTTATTTGCCTTCGCTGGGGTGAGAGGTAAGGACAGCCTGCATCGTGTGGGCCTCGCCGGGCGCGAGCTTGACCGTGTCGCTGCCGGCATTGGCGGCCTCCACGCAGAGGAAGTGCTGCCAGGCGTCCGGCGCCAGGTCCGGCATCGTCTTGCTGGCCTCCGGGTAGGGGTTCCAGACCACGGTGCTGTGCGAGTTCTGCTTCGCGACCGTAATCGTGCGGCCGTGCGCGTTGTCGTGGATCACGACCGTCGTCGCGGTGCCCGGGTAGAGGCGATCGGTCCACTTATCGAGCAGCAGCGGCGTTACCGGGCCGGTCTTCAGCTTCATGCCGTCGGTCTTATCGATATAAGGAGCGGACTCCAACCCGGTCAGTTCCGCACGGCGCGGGTCCGCGGCGAAGTAGGTATGGAACGCCTCCTCAAAGGGCAGCGGCGTGGTTCCGCTGTTGGCGACCGTGAGGCGCACGGTAAGATTTTGTCCGACGACGACCTCGTACGCGACGCGGAAGTGGTCGTAGCCGAACGACCGGCTGAGGTCGTTGGGCCCGAGCGTGAAGGTCAGGTGCAGGGCCTCGCCGGCGAGCGCGGCAAAGGCTAGCTCCCAATCCTCTATGCGGGCGAACCCGTGCGAGGGGCCGGGCTTGGCTTCTCCGGACGCGGAACGGGCGTGGTTGCCGGTGTCGTTTGCGAACCAGGGAAAGCAGACCGGGATGCCGCCGCGGATGGGCTTGCCGGGAGCAAACGCGGAGAGCTCCGAAAGCCACAGGACCGGCGCCTGACCGGCCGGCTGCCAGTGCGTCACGTGCGCGCCGTGCAGGTAGACGGTCGCCTTGCCGGCGGGCAGGGTGATCTGCGCGCGCGTCAGGCCGTTGTGATCTGCCTCAAAGGCGAGCACGCCGGGCAGGGCGAAGTGGTCGGTGAGCTGTTGAAGGTTCATGGCTTAGCCAGTTTACGCGCGGCGCGCATCCAACGGCGGATGATCAAGGCGCTTCTTTGCGATATCGATGGAACCCTGGTGCAGAGCAACTGGCTGCATGCGGAGGCGTGGCAGGTGGCGTTTCGCGGGCTCGGGCTGGAGCTTGAGCTCGAAGAGCTGCGGCGGCAGATCGGCAAGGGCGGCGATGAACTGGTGCCGGTCTTTGTGCCATGGTGGAAGCGCAAGCACATCAAGGAGCCGCTGGACGAGTACCGCAAGTTCGTCTTCCAGACCGACTACCTGAAGCAAGTCCAGCCGATTCCGCGCGCGAAGGAGTTTCTGGAAAAGCTCAACGCCGAGGGCATTCGCCTGTCGCTCGCGTCGTCCGCCAGCAAGGAGGACCTCGCTATTTACAAGAAGATCGTCGGCATGGACCACCTGATCGAGGAGGAGAGCTCGGCCGACGATGCGAAGCAGTCGAAGCCGCACCCGGACATCTTTCAGGCGACGTTGAAGCGCCTGCGCTTGAAGCCGCAGGAGGTGCTCGCGCTCGGCGATACGCCCTACGATGCGGAGGCGGCGGGACACGCGGGCATCTGGACAATCGGCGTGGAGACCGGCGGCTGGTCGCGCGAGGAGCTGCTGCAGGCAGGCTGCGTGGCCGTGTACAAGGACGT
>CAXUDC010000073.1:3050-15953 GCA_964249685.1 uncultured Acidobacteriaceae bacterium
ATGAAAACCACTCCTGTACTCCTGATTCACGGCGGCGCCTGGGCCATGCCTGACGACGAGATCGCCGCGCACGAGCGGGGCATTGCGGCCGCGCTCGACGCCGGCTACGCGGTGCTCGAGCGTGGCGGCCCGGCGGTCGAGGCGGTGGAGGCCGCGGTCGTCGTCATGGAAGACGACGAGGCCTTCGACGCGGGGCGCGGCAGCTATCTGACGCGCGACGGCCGCGTGCAGCTCGACGCGCTGTTGATGAACGGCGAGGACCTGCGCACTGGCGGCGTCGCCTGCGTGGAGCACCTGCCGAACCCCATCCAGGCCGCGCGCCTGGTGCTGGAACAGAGCCCGCACGTGTACTTCGTCGGCATCGGCGCGGAGCGCTTTGCCACCCAGCACGGCATGCGCCTGTGCGACAACATGGACCTCGTCATCCCGCGCGAGCAGAGCCGTCTGTACGCGGCCCAGGAGGCGGAGTTGAAGGGCCTGCGCGACACCACGTTCTCGGGCGGGTCGGCCCTTCCCGTTGCACTGTCCGCCGACCCCATGCTCTCGCACGATACGGTGGGCGCGGTGGCGCTTGATGCCCACGGCAACCTAGCCTCGGGCACCAGCACGGGCGGCACGCTCAACAAGGCGCCAGGCCGCGTGGGCGACTCCTCGCTCATCGGCTGCGGGTGCTACGCGGACAACCTGTCGGCGGCGGTCTCGCTGACGGGTTGGGGAGAGCCGATCATGAAGCTCGTCCTGGGCAAGTGGGCGGTAGACAAGGTCGCCGCGGGGATGAGCCCGGAAGCGGCAGCCGCCGCGGCTATCGCTTACCTGTACGACCGGCTCGGCGGGCATGGGGGCGTCATCCTACTGGGCCCGGACGGGCGCATCGGCATCGCGCACAACACGCCACGCATGGCCTGGGGCGTGGCCACAGCGCAAGGCAAGAGCCTGGGCGTGACGCGAACCAAATAGAATAAGCCAGATGCAGCCCGAACCACTCTTTCCCACCCCGCCCGATCCGCGCATCCTGAGCCTGCAGGCGCTGCTGCTCGAGCGCTACGGCCGCCCCGCCCCGCGCGTCCCGTGGGACCCGCTCACCCAGTTCATTTACTCACTGCTCAGCTCACGCACCAAAACCGAGGAGTCCCACCAGGTCATGCGCGACCTGCGCGCCACATTCCCTACGTGGGAAGAACTCCGCGACGCCTCCCTCGAGGACATCGAACGAACCATCGCCGTCGTCACCTTTCCCGAGGTCAAGGCGCCGCGCCTCAAGCTAGCGCTGATGCAGATTACCGCGCGTTACGGCGCGCTCACGCTCGAGTTCCTCGCCAAATACCGCACGGAGAAGATCCGCGAGTGGCTCGAATCCTTCGAGGGCGTAGGCCCGCAGATCTCGGCGGCCGTCGTCAACTTCTCCACCCTGCGCCGCCGCGCGCTCTGCGTGGACTCCAACCACCTCCGCGTGGTGCAGCGCCTGGCCCTGACCCCGCGGGCCGACGGCGGCGTGACCGAGGAGCGGTTGATGCGAATCATCCCGCAGGAGTGGGACGCCGCCATGCTCGACGAGCACCACTCCCTCGTCAAGCTGCACGCGCAAACCCTTTGCACCTTCACCGGCCCACGCTGCGGCCAATGCCCGCTGCTCGACATGTGTCCCACCGGCCAGCGCAACGTTTCGGAGCGGAACTAGCCCAAGTAAAAATAAAGTCCCGCGAACCCTCCGCCGTCTGCGTCTCATCACAACAAGGTACGATGGAAGTTGCGCGGCTCCACAGTCACCCTCCATTGACCTGCCCGAGCCTCGGGGCTACTGTCCTCCCGTTCGTCCGCGCGCAAAAACTGTTCTCCACGATGATCCGTTCTCTCTCCTCCAACCCGGCCCCTCCCCGCACGCCGGCCGCGGCTGAGTTCTTGCACGCCGAACAATCCTCGCCACCCTCTCCGGTCGCGCGCCGCCTGCGGGCCAAGCTGCTGCTCGCGATCTCTCTCCTGCTTGCGCTTACCGGCTGCCGCAGCGTGCGCATGGTCAACAAGACGACCATCGCCCCGCACCTGATGGACGCCACGCTCGAGCAGCTCATCGCCCGCATGAACGCGCAGTACGCGGCCGTCCAGAGCTTCACCGCCAAGGTTGACATCGCCTCCTCGACCGGCGGCGCGCGCGCCGGCAAGCTGACCGACAACCCAACGCTCGCCGGCTACATCATCCTGCGCAAGCCGTCTGATCTGCACGTTGTCATGCTCAAGCCCGTCATCGGCTCGCGTGCGATCGAGATGGTTTCGGATGGGAAAAACTTCAAGCTGTTTTACAGCGCCGTCAGCAAGACCGGCGCCTATGAAGGCGTCGACGCGCCGCCCGCCAAACCCACCAGAACCGGCCTCGAAAGCCTCCGCCCCAACATCATCCGCGAGGCCCTGCAGGTCCCCCCAGTCCTGCCCGACGAGTATGTCAGCGAGACCGAAAACTCCCGCATCCTTACCCCCGCCACCAGCAAGCAGGGCGCGGTCGAGGAGCCCGACTATGACGTCGCCTTCCTGCGCAACCGCAAAGATCACGTGCTCGAAACCGTCCGCGTCGTGCACATCTCGCGCACCACGCTCCTGCCCTACCAGCAGGACATCTACCAGAACGGCCACATCGTCACCATCGTCGTCTACGACAACTACCAGAAGTTCGGCGATATCGACTTTCCCATGAGCATCTCCATCACGCGCCCCATCGACGAGTACAGCCTCAAGATCACCATCAACAAGCTCAACACGCTCAACGAAAAAATCGACGACGAGCAGTTCGTCCTCAAGTTTCCCGAGGGCACCGTCGTCCAGAAGATGCAGTAGAGCCGAACACAGAGTGCACAGAGAAGGACCACAGGGTTCACACTGAGGCTTGCTTTCAAGCCAAATGCCACGGCTTAAGGGTCGGACGCCATCGCTTCAGAACAACCACTCCACCCTGTGTTCTCTGTGGTTCTTCTCTCCTCTGTGTTAAGTCGTTGCCCCAGGGCGCTACCATAGACCAAGCGTGAACAACTGGATCGAGATCTCCGGCCCCCATCTGCAGCACAACTTCCACGCGCTCGAGCGCGCCGCCGGCCCCGCCACACAGGTCCTCGCGGTGATCAAGGCCAACGCGTACGGCCACGGCGCGGAGCTCTGCGCAACGCTCCTGGTCGAAGCCGGCGCACGCTGGCTCGGCGTCACCTGCGCCGGCGAGGGCGCGCGTGTCCGCACCGCCGCCGGCCCCGAGCCCGAGCTCCTGCTCATGTGCGGCTTCCTCCCGGAAGACGTACCGCTGATCCGCCAGCACCGCCTCACCCCCGTCCTCTGGACCGCCGGGCAGATCGCCTGGCTGACCGGCTGCGAGGGCGTCAAGGTCCACGTAGAGATCGATACCGGCATGGGCCGCCAGGGCGTCGCGGCCGGCCCCGCGCTGGCAGCGCTACTCGAGCAACTCACCCACTCCGGCCTGCTGCTCGACGGCCTCTTTACCCATTTCTGCGCCTCTGAAGTCGAGGACTCCGCCCTTACGCAGCGCCAGCAGCGGCTCTTCGAGCAGGCTGTCGCCCAGGTGCTCGCCGCCGGAGCCACGCCCGCCTGGGTCCACGCCGGCAACACCTCCACGCTCGACAACCCCGCTCAGCCCACCCCCTGGCTCGCCACCCTGGCGGCCACGGCCGGCGCGCGCGCGATGGTCCGCAGCGGGCTCGCGCTCTACGGCTACTGCCTGCCCACGCCGCACCCGCACGTCCAGCCCGAGCTCCGGCCGGTCCTCACCTGGAAGGCCCGCATCCTCGCCGTCCACAACCTCGCCCCGGGCGACACCGTAGGCTACAGCAGCACCTTCACCGCAAGGAACCCGATGCGCGTCGCGCTGCTGCCGGCCGGCTATGCGGATGGCCTGCGCCGCGAGCTCTCAGGCCCCCACGGCTGGGTCATGATCGCCGGCCGCCGCGCCGACATCCTCGGCCGCATCTCCATGAACCTCACCGTCGTCGACATCACCGGCCTCCCCGCCGTCCAACCCGGCGACGAAGCCATCCTCCTCGGCCCCGGCATCACCGCCGACGACCACGCGCACCTCGCCGGCACCATCGCCTACGAGATCCTCTGCGGCCTCCACCCCTGCGGCTAACCAAAGGGCATGTCCTGATGCCTCTTTTATCCGTTCTTTATCCGCCTTGTCCGTGCCCGCACTCGCCAAAGTTGCATCCCCCACCGCACCCCGGTAGCATCAACGTATGGAATCCCCGCAGACCCCCGGCACCACCGCCCGCCGCTCCGAAGACATCGCGCTCGACCTCCTCAAGTTCGTCGCCGCCCACGCCAACGTAGGCGCCAAGTCCCCCGGCGGCACCGGCTTCGGCATCCCCACCACCACCAAATCCGACGACCAGGTCGCCAGCCTGCTCGAGCTCTACAGCCGCTGCCGCGAGGCCGTCGAAGCCCCCATCGAAAAGTAAGTGGCTGAACCAACCAGAGTCGCCGTCGTCGGCGCCGGAGCCTTCGGGCGCAACCACCTGCGCGTCTACCGCGAGCTCGAGCTCGCCGGTGAGCCCGTGCGCCTCGCCGCCGTCATCGATGCCAGCCCCGCAGTCCGCGCCGGCGCCTCGGCCCAATACAATATCCCCGCCTACGCCACGGTAGAAGAGCTTCGCGGCTGCGACGCCGCGAGCATCTGCGTCCCCACCCTTCACCACGCCGCCGCCGCTGCCCCACTGCTAGCCGCGGGCCTGGACCTACTCATAGAAAAGCCCTTCGCCGCCACCCTCGCCCAAGCCGACGCCCTGCTCGCGCTCGCCGCCGAGCACGGCCGCATCCTGCAGGTAGGCCACCTTGAGCGCTTCAACCCCGCCGTCGCCGCCGCCCGCGCCCACCTCAACCGCCCCATGTTCTTTGAGGCCCACCGCCTCAGCATTTTCACCCCGCGCTCGCTCGACGTCGACGTCGTGCTCGACCTCATGATCCACGACCTCGACGTAGTCCTCTCCCTCGTCGACTCACCCGTCCGCGAAGTCCGCGCCGTCGGCCTCCCCGTCCTCTCGCACACGGTTGACATCGCCAACGTCCGTCTCGAGTTCCAAAACGGCTGCGTCGCCAACTTCACCGCCTCCCGCGTCTCCACCGAGCGCGTCCGCAAGCTGCGCTTCTTCCAGCCGCACCAATACCTCTCGCTCGACTTCGCCCGCCAGGACCTGCTCCTGATCGACGTCACCGCCGCCGCCGGGCTCACCTCCGAGGAACTCACCGCGCTCATCGAACAGCACAGCAAGCCCGAACCCGAAGGCGCGCCCCGCCACCCCACCGCCGGCCTCAGCATGAGCAAGCTCCCCGTAGCCCCCGGCGAACCCCTCCGCCTCGAACTCCAGGCCTTCCTGCATGCCGTCCGCACCCGCACCCGCCCCGTCGTCAACGGCGAAGACGGCCACCGAGCCCTCGCGCTGGCCCTCGAAATCAACCAAGCCATCGCCACCCACGCGCAACGCACCGGCCTCGCTTAAAGCAAAGGCATAACCAGAATAAAACTGAAAATATAGGATAAAAGGAAAACCGAAGCAGTGCGGTCCACTCTTATCCCGTATTTTCCGTTCTTTCCTAGTTACGCCTTGTCCTTAGTAGTCCCCGCCACCGCCCGAGTGCGTCGTGTCCTCATCCATGAACACCGTAAACTCCGACAGAAACCGCATATGCACCGACCCCGTAGGCCCGTTGCGCTGCTTGGCAATGATGATCTCCGCCTTGCCCTTCAGGTCTTCGTTCTCGCGATCATAGTACTCCTCGCGATGGATAAAGCAGACCACGTCCGCGTCCTGCTCGATCGACCCCGACTCGCGTAGATCGCTGAGCAGCGGCTTCTTGTCGCCCGTCCGCTGTTCCGAGCCACGCGAAAGCTGCGACAGCGCCACCACCGGAACCTTCAGTTCCTTGGCCAGCGCCTTCAACCCGCGGCTGACGGAGGAGACCTCCTGGGTCCGGTTCTCGAACTTCTTCTGGCTCGACCCCGCCGACCCCGTCATCAGCTGCAGGTAGTCGATCACGATCAGGTCCAGCGACCCTTCCTGCTGCTTCAGCCGCCGCGCCTTCGCGCGCATCTCCGCCAACGAGATGCCCGGCGTGTCGTCCACAAACAGCTTCGATTCCATGAGCCGCTCGAGCCCGCGGTTCAGCTTGTCCTTGTCGTCCCGGCCGAGGAAGCCCGTCTGCAGCTTGCGCGCGCCCACCAGCGCCTCGCCCGCCAGCATGCGGCGCAGCAGTGATTCCTTGCTCATTTCCAGCGAAAACACCGCCACCACCTTGCCATCCTTCACGGCCGAGTTCTGCGCGATGTTGATCGCCCATGCCGTCTTGCCCATGGAAGGCCGCGCGGCAATAATCACCAGCTCCGAGTCTTGCAGGCCGGACGTCATCTTGTCGAATTCGGTGTAGTGCGTGCGCAGCCCGGTCACCTCGCGGCCCTGCTCGTACAGCTTGTCGATCGACCCGAACGAGCTGCGAACAATATCCGATATCCCCGAAAACCCGCCCGTAATCGCGTGTTCGGAGATCTCCATCATCCGGTTTTCAACCTTATTCAGCACCTCGATCGCCTCAAGCGATTGGTCCGCCGCCTCCGCCATGCCCATGTCGCAGACTTGCATCAGCTCGCGCATCAGCGCCTTGTCGCGCACGATCCGGACGTAGCTTTCGATCGAAAGCTTGCGCGGCAGCCCCTCGGACAAGCTCGCCAGGTAGGCCCGCCCGCCGATCGAGTCGAGCTCTTTCTTCTTCTTCAGGTCCTCGCCGACGGTCACGATGTCGACCGCATAGCCCACCTCCGACAGGTGCAGCATCACCTCATAGATCTTGCGGTGCGAGTCCAGCGAAAAATCATCCGCCTTCAGCAGCATCGTCGCATCCACAATCGCGAGCGAGTCCACCAGCATCGCGCCCAGGATCGTCTGCTCCGCATGCAGCGACGCGGGCCGGTTATCGTCGGGGGTGGATTGTACGAGTCGGGGAAGGGAAGCCATAGCTACAGACTACGGCAGCGCCCTTCGCGACCACCATCCTGCAGAACGAACCTCTCTGGATACGCTGCGGAAATCCCGTTGAAAAGCCAGCACAGAGGGACACGGAGAAAAGCAGACACCGAAAACACAGCTTTAAGCCCCGCGCCCTCCGCGTAACCTCTGCCCCCTTTGCGTTTAATCTCTGTCTTGTTCTGCCGTGCTCTCCGTGCGTCTTCCTCGGTGCTCTCCGTGATAAAGCTTCAAGGCGTCATCCCCAACTCCTTCACCAGAAACCCATACGTATCCGCCGTCGCATCCAACTGCTTCGACAACGGCATCCCGCCCCCGTGCCCCGCACGCATCTCCACCCGGATCAGCACCGGCGCCGCCCCAGGCGTCTGTGCCGCCGCCGCCTGCATGGCCGCCGCGAACTTGAAGCTATGCGCCGGAAAGACCCGATCGTCATGATCCGCGGTAGTAATCAGCGTAGGCGGATAAGGCACCCCGGCCTTTACGTTATGCAACGGGCTGTACTTATAAATCGCCTCAAACTCCGTTTTGTTTTCGCTAGGTGAACCATAGTCCGCCTTCCACGCATACCCAATCGTGAACTTGTCGAAGCGCAACATATCCATCACACCCACCTGTGCCACGGCAGCACCAAACAACTCCGGCCGCTGTAACTCGACCGCGCCGACTAACAACCCACCATTACTCCCACCATTGATTGCCAGCTTCTTCGGCGAAGTATACTTATTAGCGACAAGATACTCGGCGCAGGCGATAAAGTCATTGAAGACATTCTGCTTGTGCAGCTTCGTCCCGGCCTCATGCCACTTCTCGCCGTATTCGCCACCCCCGCGCAGAATGGCCTCCGCGTAGATGCCGCCCATCTCTACCCACGCCAGCCGCGACGAAGCATACGCCGGCCCCAGCGAGACATTAAACCCACCATACCCATACAGGATCGCCGGCGCGGAACCATCCAACGGCGTGCCGATCTTGTAAGTCAAAAAGACCGGAACCTTCGTCCCATCCTTGCTCGTAGCAAACACCTGCTTGGTCTCATACAGCTTCGGGTCGAACACCAGCTTCGGCGACTTATAAACACGGACCGCGCCGGTCTTCAAATCCAGGTGATACACTGTGCTCGGCGTCGTGTAGTTCGTAAAGGTGAAGAAGGTATCGGTATAACTCCGCTTCCCGCCACTTACTCCAGCCGAACCGATGCCAGGCAAAGCCACCACCCGCTCCAGCTTGCCGTCCATCCCGCGAAGCTCCACCTCCGTCTTCGCATCCACCAGGTAGCTCAGCACCATGCGCCCGCCCGCGGTCGTCACCCCTTCAAGCGAGTTCTTCCCCTCCGCCACCACCGTCACCCAGCCGCTCGCCGCCGGATGGTTCAGGTCCACCTTCACGACCTTGCCATTCGGCGCACCCTTGTTGGTGAACACCCACGCCTCATGCCCCACGATGTCGACCACGGAATAAATCGCATCGTCCTTTGCGGCAATCGCAATCAGCGGCGGCTCCGCCTTTGCCAGGTCCTTCACGAACAGCTCATTCGTATGCCCCTTGCCCGCGCTCAGCACGAGCCACTTGCCATCCTCGCTCACGCCGCCGCCCAGCAGAAACTCCTTGTCATCCGGCCGCTCGTACACCACCGCGTCGTCGGTCTGCGCGGTCCCCAGCTTGTGGAAATAAACCTTGTGATTGAAGTTGGCCCGCTTCAGCGCCTGCGCCCGCTCCTCGGCCGTCTTCGACACGCCAAAACTTGAGTAGTAGAACCCAGACCCATCCTTCCGCCAGCTCACTCCGCTGAACTTCACCCACTCCACCAGGTCCGGCAGGTCTCGGCCCGTCGCCACCTCGCGCACGTGCACCTTGGCCACATCGCTGCCCGCCTCCTGCAGCGAGTACGCCCACAGCTTTCCGTCCTCGCTCACCGCGCTCGCCCCCAGCGACACCGTCCCATCCGCCGCCAGCGTATTCGGGTCGAGCAACACCTGCGGCGCACCCTCCGGCCCCTCCTGCCAATACACCACCGCCTGGTTCTGCAGCCCCGTGTTCTTCGAGAAGAAGTACCGCCCACCCGCCCGCCCCGGTGCCGAGATCCGCTCAAACGAGTTCAACTCCATCAACCGCGCATGGATCCTGCCGCGTGCCGGCACATCCGCCAGAAACGCCTGCGTCACGGCATTCTCACCCTCCACCCACGCCTTCACCTCGGGCGAATCCACCTCCTCCATCCACCGGTAAGGGTCCGCCACCTTCACGCCAAAGTAGTCATCCACCTGGTCCGAAACCCGCGCTGCCGGATACCTCAAACTCATCGTTCCTTGCCCCATCGCTAACGCTCCACTCATCGCCAAAAATACTCCCCACCTCAGACGCATACGCACCTCAAAACAGCAGCCTACACCGATTGCCGTGAGCCACGATGTTACCCTAACCCCGCAAAGCACAATCCAACAAACAAAACGGATAAGAGCTTTTACCCGCTCTTATCCGTCCTGATCCATCCTATCCGCGTAATCTTTGTCTTACCCCAGCGGAGGAATCACGATCTTATCCCCCACATGGCCCTTATTCGGGTCCGCCATCCCGCTAGCTTTCGCGATCCCCATATAGTGATTCGGATCCCCATAAAACAGCTTGCTGATCTTGCTCAGGTTATCCCCCGCCACTAGCGTGTAGTCCTGATTATCACCGCCGGTGTTGGTGATCTCATGCTTCAGGTCCGCATAAGTCGCGTCGACCTTCTTGATCGCATCCCATACCCGGTCCAACACCACCTTCGAAGGCACCTGCGCGACCAGGTGATACTGCTCCCCGACCAGCTCGGAGCCCACAAACTTAGCCCCATACGGCTCAAATTCCTTCACCGTATTGACCACCGGAGCATACTTCGCCTGCAAAGCTGCAAAATCCGCCATCACCTTCTCCTTTATTATCATTCCCGCAGGCAATCTGCGTCTCGCCTACTATAAAAACTTACCCAAAATCTGCGAAGCCATCCCGCCAAACTGCCCCTGCTGCGGCATCTGCCCGCCGCCCTGCGAGAAGTGCGCCAGGATCATCGGCAATGCGACCGCCATGCCCATCTTCGCCATCTCCGGCGAGATCCCCGCCTTCTGGGCCACGCTCTCGATCAGCCCGGTCCCCTGCGTGCCCTGCTGCACCTGCTCCGGCGTCAACTGCGTCATTTGCCCGTTCTGCATCTGCTGTACATGTTGACCCATGCCGTTCTGCTGAAAGTTGCTGATCAACCCGCCCAGCCCGCCCGGATGCTGATCCAGCGCCTGCATCAATCCACCCGCGGCCTGCGCGTTCTGATTCCCGCCGCCCGCCATTCCCTCAACCATATCCAACAGTCCCATTTACAATTACCTCTCGCCGTAGGATGCACCTCGCGTCCTCCGCGTAACCTCCCCCGTCCTCTGAGTTTAATCCTTTCCTGCGCCGCGAACCCGCATCCAACCGCATATGTCCAACCCTTACGACGCGATCGTCATCGGTACCGGAGCCGGCGGCGGCACCCTCGCCCTCAAGCTCGCCCTCGCCGGCAAGCGCATCCTCATCCTCGAGCGCGGCCCCTTCCTCCCCCAGGAAAAGCTCAACTGGTCCACCTCCGCCGTCTTCCTCGCCAACCGCTATCACACCCGCGAGACCTGGCACGACAAGGACGGCCGCGACCTCCACCCCCAGCAGGCCTACTTCGTCGGCGGTCAGACCAAGGTCTACGGCGCCGCCATGTTCCGCATGCGCGCCGAGGACTTCGGCGTCATCCAGCACCAGGGTGGCGTCTCCCCCGCCTGGCCCATCACCTACGCCGACATGGAGCCCTGGTACACCGAAGCCGAAGAGCTCTTCCACGTCCACGGCGACCTAGGCACCGCGCCCAGCATTCCCGGCGGCTACGGCTCCAGCTTTGATCCCACCGAGCCCTTCCACAGCAAAAAATACCCCTACCCCGCCTTCTCGAACGAGCCCCGCATGGCCTCGATTGAGCGCGACGTCCGCGCCTCCGGCGTCAACACCTTCCCGATCCCGCTCGGCCTCAAGCGCAACGAAGCCAATCCAGCAGAATCCAAATGCGTCCGCTGCGACACCTGCGACGGCTATCCCTGCCTCGTCCACGCCAAGTCCGACTCCGACATCAACTGCATCCGGCAGATCCTGCACCTGCCCAATGTAACCTTGATGACCAACTCCCGCGTCCTGCGCCTGATCACCAACCCCACGGGCACCGCCGTCACCGCGATCGAAGTCCAGCACTCGGGCTCGCAACTCCACAAAACCGGCAGTTCCAACAAAACCGTGCCCCATTCATCGGAGTCTCATCCCGATGAGTGGGATCCACCAGTCCCCGAGCAGGGAACCGCCATCTATCAGGCGAACATCGTAGCCGTCTGCGCCGGCGCCATCAACTCCGCAGTCATCCTCCTGGCCTCCGCGACAGACCAGGCCCCCCGCGGCCTAGCCAACTCGTCGGACCAGGTCGGCCGCAACTTCATGTACCATCAGGCCGACGCCCTTCTCGCCCTCTCCACCGAATCCAACGCCGACTCCTACACCAAAACCTGGGGCACCAACGACTTCTACCTCCGCGACTCCGACCCCGCCTACCCCTTCCCGCTCGGCCAGGTCCAGCCCGTCGGCTCCTTCCACCACGAGATGATGAAGGGTGACGCCCCACCCCTCACCCCCGGCATCGTGCTTGAAAAGATGAAGCAGCATGCCGTCCCCTGGTGGCTCACCACCGAAGACCTCCCCGCCGCCGAAAACCGAGTCACCCTCGAAAACGCCACGCCGTCCTCCCTCGCAACCCCCACTCCCTCCACCGCAGGCCCCCACCCCTCCGGCGACACCGACCCCACCGGCGCCAACAACCAGCTCGGCCAGGTCACTGTCGCCCAACCCGGCCGCATCCGCCTCTCCTACACCCCCAACAACGTAGAGTCCTTCGACCGCCTTAAGGACCGCTGGGTCGATGTTCTCAAAAAGGCCGGCCACGCCACCACCTCCGTCCCTCTCCACGCCTACTTCAAAAAGCGCATCCCGCTCGAAGGCGTAGGCCACCAGAACGGCACCTGCCGCATGGGCTTCGACCCCCGCACCAGCGTCCTCGACGCCAACTGCAAGACCCACGACCTCGACAACGTCTATGTCGTCGACGCCGCCTGCTTCCCCTCCGCCTCCGCCGTCAACCCGTCGCTCACCATCATCGCCAACGCCCTCCGCATCGCCGACCATCTGCTGACCCATAGGTTAATCTAACAAAGGCGAGGCTTGGAGCTCTAACCCCGGCATGGTATCCGGGGTTAGAGCTAACTTCCAATTGGCGTTGCCTTCCTGTCTACTGCTTTTCAGTAAGCGGCTTCGCCATATCGTCGTGCATCTTACCCTTCACCACGCCAGGAATTATATTGGCGACTGCGCCCTCAAGTTTAGTTTTGAAGCTGGCAGCATAGATGTGATCCTTGCCACTCATCAGAGCCTCGATCCCCTGCCTCGCGACTTCGTCCGGCTCGGAATCCATCTTTCCTTTCGTTCCCGCGTCGGTATCGTCCATTCCCGCACGGTGAAAGAAATCTGTATCTACTGGCCCAGGTTGCAAAGCCGTGACAGACACGCCCGTGTCTCTCAGCTCATATCGCAGACTGTGCGCGAAAGACAGCACAAACGCCTTGGACGCAGCATACACCGCCTCTCGAGGAGCGACCATTTCGCCCGCGATAGACGCTGTAAAGAGAATCCTGCCCTGACCGCGGGAGACCATCTGCCTCGCCACATGCTTGGCAAGATGGACCGTATGACCGCAGTTGAGACCGATGATGTTCAACTCCTCGTCAAGGTCAGTCTCGATAAACTTTCCTCCCACGCCACCCCCTGCTTTGAAAAAGCCAATACCCACCGGGCTGCCGCA
>CAXUDC010000074.1:0-9401 GCA_964249685.1 uncultured Acidobacteriaceae bacterium
GGCGAGGTGGGGATGGAGCGGGGGATATGGGAAGGATAAACCCCATTCATGACGCGGACGCCGTCATGAATGGGGCACCCGGGAACAGGAAGAAGGGATAGACCCTACCCGGGTTGCGAGCTACAGATACCAGGGGATATTCACTACTACGATGCGCTGGTTGCCTTTTAGGAGGAGGATCAGTTTCAGGAGCTGGACGCGCTGGTTGTGGAGGAGGTTTTCCCACCAGTGGCGGACGACGAGCTCGGGTAACAGGACGGCTACCTTGCGGCCGGGGTTTTCGGCTTCGAGCTTCAGGATGTAGTCCATGAGGGGCGAGAGGATGGTGCGGTAGTCGCTCGAGACGCAGACGAGCTCGGGTTCCTTTAGGCCGCCTTCGCGTAGCGGCCGGAGGATGAACGGCTCCCAAGCGGCTTCCATGGCGTTCTGCTCGTCGCCGTGGACGTGGACTACCTTGACTTCCTGGCTCATAAGCATGCCGAAGCGCATGGCTTTCTCGCTGATCTTGTCCCAGCGGGCCATGGGGATGATGACGATGGGCTGCTCAAGGCCGGAGATGCGCAGGGGCGTGGGATCGGCGGTTTCGCTGCTGACGCGGACGTAGTGGCGCTTGATGGCGAGCATGAGCAGGATGATCATGGGGACGAGCAGCGCGGTGACCCAGGCGCCGGTGGTGAACTTCGCCACCAGGATGACCATGAGGGTGATGCCGGTAGCGCAGGCGCCAAGCCCGTTGAGGAAGAGCTTCAGGTGGCGATGCGGCGCATCGAGCGTCTTGCGCCAGTGCTGGACCATGCCGGCCTGCGAGAGGGTGAAGGCGAGGAAGGCGCCGATGGCGTAGAGCGGGATGAGGCGGTCGGTGACGCCGCCGAAGAGGATGAGGATGAGCGCGGTGAAACCGGTGAGGGCGTAGATGCCGTGCGTAAACAGGAGGCGGCGGCCGCGGACGATGAAGACGTGCGGGAGATAGTCCTTGATGGCGATGGCGCGGGCCATGCGGGGGAAGTCGGCGAAGGCGGTGTTGGCGCTGAAGGAGAGCGCGGCGAGCACGCTGCCCATGGTGAGGAAGTAGAACCAGCCGCGGCCGAAGACGGCGGCGACCTCGATCGAGAGCACGCTCTGGTAGTTGGTGGCGTCGGGGTCCATGGCGCTGACGCCATAGGCGCGCGCGATGTAGGCCAGGCCGAGCAGCAGGACGATCAGCATGCCGATGATGAAGGTGAGGGCGGAGTTGGCTTTTTGCGAGCGCGGCTCCTTGAAGGCCGTGACGCCGTTCGAGACCGCTTCGACGCCCGTCATGGCCGCGCAGCCGCTCGAGAAGGTCTTGAGCAGCAGCCAGAGGGTCATGTATTGCATGGTTGCCGAGACGGCCGGCGGCGGAGCGGCGACTGCGGCGGGGTGCCCGCCGGAGGCAAGCGCATGCCAGACGCCGACGCCGATGGTGATGACGAGCGTGCCGACGAAGAGAAAGGTGGGCAGCATGAAGGCGAAGCCGGACTCCTTGACGCCGCGCATGTTGACGAGCGCGATAATGACGAGGATGACGAGGCAGAGCGAGAGCTGGTGCGGGTGAAGCGACGGGACTGCGCTGACGAGGGCGGTGACGCCAGCCGAGATGCCGACGGCGGCGGTGAGGATGTAGTCGATCATGAGCGCGGCCGCGGCGAGCAGGCCGGCGCCATCGCCCAGGTTTTCGCTGGCCACGGTGAACGAACCGCCGCCGTTGGGGTACGCTTCGATCGTCTGGCGATAGCTAAAGTAGACGATGACGAGCAGGGTGAGGATGGCGGCGAAGACCTTGAGCAGCCAGTGATCGACGCCGGCGAGGCCGAGCGGAATGAGGAAGACCATGGCGGCTTCCGGGCCGTAGGCGGCGCTGGTGAGCCCGTCGAGGCCGAAGATGGGGATGCCGGCGGCAACCCCGATGACTTCCCCATGTTCCGCGCTCGTGGCGAGCGGCTTGCCCAACAGCAGATTTGAAACTTTCATAGTTCGGTGAAGCCTCATCGGGTGCGGCTCAGCGATTGCCATGCACCATCTCCGATGAGATAGGGGAAAGGTGTAAAAAGTCCGTAAAGGTGGTCTGTTTTGTGCGGCTTCGCTTCGGGGTTAGTGCGGGATGGGCGAATGCAGATCCCTGCGGGTTGTTAGTTCCTGACCCACGATAACCGCGAGAAGGTCGCGGTGATCATGGGGCATCCCTGTTCCTTTCTAAACTGGTGGGTCTTTGCCTGGGTGGAGGCGGTAGCCTACCCAGGGTTCGCTCTGGATGTAGCGCGTGCCTTCGCCGTGTTCGACCTTTTTCCGGAGCTGGCCGACGAGGACGCGCAGGTACTCGGGCTGACCCTCGCCGGCGGGACCCCAGATGGAGCGCAACAGGACCTTGTGGGTGAGGACGCGGCCGGGATTGCGGAGGAGCAGCGCGAGGAGGTCGAACTCCTTGGGGGTGAGGTGGAGGGGCCGGCCGCAGAGCTGGACGGTATGGGCTGGGGTGTCGAGAAGAAAGTCGCCGACCTGGAGGACGGGCTCGGGCGGGGTGGGTTCGACGGCGCGGCGCAGCTGGGCGCGGACGCGGGCGAGGAGCTCGGGCATGCTGAAGGGCTTGGTCAGGTAGTCGTCGGCGCCGGCGTCGAGGGCTGCGATCTTGGTGGATTCGGCGTCGCGCGCGCTGAGGATGATGATGGGGGTGGCCGAGAGCTTGCGCACGGCCTCGGTGAGCTCGAGCCCGGTGAGCTGCGGCATGGCGAGGTCGGTGATGATGAGGTCGGGCCGCTCTGACTTAAAGAGGTCGAAGGCCTGGAGGCCGTCGTTGGCGATGAGGACCTGGTAGCCGCTGCTTTGCAGCGACGCGCGCAGGACACGGGTGATCGGGCGTTCGTCGTCGACGACGAGGATGCGTTTTGAGGGTGGTGTACCGGGTTGGGGTGGGGTGGGGTGCATTCTCCTGCGGGGTTGGATGCGGAAGTGGTTGCAGGGGGGATGGAGTTTTTCCTTGAGAGGTGGCTGGGTCTATGAGTGGAGAGCGCCGGGGCTAAAACCCGCTTGTTGCTGTCAGATTATTCATGGGACTGAAGTCCCACGCTTCCACCCAAGTGCTTATAGCCGATTGCCTTTTGGGGAGCGGCGGTCGAAACGCAGATTCCCTGCGGGAATGACAAACAAAGAGGCAAGGACTTTTCTGTCGTCGGATAATTTGGTCTTGTCGGGCTCCCCTAGCTCTTGGCGGAGTAGATCGAGCGGGCCTCTAGGTGGCGGGCCGTGACCGTGGCGCTGGCGGTTGCGATCAGCAGTGGGACCATGAGCACGTCGGCGCGGCGCGTGAGCTCGAGCAGGAAGATTGCAGACGAGAGCGGGGCCAGGGTTGCGGCGGCGAGGAACGCGCCGGAGCCGACGAGCGCGTAGGCGGCGATCTCGCTTGCGCCGCCCAGGTGGTTCCAGAGCCGGCCGAGCGCGTCGCCTAACAGCGCGCCGAGGGTCATGGTGGGGGTAAACAGGCCGCCAGGGGTTCCGCTGCGCAGGGAGAGGACCGTGGCCGCGGGCCGCAGGAAGATAAGCCAGAGCAGCAGCGCCGGGCCGAGCTGATTGTCGAACGTGAGCTGCACGATGTTCTTTCCGTTGCCCAGGAGTTGCGGGAACCGGATAGAGACGAGCCCCACCAGGCCCATCACGACGACCGGCGCGGCGGCAAGGTGCCAGCCGGCCGGCTTGTGCGTCTGGGCCCAGCCGACGGCGCGCACGTAAGCCATCGAGATCAGGCCGAGCACGGGGCCGGCGACGATCGCCCAGAGCGTCAGGGACTTGGACACCTGCATGGCCGGGACCAGGTAGGCGGGCGCGTCCGGCAGCAGCAGCCATGACGCGGCGACGCCCGTAAACGAGGCCACGAATGCCGGCAGGATGGTCGAGAGGCTCAGCGAACCGAGCAGCACCTCCGCCGCGAACAGCGCGCCGCCGAGCGGAACGTTGTAGGCCGCGGCCATCCCGGCGCCCGCCCCGCAGGCGACGAGCACACGGCGCTGGTCCGGCGAGAGCGTCAACCAGTCGCAAAAGGTGTTGCCAAGCACGCCGCCGGTGTCCTTGAGCGCGCCTTCGCGGCCGAGCGCTACGCCCATGCCGACCGTCACGATCGAGAGCAGCGCGTCGACCAGGGTCGGCCCCCGGGCGAGCCGGCCGGAGCCGGTCCAGACGGAAGTCGTGAGGCCGGGCCCGGCCTTGGGGCCGAAGCGCTTCATCATATACAGCACCGCACCGGCGAGCACGCCTGCAAGCAGCATCATGGCAAGGCGCCGGCTGCCGGAGGCGAGCTCGACCTCGTGGGTAAAATCGCCCGACCGGTAGTGATAGCTGAGGTGCTGGACCAGGCGCAGTAACCGCATCAACAGGCCGCCGGCCAGGCCCGCGGCGGTGCCGGTCAGTCCGGCCGCGAGCCAGAAGCGGCCCGTCAGCGGCAGATCCGTCACGTTCGGCTGCGGCGTGGCGGCTGCGGTCTTCCCTGCTCCGCTCCTTCCGTTGGTGATCATTGCGCGCGTCTCACAGGTCCACTGTATCGTAGGAGGGAGTATCTGCCGATGACCGCTGCCCCGATGACGCTCGTGCTCGCCTCCTGTGCCCTGCTTGGCTTTCGCCACGGGTTCGATTACGACCACATTGCGGCGATCACGGACATTGCCGGTATAGAAGACCGCGCCGCGCGCACCATGCGCCTTGGCCTGATGTACGCGCTCGGCCATGCGGCGACGGTGGCGGGGCTGGGTGGGGTGGTCATCGGGTTCCAGCTTGCGCTGCCGGTGGGGATGGACCGCTGGGCGGAGCGCGTGGTCGGGCTTACGCTGATTGTGCTCGCGGTTTACGTCTTCACTACGCTGATCCGCACGCGCGGACAGGGGCGGCCGAGGTCCCGGGCGGCGCTCGTCCTGGGCGCGGGCCGGTGGGTGCATGCGCGGCTGACTGGTACTACTAGCGAGGCCAGGTCTATTTCGGATGTGAATGGCGGTACGTGCTTTGGGATCGGCATCCTCCACGGCCTGGGTGCGGAGACGCCGAGCCAGCTGGCGTTGTTCCTGCTGGCGGCCAACCTGGGTGGGGTGCGGCGGGGATTGCTGGGGCTGGCTTTGTTTCTTGGCGGGCTGCTGGCTATGAATACGCTGATGACCGCGGCGGCGGCGGGCCTGTTTTCGGCCGGACGCGGCTGGCGTGGCTGGTACCCGCTGCTGACGAGCTTGACGGCTGCGTATAGCTTTGCGATTGGGGTGGTGTTTTTGCTGGGGGACAGTGGGTTGCTTCGGACTATTTCTGGCTAGACCTTCGCTCAGGATGACGGAGAAAGAAGAACAGCAACCCTATCTGCGGCTTCGCCTTAGGCTGGTACAAGAGGGGTTCAGCCCTGAAAGCAGGATGCGCGGCTTATTATGGTTTTGGGTGTAGCGCTCCTGCAAACGAAGAGCAGATCCCTACGGCTATAGGGCGTCCGCCACCTGATCCAACGCCACGTGCCGGTACCAGGTTCGTAAGCCGAGCTCGCGGGCGCGGTCCAGGATGCGCTCGAAGCCGAGGTCGATGGTGGCGCCGGCCTTCTGGGTTACTTCATCCTCGATCGGCAGGTCAAAGTCGTCGGCGCCGTAGAGCAGGCCCTCGAGCGCACGCTCGTTCTGGGTCAGGACCGAGGTGCGGATGCGGGGCACGTTGTCCAGGTAGATCCGGCTCAGGGCCAGGTGGCGCAGGTACTCCGCGGTGGTGATTTCGATGCCGCCGATCTGCGTGAAGTAGGGTTTGTAGGTCCAGCAGAGAAAGCTGGCGAGGCCGCCGGTCTGATCCTGAAAAGTACGTGTTCGCTCCAGGTGCTCCAGCCGCTCGTCGAGGGTCTCGTCGAAGCCGATGACCATCGTCGCCGTGGTGCGCAAGCCGGCGGCGACGATCGCGCCCTGCGCCTCAAAATACTGCGCGACGGTGTACTTGAATTTGCTGTGCCGGCGGCGAAAGTCCTCGGTCAGGATCTCGGAGCCGCCGCCCGTGACCCAGCGGACGCCGGACGCCTTGAAGCGCTCGGCGGTCTCGGCGTAGGAGAGCCTGGCGTGGTCGGCAAGGTACATGAACTCGGCGATGGTCATGGCGTAGAACTCGAGCCGGTCGCCGTAGCGGGCGCGCACGGCCGCGAAGAGGTTGCAGTAGTAGTCGAGCGGCAGGGCCGGGTTGAAGCCGCCGTTGAAGGCCGCAAGGTCGCCGCCGAGCGCGAGCAGCTCGTCGAGCTTGGCGAAGACCTGCTCGTCGGACATGACGTAGCCGCCGTCCTTGCCGGGCAGCCGGTAGAACGCGCAGTAATCGCACTGCGCGACGCAGACGTTGGTGTAGTTGATGATGCGCATGAGCATGTACGAGCACTCGTCGGCGGCATGGAAGCGCGCGCGCACCGCGGTCGCCAGCTCGCGCAACTCGGCGTCGGTTGCATTGAGCCACAACCAGCGCGCCTCCCCGGTGGTGATCCGAGTCCTCGCCGCAACCTTGTCCCGAATCTCCGCAATCATGTGTTAAGCATAGTCCACGAGAGCGCGGGGTGCCCCATGATCGCCTGAGGCGCAGCCGAGGGTCATCGTGGGCGAGGTCACTTTGCCATGGCACCAAACTTGGCGCTTCCCCCTCGTTGCGAACGGTAGATGCCGGCGGTGCCGGAAAACCAGTAGCTGAAGACGCAAGCGACCCCGGCAAACGCGCCCACCTCCGCCCCAAAGAGCTCCACGGCCATCAAGGTCGAGGCAATGGGCGTGTTCGCGGCCCCGGCAAAGACGGCCGCAAAACCCATCGCGGCCAGCAGGGAGTGGCCGAGCGGCAGCCCGTAGGCGAGCGCGTTGCCGAGGGTTGCGCCGATGAAGAACAGCGGCGTCACCTCTCCACCCTTGAACGCGGCACCCAGAGTTACGGCCGTAAACAGCAGCTTCAAGGCCCAGTCCCACGGCGGCTGTGGGCCTTCAAAGGCGGCCACAATGGTGGGGATGCCGAGCCCGATGTACTTCGTCGTGCCCATGGCAAAGACGGCCGCGGCGACCAGCACGCCGCCCACAAACGGACGCAGGGGAGGCCACCCGATGCGCTGCCGGAACTCGGCGCCGAGCCAGTGGGTCAGGCGGGCGAAGAGCATCGCGACCAAGCCGAAGACGATACCAGCGAGCGCCGCCAGGGCCAGCCCCTTTACGGACATCGCGGGCGTGCCCGTGACCTTGTAGACCGTGTGCCGCACGCGCCAGGCACGCGTGGTCAGGTCGCCGGCGAAGGCTGCGAGGAAGCATGGGACGAGCGCCTCGTACTCGAGCGAACCAATCGAAAGCACCTCCAGCCCGAAGACGGCGCCGGCCAGGGGAGTGCCGAAGACGGAGGCAAAGCCCGCGCTGATGCCGCACATCAGCAGCACGCGCCGCTCGGGGCGGGCCAGGTGGAAGGGCCTGGCGAGCTGGTCGGCAAGCGACGCGCCCATCTGCAAGGCTGTGCCTTCGCGCCCCGCGGAGCCGCCGAACAGGTGCGTGATGAAGGTGCCGAAGAGGATCAGGGGCGTCATGCGGAACGGGATCGTGGTGTGCGGCTGGTCGAGTTCGGCGTGGATCTGATCGAGCAGCAGGTTGTTGCCAGCCTCCACCGTGCGCCCGAGATAATGGTAGAGGCACCCGACGAAGAGCCCCGCGAACGGCAGCAGCGCGATGAGCCAGTGGTGCGCCTCGCGCGTGGACGTGGCCCAGTTCAACGAGACCAGCAGCAGCGCCGACGCAGTTCCGGCCAGGATGCCCACGAGCGATGCGAGTGGAAGCCAGCGCAGCAGGTGCCTGGCGGGTTGCAGCAGATTCAGCTTGAGTTCAGACACGACGGCTCCTGTCGAGTAGGAGTCATCAGCGCCGCGGCGAAGGCCCGCGGGCTTTGCTCGGCGAACCCCATCGCCGGTAGTTGTCTGTAAGAAAAATACCACACGGGGCGGGGCTGAAACTTCCGAGCTATGAGCTATGAGCTATGAGCTATGAGCTATGAGCTGTCAGCTGTCAGCTGTCAGCTGTCAGCTGTCAGCTTTAAAGTCTTTATTGGGTTCTGCCTAGATGAAGCCTGATGCCTGCCTCTCCGAACACGGGGCTGCCGAGCGTCAGCAGAGGCGTGCGTGAGACCTGCGCTCTTTGATCGGTGACGTTCTGGACCTGGAAGAAGACCTCCACGCCGTGGCCGAACGCGTGTCTTCCCGAGACGTCCAGGGACAGGAAGCCGGCGAGGGGAAACTGGTTGTTGGCGTCGTCGTACGCCGTTCCGGAAGACCGCAGCGCTACCGTCAACTCTCCCACGCGCGGGCGGGTGAAGCGCACTTGCGCGGTTCCGGTCTGGCGCGGAACCTGCGGAATCTGGTTGCCGACGAGCGCCGGCTGCGCGGAAAACTTCGTCACGGTCGCATCCGCGAACTGGTACTCGAAGCTGGCGGAGACGGCTCTGCCGGGTAGCAGCTGCGCAGACAGCTCCACGCCGGTGCTGCGGATCTGGCCGAGGTTCTGCCGGACGTTCGTAATCATGGCAGCGGTTTGTGAGACCAGCACGGCGGAGACCGGCCGGTTGATCTCGGTCCAGAAGTAGGTTCCGCTGATGGAGGCCAGCTTCAAGGCAGCCTGTGCGCCGATCTCGTACCCGGTGGCGCGCTCGGATAGCAGCGCCGGGTTGGCGAGCGTGGTCTCCTGGCCGACCTGCCCAGTACGGTAGAGCTCGTTCATGGTGGGCGCGCGGAAGGCCCGGAAGCCGCTTGCGTGCACGCTCGCCGCAGTGCCGAGGGCGCGCACCAGACCCAGGCGAGGGCTCGCCAGCACCTCCGTCCGGTTAGGCGTGCGCGTCGACACGGGCCCGTTGGTCTGGACCACGTCCAGGTTCGACGAGCCATCGACCCGGACGCTGGCGGCCCCGGACCAGCCGTTGCGCGAGCCGAGCAGCTCGCCGAAGCCGCCCACAAAGCGCTGCCTGGCCGTCACGTCCTGCAGCCCGCTGGGAACACCCTTGGCGAAGGGCGTCTCGTTGTCCTCCCCGCGGATGTCGCGCGCGTCGGCCCCGGTCACCGCGGTCAGGCCGTCGAGGTGGAAGGTCGCGTCGCCCGTGCCGCCGAGTTCCTGCGTATGCACCCGCTGCAGACGCGTCAGCGTCTCCGTTGCGCGGTTTGCGGCGATTGCGGAAAAGCTCTGGCGGTAGCCCTCCTGCGAGCCAAAGAGCCGCACGCGGCCGTTCGCTTTTTCCGCCTCCGGCGTGTCGTAGCCGGCGACATAGCGCCACAAGCGCGTGGCGTTGGTCTGAAGCGGCGTGCCGTTGTTGCGATCCTCGTCGAGCAGGTTTCCCGTCGCGAAGAGCCGCTTGCTCGCCGCGTCGCGCCGGCCGATCTCGGTCCGGTACGCCTGGCTTTT
>CAXUDC010000074.1:9501-15639 GCA_964249685.1 uncultured Acidobacteriaceae bacterium
CCATACAGGTCCGAGCCGCCACCGCTGACAATCTCAACCGAATGAACGAGTTGCGCAGGACTCTCGTTCCAGTGGATCCAGCCGCCGAAGGGGTCGTTCAGGGGCGCGCCGTCCTCAAGCACCAGCGTTCGGCTGGCGGCGGTGGAGCCCAGGCCGCGGAGCGAGATGCCTTCGCTGGTCGGGTTGGCAATCCGCGAGGGTGCGCGGCGGAAGAGCTCGAAGCCGGCGTGCTGCCGGAGCGCTTCGTCGAGCGTGATCGCGGGATAATCCTCGAGCGCCTCCGGGCCGAGCTCGTAGGTGGTCCGCGCCGTCTCGCCCACGGGGGAGCCGGAGCGGCTTGCCGTGACCGTGACCTGCTGCTGGACGGAAGCCGCGGGTGCCGGTACGGCCGCGGTCTGCGCCAGCGCACCGGACCCACCCATCAGAACGAAAAACCATCGCAACCGCACGCTCATCTCACGAGTGTCCCACACCTGAGCGCACAAAATCTTCCCCGCCGGGCCCGGCAACCTTCTACAATCAGCCCGTGCCCCCGCGCCTGATCCTCAACGCCGACGACTTCGGCCTCACGCCCGGCATCAACCGCGCCATCGCCGAGTTGCATCGAGCGGGCGTTCTGACCAGCACGACCCTGATGGCAACCGGCCCCGCCTTTGCCGATGCAGTGGCCGTCGCGCGGGCGAACCCGGAGCTGGGGGTCGGCTGCCACCTGGTCTTTGTGGATGGCCTGCCGGTCAGCCACCCGGAGGACATCCCGTCGCTGCTGGGCGCGGACGGCAAGACGTTTCGCCCGTCGGTGTTCGATTTTGCCCAGGCGGTGCTGCGCAATACCATCCGCGCCGGCGACCTGGCGCGTGAGACCCAGGCGCAGATCCAGAAGCTGCAGCGCTCCGGTGTCGACGTGACCCATGTCGACACGCACAAGCACACGCACCTGTTCCCTGCCGTCGCGCGGACGGTCCTGCACATTGCGCAGCGCTGCGGGATCGACGCGCTGCGCAACCCGTTTGAGCCGCAGTGGTCGGCCGCCGCGGCGGAGGCGCCGCTGTCTCGCCGGCTGCAGCTGCGTGTGCTCGACCGCTTCTGCCGTCCGTTCGAGCTGCTCAGCCGCGACGCGCGCGCGCACGGCTTTGTTCCGGACGGCACGCTCGGCATTGCGGCCACGGGAACGCTGGACGCGGCCACGTTGCGCCGGATCCTGCGCGCGCTGCCGCCCGGGTCCACGTATGAGTTCTGCTGCCATCCCGGGCACGTCGATGCGGCGCTCGAGAGCCAGAACACGCGGCTGCGGGCGTCTCGCGAGGGCGAGTACGCGGCCCTGCTGGAGGTGATGCCGGAAATACTCCGCACCGAAGACGCGCCGGAGCTCATCCACTATGGGAACCTGGGTGTACCGGGTCTGCAGCGGGCGTCGGGGCAGTTTGCGCCTTATTCGGGATATGAGAAGGTGTTGTAGGTTAGTCCCTAAGTTGAAGGCGCAGCGACAATACGGGGTCCTTCGCTGCGCTCAGGATGACGGCAAGAACGTGAACGAGAAACAGAGGTTGGCTGGATGTTGTCGCGCAAGTTGAAGATTGGCATCACCTGCTATCCCACCTACGGCGGCTCGGGCGTGGTCGCGACCGAGCTTGGGATCGAGCTCGCCGCGCGCGGGCACGAGGTCCACTTCATCACCTCGTCGGCGCCTTTTCGGCTTACCGGCCGCGAGCACAACATCCACTTCCATCAGGTGGAGCTGTTCCATTACCCGCTGTTCGAGCACCCGCCGTACGACCTTGCGCTGGCGACGCGCATGGCCGAGGTTGCGGAGTGGTACTCGCTCGACCTGCTGCACGTGCATTATGCGATTCCGCACTCGGTCTCGGCTTATCTCGCGCGGCAGATGCTGGCTACGCGCGGGATCAACCTGCCGTTCATCACGACGCTGCATGGCACCGATATCACGCTGGTCGGGCTCGACCGCTCGTACCTGCCGATCACGCGGTTCGGCATCCAGGAGTCGTCGGGGGTGACGGCGATTTCGACCCACCTGGCCGAGCGCACGCACCAGGCGTTCAAGATCGACACGGCGATTGAGGTGATTCGCAACTTCGTCAACTGCGACGTGTACGTGGCGCGGCCGGAGCTGATCGCGGCCATGCGTCCCGACTATGCGGAACCGGGGGAGAAGCTGCTGGTCCATCTCTCGAACTTCCGCCCCGTCAAGCGCGTGACCGACGTGGTCGAGGTCTTCGCGCAGGTGGCCCGGGCGATGCCGGCGCGGCTGATGATGATCGGCGACGGCCCGGACCGCTCGGCCGCCGAGTACCTGGCGCGCAAGCACAAGGTGCAGGACCGGATCCAATTTCTGGGCAAGCAGGACAACGTCAACGAGCTGCTGCCGGTGGCCGACCTGATGCTGATGCCGTCCGAGATGGAGTCGTTCGGGCTGGCCGCGCTCGAGGCGATGGCCTGCCGCGTGCCGGCGATTGCGACCCGGGTCGGCGGCGTGCCGGAGCTGATCGAGAGCGGCGTGAACGGCATCCTGTGCGCGGTCGGCGACACGGATGGCATGGCGCGAGAGGCGATCGCACTGCTGACCGACCCCGCGCGGCTGGAAGCGATGAGCGCGGCAGCACGCAAGACCGCGCAGGACCACTTTTGCGCATCCAGCATTATTGCGAAGTATGAGGATTATTATGGGCAGATTCTTGATCAAGTGCCACGCTTGCACGTGGGGACTTGATCAGCCGTTTACCTTGAGGGCGTGGCGTAGGTCCGAACCGCAGATTCCTCCGCTTCGCTACGGAATGACAACAAAAAACAGCACTTGTATTTTGGAAGGACAACAAAGGCGGCGCTTGTATTTTGGTACCAGCTCTGCCAGCGTGATAGAGGAAATTCCTATCTTCTTATTCCGCTCGGCGGCTGACAAGATGATCTGTCTGGCAGCATGGGACAGGCGAGTGTCTCCCAGAAGAACCAGATGGCCGTGTGCGTGTCTGCGACGGCTAGATGCAATTGAATTTCTCATCCCCGGTTCGCGAACATTTCACGACGATGTTGATCAACTTCCTCCTCAGAGATCGAGAATCCGTACTTCGCGAGCATGCCGTATCCGGTCTTGTACGGCGTGCCGGGGTCTCCTTGCTTCGTCACATGGTTCTTTCCAACGCAAGCATCTCGCGCAACAAGCCGTCTGTCGTGACTCGGCGCGCAGCCGCCTGGCTGATCAACGCCGCCTCAACCTCCGCCGAAAGCTCCAGTGTCATGTTGCCTCCACACGCCGAGTCCACGCCAGGTGGGATCAACGCCCCAAGCCACGCACCGCGCCTTCGACCGCCTCGCGCATCCGTGCCCAGCCTACGCCGGCGCCTTCGATCACGGGCATGCGCAACACGACTTTGGTCCCGCGGCCGGGGCGGCTTTCGATCTCCACCAGCGCGCTGTCGCCGTAGAGGACCTGCATTCGCTCGCGCACGTTGCGCATGCCGATGCCCGTTCCCGGCCGCGCGATCTCGCCCGACGAGGCCCGTCCCGGCTCGATGCCGACGCCGTCGTCCTCGACCTCCACCAGCAGCTGGCCGTCGGCCGTGATGCGGCTGCGCAGCGTGACCGTGCCGCCGTCGATGCGCGGCTCAAGACCATGCTTGATCGAGTTTTCGAGCAGCGGCTGCAGCAGCATGCTCGGCACGACCACGTGCAGCGTCTCCTCGGCGATCTCCTTCACCACGCGCAGCTTGTCGCCGAAGCGCACCTGCTCGATATCGAGGTAGTCGTCGGTAAACGCGAGCTCTTCAGCGAAGGGTACGAAGGCCTCGCGATCCTTCAGCAGGATGCGCAGGATGTTGGCCAGCTTGACGATCATCTCGCGCGCCAGCTCCGGCCTGGACCGCACCAGCGACGTGATCGAGTTGAGCGTGTTGAACAGGAAATGCGGGTTGATCTGGCGCTGCAGCGCGTCCAGCCTGGCCTCGAGCAGCAGCCTGGTCTGCTCCTCCAGCTTGCGTTCGATGCGGATCTGGTTCCAGATCTTGAGCGGGATTCCGACTACCACGGGCGACGTGAAGCAGATCGCAAACTCCACCCAGAAGTTTGCCGAGTGCAGGTCGAACAGTCGCCGCGGGTAGAGCCGCGACAACTCGCTCATGCCGAACGACATGGCCGTGATCAACATCAGCAGCAGGATCTGCCGGTCCAGATGCGGCCGCTTCAGGTTCCGCGTCACCCAGCGATAGATGCTCAGGTCGATCAGCGGCGAAAACGACCACACATCTTCGACCTCGGCAAAGCGGCCGAAGGCGCCGGCGAGCGCGCCCACGATGAGGTTCACGGGCAGCGTCCAGTACTCGCCATGGCCCATCGCGGGGATGGAAAGCGCGGCGCCGCCGGCCATCGCGGCCAGCGGGCCTACCAGGATTCCCAGCAGAATCGTGGTCTCGAAAGAAATATCCGCCGCGTAGAAGTTCGGCACGCGCAGCCGGATCCAGACCCCCAGGACCAGCGGCGCGCAGATGATCGTCACCAGCTTGGCGGTCTGCCGCGAGGTCCGATGCGACAGCAGCAGGAGGTCGCGAAAGGTCCTGGACCTCGCAAGCGAGCTCGACACGGCAGCCGCCACGCCCAGCTCCACGAGCAACGTAATCCAGATCAGCGAGTCTTTCACCCCACTACTGTACCGGAGTTTGCGGAGTTGCCGTTGGATACAGCGCCTGCCCCGGGTCGAATCTTTCACGCGCCGCCTGCATCAGAACGGATGCAGGCGCATGCTGTCCGGCGCTCCGTATAATCGACCCATGGCTTTCCTCTCCGTTACCCAGCTCGCCGATGCCGACTTCCCTACTCGCTGGGGACACTTCCGCATTCTCGGCTTTGAGGGTGTCGTCGACCATCCGCTGCCTTGCAATCCCACGCTGGCCGCGCCCGCAACCCGCGTCGAAACTGCCGTCGCGCTCGTGATGGGGGATATCCACAGCGCGCCGCCGATCGTACGCATCCACTCGCAGTGCCTGACCGGCGACGTCTTCCACTCGCTGCGCTGCGACTGCCGCCAGCAGCTGGAACTGGCGCTCGCGATCATCTCCGAAGCCAAGGCCGGCATCCTGCTCTACGAGCACCAGGAAGGCCGCGGCATCGGCCTGATGGCCAAGCTCCAGGCCTACGAGCTTCAGGACCAGGGGCTCAACACCATCGAAGCCAATCACCGTCTGGGCTTCAAGGCCGACTGCCGCAACTACGACCTGCCGGCCGCGATCCTGAAACACCTGCAGGTGCCCGCCGTGCGCCTGATCACAAACAACCCGGAGAAGATCGGAGCGCTGGAGCAGGCCGGGATTTCGGTAGTCGAGCGCATCCAGGCCGATGTGCAGGAAGACCCGAACCACGCCTTCTACCTGCAGACCAAGCGCGAGAAGATGGGGCACCTGGTGGGGTAGATATTTGCGCTTGGTACAGCTTTTGGTTTAGAGAGGGCCTGATGAAGTATGTCCGTCATACTCCGTAAACAGTGCAGAGCTAAGCTCATTCCATTACGATCAAGTTATTCGTAGGACTAAAGTTCCCGCTTGCACCCAAGTAACTAATCTGAGATTTTTAGGGCTGAAGACTCAACTTATATCAGCCCGGGGCGTAAGCTCCAGGTACTGCGCCAAAACTGAAGCTAAGCCCTGTAGGGGGCGACTCATAGGTCGAGTAAATGTCAGGAATGGTTAGCCCATCAGGGTTAGCGGCGCGTCAGCCAGACCGCAGATTCCTGCGGGAGACAACAAAATACTAATTCACTTTGTTGTCATCTTCTAGGCATTCGCGTCCAGATGGCACATCCCAGACGTTAGATTCGTACCGGCTCGCTTATCCTGAGAGCGATTCCCGAAAGCGAAGCTCTATTGGCTGTGTGGCGGAGAGACAGGGATTCGAACCCTGGATACCTTGCGGTATACACGCTTTCCAAGCGTGCGCCTTCAGCCACTCGGCCATCTCTCCACGGTGTGACGCGACTTGCTTGAGTGTAACAGAACGCACCGGTGGAAAGAGGGCCGGCGAACTACTTCGTGTGAGCCCGGGCTTCGGTCAGCAGCGGCTGGTTGGGATCGGCGTTTTTCCAGAGCTCGAGAAACTTGCGGTAGGCGTCGGAGCTGTTGTTCAGGTCGCCGGTATCGG
>CAXUDC010000075.1:0-15539 GCA_964249685.1 uncultured Acidobacteriaceae bacterium
GGCGTCATGTGCGCGCGTGCAATGCCGATTGCGGCCCGGGCGGAGTGTGCGATGGAGCTGATGACGATTACGGTGAGCCTGTACGACGGCAGCCGCCGCGCCCGCGTGCTGCTGCCCGTGGAGTTGCCCGTCAGCGCGTTGATGGCGCAGTGCACCGCGCGCTGGTCGCTGCCGGTGGCGAGCTTTGTGTTTCGCCTGGCGGGGTCCGGCGTGCAGCTGCCGGAGTGGGAGTCGCTCGGCCTGGCCGGGGTCCGGGACCGGTGCGAGCTCGAGGTGTTTCCAGTTCTCGAGGGCGGGTAAGCGATGCATCCAGTGCGGGAGCGGCGACTGATCGCGGACGAACTCGGCGCGCAGGAGTTTGCGCGGGCTTCTGCTGGCCGGGTCGCGGTCGTCGAGACGCAGGGCAGTCCCGTGGACAGCTACCGCTTGCTGTACTTCGTGCGGAGCGTGGTGGCGCTGACGGCGTCGGGCGCGGTGTACGGCGGGCGTCACTACGTGCGGGTGCAGTTGCCGGCGGCCTATCCGGCGGTGGCTCCCGTGGTGACGGTGTTGACGCCGCTGGTGCATCCGCACGTGTGGCCGAATGGCACGGTCTGCCTGGGCGCGTGGCAGCCCGGGCAGAAGATGGCGTGGCTGCTCGAGCGGGTGGGAGCGCTGCTGTGCTTTGCGCCGGAGGCGATCCACTGGAACAGCGTGGTGAACCGGGGAGCGGCGGAGTGGGCACGGGCCAATCAGGCGTTGCTGCCGGTAGGAGAGCGGGTCAGGCCGGAGCGCGTGCACGCCGGGGCGGTTGGGTCTGGCGTTCAGGGCGATTTGTGACGGGTGGGGTGGACGCGATCGAGAAGCAGATCCCTACGGGATGAAAACAAAGGAAAACGCGTCTCTTGTTCTCCGGGTGGAAGCGTGAGACTTTAGTCCCACGAACAAGCCCAAGGGGGTTCAGGGGGCTTTAGCCCCGGCGCTATAAAGCAGCCCAAGGAAGAGACATGATGAACCGCCACTGGACCCGTTTACCTTTAGGTGTGATCGCAGCGACAATGCGGGGGTCCTTCGCGTGGCTCAGGATGACGGCGAAAGGAAAAACAGCGCGAGGGCTAAAGCCCATTGATTGCAATCGACTGATTCGTGGGACTAAAGTCCCACGATTCCACCCAAGTACTTCGTCAGAGGTTCTCTAGTGGACGGTCGCAGGGATCAGCGGGCGGGCGCAGAGGGTGCAGCAGCCGGCCAGGTTTTCCGCGAGCCAGTGCAGCGTTTCGGTGCGGTAGGGCGCGCCGCAGCGGCAGGTATGCCTCTGCTCGTGCGCGGCAAAAGGTAGACCGTCGATGGCGTCGGCAGGCTGGTCCGAGTGCTGCGGCATCTCGGTCCAGAGAACGAGGCTGCCGTTAGTGGGGGGGCTCGGGCGCATCATCGAGTGGCGAGCACGGGCATGGATTTGCGTTGTGCGGCGCTGGCCCGGCGATAAGCGGGGTGCTGGGCGGCGCGCGCGCGGGCGCGGGCCAATACGGCGAACAGTCCCACGGCAAGCAGCGCGATCAGGGCCAGATTGGCGAGCAGCAGACCGGTCAGGTTGGGCAGAGGCGGCATGGACGTTCTCCCTGGGGCACCGGCGCGGCGGTTGAAGGCGCGGTCCTTACAACCAGTCTTTGCCCGGCCGCGGCGACGGGCAAGTAGCAAGGTGGATTACCTTCTGTTGGCGGCTGGGTAACGATTGACCCTGAGAAGGCGCTGCCGCTATAGTCGATCCATCGAAACTATGCCTTGCCGCAGGTCCGGGTTGCCGATCGCGATGTCCCTGCTCTCGCTTGCGCTGTGCGGGTGCGGTGCGCTGCGTACGGTGACTGGGCGCGGCGGCCACCTGGAAGTGGCGGCAACGGTGGATCCGCAGGCGAATCAGAACGCCGCGCTCGCGGTAGACCTGGTAACGGTGGAGGACAAAAAGACGCTCGCGGAGGTAGTGAAGTACAGCGCGCATGACTGGTTTATGAAGCGGAAGGACTATGTGCGGCTGCATCCGGGACAGCTACGCGAGGTGTATAAGGAGTGGCAGCCGGGCCAGGCGGTCCCGATGATCCGTCTGGAGAAGACGGGCGGTGCCGCAGGCATCGTGCTGTTTGCCGATTATTCGAGTCCGGGCAGCCACAGCGAGCTGCTGCGGCCGGGCAGCACGGTTCGCGTGGACTTTGGCGCGCAGGACTTTCATGTCGTTCCCCCACGGCCCTAGGGCCCTAGCCGAGATTGCTGGAGTAACTCGATGCCGCCCCGCCTGAACCTGATTCCGGATGCGATTCTGTGGCATGAAGGCATGCTGCTGCGTCCGGAGCACTTCGAAGTAATGACGCAGCGGCAGGAGATGCTGCTGGAGCGCGGAATGGCGTTGCCGCCGTATGGCTGGGGCGTGGAGCTGCTGACGCTCGACCTGGACCGGCTGAGCGCGGGCGTCTTCTCTCCGCTCGAGCTTGAAGTGCAGCTGCCGAGCGGCTTGAGCGTGTGGGTGGACAAAAATACGAAGGAGCGAAGCTCTACCGAGCTGGGCAAGCTGGATACGAGCTACCAGCAGCAGCCGTTTTTCGTTTACCTGACGCTTGCCGCCGTGAGCGGGCCGCCGGGCGCGGACAACCGAGCCTACCAGCCGAGCGGCGATGCGGCCGAGACCCTGCGCGCGGACCAGAGCACGCTGCCCGAGCCCGGCAGGGAGCTCGAGCGGATGCCGATCCCGCACCTGCGCCGGCGCTTCGAGTTGAAGGCGCTGCGGCAGGCGCCTTCGTCCGACGTGGAGTCGATTCCGCTGGCGCGCATGCTGTACCGGAGCGGCGTGTTTGTGGTGGATGAGCAGTACTTTCCGCCGGTGCTGCGGGTAACGGCGGACTCCGGCCTGGGGAGGTTCTGCCGGCAGACGACGGACAAGGTGCGCGAGCATGCGCGGGTGCTGGCCCAGCGCTGGCGGCAGGAGCCGGACCAGAGCCTGGCCTCTGCCTACAGCCTGCGCAGCCTGGCGGCGGTCCTGCCCATGTGCGAAGCTGTGCTGGCGAGCGGCGTCGCGCATCCGTTCACGGTCTACCTGTCGTTCTGCGCGCTGGCCGGGCAGGTGGCGGGCACGTCCGGCGACCCGGTGCCGCCGCGCTTTCAGCCGTACGACCATAACGACCTGCAGGCGAGCTTCACCGAGGTCTGCCAGTATGTGACCGACGTGCTGGCCGAAGGCGACGCGAGCGACTTCCTGAAGGTGGAGATGACCTTCAAGGCCGGCGTGTTCTCCGCCGAGCTGAAAAAGGAGTGGGCCGGACGGAAGCTGCTGCTCGCGCTGCGTCCGACGGCAGGCCACCAGGAAGGCGTGGCGGAGTGGTGCAGGAATGCGCGGATCGGCGCGGCACGCCTGCAGGAAGGCATGCGCGAGCGCCGCGTGCAGGGCGCGGAGGCCAGGCGCGCCGGCACCGACGAGGGCCTGCCGCTGGGCCCGGGCGTGCTGCTTTATGAGCTGACGGAAAACACGCGCGGAGAGATGAAGTACCTGCTGCCGGGCGAGGTGCTGGAGGTCGCGACGGGCTCCGCGTCGCGCGCGGCGAACGTGCCGGTGGAAGCCGTGCTGTATGTTCGGGACAAGGGACAGGCGTCGACGCGGGATGACCAGACACACGACTGAAAACTCGGCGCTGCTGATGCAGTTTCGCCAGTTTGCGGTGGAACTGGTGCGGCTGAGGGAGATGGTGGAGCAGCCGGGAGCGATCCCGGAGGTGGACGCGGAGGCGCGCCTGGAGGCGATCCGCGACGGACTGGCGGCGCTGCTGCGCCAGCAGGCCACGCGCTCGCAGGAGTTTGGCGGGGCCACGGGCTATGCCTTGTACCCGGAGGCGCAGTACGTGATGGCGGCGCTGGGAGACGAGGTCTTCCTGACCGCAAACTGGGATCAACGGCGCAACTGGCCGCTGCTCGAGGAAGAGCTTTTTCACTCGCATAACTCTGGGGACAGGTTCTTCCGCAACTTGGACAAGCTGTTGCGGGCGTCGTCGTTTTCGACCGATCTGGCGATGGTGTACTATCAGGCGCTGGCGATGGACTTTCGCGGGCGCTATCGCGGGCAGGCGGCCGGCAAGGAGCTGGCGGGCTACCGGCAGCGGCTGTACGAGCTGCTCTACAGCCCAGACGGACAGGCACGGACGCCGGAGCCGGTCTTTGCCCGGGCGTACGAGGCGACGGTCATCGACGAGCAGCCGAGGCGTCAGCCCAGCGCCCAGTGGTGGTGGCTGGCCCTGGTAGCGGTCCTGCTGGTCTGGTGGGCGGGCTCTACCGTGCTTTGGGAGAAGATCGCCCGGCCGGTCCGCGGCAAGGCGGCCGAGGTGCAAAAGATCGCCGGAGCGCGAGGGATGCCGTGAGCGCGCGGGAGCTGGCGCTCTGGGGCGGGCTGGTGGCGCTGTTCGTGGCGCTGGTGGCGGGCGTGCTGCTGCTGTTCCGCAAGGCGCGCAAGGCGGCTGCGGGAACAGCTGCAGCGAAGCCGGGCGGACCGCCGGTGCCGGCCGTCGACGATCCCAAGCTCGCGGCCTTGCCGGCAGCGCTGCCGGACAGCTTTTCGGGCGCGCTGGCGGCGTTGCATGCGCAGACGCCGGGAGCGGAGGATCGTTATGCGCTGCCCTGGATCCTGTTGCTGGGCCCGGATGGCTCGGGCAAGAGCCGGATGGTGAGCAACTCGGGCCTGTTCGCGAAGCTGGGCGAGCAGGTGGAGCTCGCACAGACGCAGGGCTTCGCCTGGAACTTTTTCCCGAACGGCATCCTGATCGAGGTGGGCGGGTGGGCGTGCCGCAACACGCCGGGCGCGGAGGAGGCCTGGCAGCGGCTGTCGCGGCTGTTCTATCAGAATCGTCCGGCGCGGCCGCTCGACGGCATCGTGCTGACGGTGCCGGCCGATGAGCTCTGGGGTGACGCGAAGCTGCGGCCGGACGAGCTGACGGAGCGCGGCGCCATGATCCGCGGCAGGCTGCGCGAGCTAATGCAGACGATCGTCTTTCGCCTGCCGGTGTATGTGGTCGTCACCAAGTGCGATCTGGTTCCGGGTTTTACCGAGTTCGCGCAGGAGCTGACTGAGCCGGAGCTGCAGCAGATCTTCGGGTGGTCGAACCCGGCGGAGGACTCGCGCTTTGCCGCCGAACAGGTAGAAGACGCGTTCGACGAGATGCGCAAGGCGCTCGAGTGGAAGCAGGGAGAGCTGTTCGCGCAGCGCGATCCGGGCCCGGGCAGGGGGCGGATGCTGCTGTTCCCGGGGACGCTGCTGTCGCTGGCGCCGCCGCTCGAGACGCTGCTGGCGCAGACCCTGAGCGGGTTCGACCGGGTCCCAGGTCCGCTCATGCGCGGCATCTACTGCGTGGGTGCCGCGAGCCCCTGCCTGCCGGAGCCGGAGCATCTGCGGCCGCTGGTGCCGGCATCGGTGCCGGTCAACACGCCGCTGCACGACATCCTGCTGTTTCCCCCGCAGCCGGTCGAGGACCAGGGTCCGTTCCGGGCGTCTGCGCGCCTGCAGCCCTGGGTCCAGAACGGTCTGCAGATCGCGTTCGTGCGCGACCTGGTGCTTGGCCGCATCTTCCGCGAGCGCGGCCTGGCGGAGCCGTTGCCGCAGCGCTTCGTCAGCGCCAGCCGCCTGCGGATGGGGCTGCAGATCGCGTCCGGCGTGCTGGCGTGTGGTCTCCTGGTGGGCACCGCGGTGGCGTACCGGCGGCTGCACCGCGAAGACGACGCGCTCGTGAAGCTGCTCTCGGACTCCGCGATGGACCTGAAGTCGCGCGCGCAGGGGACGGAGTCGCTCTACGAGCGCCGCACGGATGCGGCGAGGCTGATTGACGGGCTCGCGCACCTGAAGGGCGGCGGGCTGCACTCGGTCTGGCTGCCGGCCTCGCTTGCGGCGGGACTGGACCAGTCGATTGAAGAGGCGCTGGTGCCCGCGTTTCAGGCGCTGGTGCTGGTGCCGTTCCGGCAGAAGCTGGCCGAGCGTGGCGAGCAGCTGGTGGCGGAACACCGTGGCGGCGCGACGGAAGCAGCGGCCGGCCGGCAGGCGCTGGGCCAGCCCGCCGACGAGCTCCAGCGTCCGTCCACGCGGCTCGAAGACCTGCCGGAGTACCGGCGGATGAAGACCTACCTGAACCAGGTCGCCACGTACGAGCACTATGTGAATGTGTACAACGTCCTGAGCACGCAGGATTCAGATGAACCCATCGACCGCATCGTCGAGCTGGATACGTATCTGCAGGGCCACTCCTCCGCCGTGCCGCAGGTGCAGGCAAGCAGGGTCGACAACCCCTACTTCGTCAAGGTGGTGCGCACGGCCGAGCTGAAAAAGCTGGAACTGGGGCCGAGTGTCGGCGCGTTTTCCGCACGGGCCGATGCGCTGACCCGCGCGCTCTACCACGCCTGGATCGGCAACAACCCGGTCGCGCAGGTGACCGACCAGCTGAAGACGCGCGTGCAGTTGCTCATCGAGCGCTCGAGCGAGTCGGCGCGTGATCTCTCGCTGACGCTGCGCGCCTTTTCAATCGCCAACTCGGTCTACCAGGAGCCGTCGCTGGGGTGGACGGCCGCGACCGAGGAGGACTTCGTCCTGCCTGCCAACCTGGCGGCTGTGACGGTCGATGCGTTTCCGCAATCGACGCTGTTTTCCCCCGACCTGGTGCCGGAGATGAAGACCGCCGCGCGCGACGACTTCGCGCAGCTGGCCCACAAGGTGGACGCCAGCGACACCCGGCTGACCGGTCCGCTGGTCCAGGTGGAGGACGGCGCGGTGCAGCTGAGCGAGAGCGCGCAGGCCCTGCAACTGGCGTTGAGCAATCTGTTGAACATGAACTTCATGGCCGGCGCGAGCGGGCAGCCGGGCGCGCCGCCGGCATCCCCGCGCTACCTGACCTGGGACCTGGGCGGGCTGGACGCGGCGGCGAGCCTGCCGAAGAGCTACCGCCGCTACCTGGACGAGGATCTGCAGGAGGCTCCGACCGCGGTGCGGCCGCTGTTTCGCCGCATCGCCGCCGAGCAGCTTTCGAAACAGCTTGGCCTCGCGCTGCGCGAGGCGATGGTGTCCTCGCCCTCGCTCGCGGGCGCGACCGGTTTGAGCGACATCGGCGCGCAGATCGACAACTTTTCCTCCGCACAGGGCAAGCTTGGCGAGCTGTTGACGTCGTTTGAGGGCCTCGGGCTGAGCGGACCGCGACAGCAACTGGCGAGCGCGTCGGTGACGGAGGCCGCGGACCTGCTGGAGGTGGTCGACCGGAGCTTCAACGCAGCCGCGCCCTACGCCGTTCCTTCGGCCGCCGCGCTGCGCTGGACGGTGGGTGGCCGGCCGAGCGTGGAGATCTTCGACGCGTCCACGCCGGAGGCGCTGCAGGCCTACCTGGCCGATCAGGAGCGAGTGGCCAAGGCTTATGTGACGGCGGTCCAGCCGCTGCTGGCCTTTCTGCGCACGCACCGGACGCTGTCCTCGCCTGGGTTGAACGTGCGGCTGGCGCGCTGGGAGGCCCTGACGGCGGCGATGACGCAGTTCGAGAACAAGCGTCCGGGCAACTCGCAGCAGTCGCTCGAGAACTTTATCGCGACCGGCGTGGACGAGATCCGGCCAACGCGCGGGTGTCAGGCCGCGGGTACGGTGGGCGGCTCGGACTACTTCGCGCTGATCCAGGCGCAGCTGCGGACGGAGCTGATCTCGCGTTGCCGGACGCTGGCCGGGGCGCGCTACCAGGACAGCTTTGGCGCGCTCGCCGAGCTGTTCAATGGCTCGCTCGCGAGGCGCTTTCCGTTTGCGCCGATCGAGTCTTCCACGTTGAACGAGGCCAACCCGCAGGATGTGGCGGCGGTGTTCAAACAGCGCGATGCGGCCGCCGACCTGTTCGCCGCCGAGCCGGGCGTATCGGTCGCGGACCGCAGGTTTCTGGACGACCTCCAGGGCAGCCGGCCCTGGTTTGCGTCCATCCTGACCACGGCGACCGCTCAGCAGCTGCCGGGGCTGGACGTTACCCCCACGTTCCGGGTGAACCGGGCGCAGGAGATCGGCGGCAACCAGATCATCGACTGGTCGCTCGACGTGGGCGGCGACGTCTTCCGGCTCGGCGACGCTTCACGCAAAGGGCACTGGACCTACGGCGAGCCGGTGACGCTGACGCTGCGCTGGGCTCTCGACGCTCCGCTGCAACCCGCGCCGGCCCAGGGCCAGGCGCATCCCGGCTACCAGCTGACGGTGGAAGGCGGCGTCGTGACCTATAGCTTCACCGATGCCTGGTCGCTGGTGAGGCTGGTAAAGACGTTCGCGCTCGACCCAAAAAATAATTCCACGCAGGAACCACAAGACGCGTTTACACTGGCCTTCGGTATTCCCGAGCTTTCTTCGACGCAGCAGAAAGGGCAGGCTACCGTGTATGTCCGTCTGCAGATGATGGCGCCTGGTGAGAAGCAGACGATCGGGGAGGAGACCTTCCCGTTAGCCGCTCCCAGCCCGGGCGGATTCCGCTGAACCTTTTCGTGCAAGTACGTGTTACCGAAGTCGGAGAATAGAGCTTGACGCCTCAGACTCTCAATCATGACGACCTGCTGGAGCCGATCAGTGCGGCAGCCCCGACAGGCCGCTCGCTGCGCAATGAGCCGCTGTTCGATCGCATCGTCGAGGCGCGGCGGGAAGAGCCTGCGCTCTCGCAGGGAGCGTGGTCGCGCCCGCTCAAACATGCCGACTGGCACCTGGTGGAAGAGCTCTGCCGCACGGCGCTGGCCACTCGCTCGAAAGACCTGCAGCTCGCCGTGTGGCTGGCCGAGGCCTGGCTGCGGCTGTTCGGGCTGCCGGGTTTTACCAGCGGCGTGGGACTGATCGTCGACCTGCATGACCGTTACCTGGTGGACCTGCTGCCGGCTCCCAGCACCGCCATGCCGCCGGAGCTGCCGCTCGACCCGGAAGACCCCGCGGTGGAACGCCGGCTGAACCTGCTGCAGTGGCTGAACGAGAACCTGGCGGTGGAGTTGAAGCTGCAGCCGCTCTCGAGCCCCAGGGATAGCAGCGAGGTGGTACCGGTCTCGCTGGCCGATCTCGAGGCCTCGCAGTACAGGCTGCGCGCGCTGCAGAAGCAAAGCGCGCACCCCGAGACCGTGTCCGCCGATGCGGGCCTGGCGCGCAGCCTGCAGCTGACGCCGCCGGACGAGATCGTCCAGACCGGCCGCGAGATCGCCGAGGCGACCGCAGCCGTCGAGGCTCTGGGCACGACGATGGACCGCTGCTACGGCGACGCGAACGCGGGCGTGCTGCAGATGCGCGACGCACTCGAAGCGATGGCGCAGGCGATCGCGCCGGCGATGCTGAAGCTGACGCCGCCGGCACCCGCTGTCGAAGCCTCGGCACCCGCAGCGGAGCCGGCCAGCCAGCCGTCTCCCGCGTTACCGGCCGCCGCCGTGCCTCCGCAGGTTTCAGCCCAGGCCCTTGCCAGCCGCGCTCAGGCGTACGCAGCTCTGGCCGGCATCGCGGACTATCTTGAGCAGCTGGAGCCGCACAGTCCGGTGCCATACCTGCTGCGCCGCGCGGTCACCTGGGGCTCCATGAGCCTGCGCGAACTTTTGCCGGAGTTGCTGCAGGACCCGGCCGCGTTGAACGAAGTTGGAGCACTGTTGCGAATCGATTGACCGCATCGCAGTTGGATTCTGAACGATAACCGAGCAGCAGGATAACCGAGTACCAGGATAACCAAACATAGGGAGAGTGGCATGGCGGAGAGCAAACAGCAATGGGTCGGGCGCAACCGGCCGCCCCGGGTGCAGATCACCTACGACGTACAGATCGGCAACGCGATCGAAACCAAGCAGCTGCCGCTGGTCATGGGGGTCGTGGCGGACCTTTCCGGCGGCAACACGCCTGCACTAAAGCTGAAGGACCGCAAGTTCATCGAGATCGACCGGGACAACTTCGACGAGGTGTTTACCAGCATCGCGCCCACGGTGAAGGTAGCGTCGGTGGCCGAGCCGATCCAGTTTACGTCGCTCGACGACTTTAACCCGGCGGCGCTGGCGGCCCGGGTCGAAGGCGTCAAGCAGATGCTGCAGCTGCGCAACCTGCTGACGGACCTGGCCGCGAAGCTGGACGGCAATGTCGAGCTGGACGACGCGCTGCTAGCCCTGGCCGGCGACAAGACGCAACAGAAACTGCTCGCAGGAGCCTATGTCGAGGAGCCCTCGGCCACTGACCTGACAACGACGGGTGGAAACTGACCATGGCAAATACGGATGATCTGAACAAGAAAAAGACAGCCGCGGACCAGAAGCTGAAGGACGCGCAGGTCGCCGAGACCGCAGCCAAGCGCGACAGCGACGCGGATGCGGCCCAGGTAACGACCGATAGCGCCGCCGACGCAGCGACCCAGCAGGGCGATGCGGATCAGGTGACGGCGTCCACCCAGCGGCTGAAAGACGCGCAGGCCCTGGTCACCTCTGCGTCGGCCGAAGAGGTGCTGGCGGCGGCGGACCTGGCCGAAAGCCTGGCCGCGGACGCCGACAGCAAACTGGCCGACGCGCTGGCCAACCAAACCAAGCTGAAGGCCGACCCGGCAACTGCGGCGGCGGATCTGGCCACTGCCGATGCGGCCGTCACCACCGCGCAGACCAACGCCGGAAAAGCCCATTCAGACGCGATCTCTGCGCGAGCGCTGGCGAACGCGCTGCCCGCGCCGGTGGCGGTCACTGCGCCTGCCGATGCCGACGCAGCGACCCAGGACGCTTTCTTGAACCAGCAGGCGGCCCAGAAGAATCTGGACGACCTGAATAGCCAGGTGCAGGGGGCGACGGACCTGGTCGCGGCAGACCAGAAGGACCCGGCGGTGGATGCGGCGACGCGCGCCGACCATGTCAAGGCACTGACGCTGTTGCAGGCGCGCGCGGATGCAGCGGCGCAGTCCTTCTCGGACGCGCAGACCGCGTACCAGATTGCGCAGGCCAATGCCGCGGCAGCGGCCGCGGAGAAGACCGCGCGCGAGAAGGACCTCGCGGCACAGAGCGCGGCGGCAGCGGCGGCTTCGCTCAAGAACTCCACCAACGCGACCGCCAAGGCAAAGGCGGACAGTGACAGCAGCGCGGCCATGCAGGACGCGTTCGCCGCCGACACGGCCGCGATGACGCTGCGCATGAAGTCGAACCAGCTCATCATGAGCCAGAGCAAGGTTCTGAGCCAGGCCTCGGCCCGGCCGCCGGCCAACCCGTATTCGCTGGTGGGCGGCACGGCGACTCCGCCGGTCGCGGCTATGGCGCTGGATGCGGCGTCGACCACGGCCGCACTGAAGATCGTCAAAGACGCCGGCATGACGCAGGACGAAAGCCAGTACATGCACGCGGTCAACTTGATCGCGGCCTTTGCCGACCAGGTCAGCCAGGGCATGACGGTAGGGAAGTCGACCGCATTGGCCGCGGTCGAGATGAAGATCAAGGCCATCGACGAGATGATCTCGGACAGGATGGACCAGATCCTGCACGATCGGAACTTCCAGGAGCTCGAGGCCTCCTGGCTGGGGCTGCACTACCTGGTGAAGAACACTGAAACCAACGAAATGTTGAAGCTGCGCCTGCTCAACGCCACCAAGAAGGAGCTGTCGGACGACTTCGAAAAGGCCTCCGACTTCGACCAAAGCGTGCTCTTCAAGAAAGTGTACGAGGAAGAGTACGGCACGTTCGGCGGCAATCCTTTTTCGGTGCTGGTGGGCGACTTCTACTTCGATCGCTCCCCCGGCGACATGGCCTTGCTGACGAGCATCTCGAACGTGGCCGCGGCCGCGCATGCGCCCTTCCTCTCCGCCGCGGACCCGAAGCTATTCGACATGACCTCGTTCTCCGAGCTTTCGAAGCCGCGCGATCTGGCCAAGCAGTTCGACTCGACCGAGATGATCAAGTGGCGGTCGTTCCGCGACTCGGAGGATTCGCGTTACGTGGCGCTGTCCCTTCCGCATGTGCTCATGCGCTATCCCTACGGAGCGAACTTCACGGCCGTCGAAGGCTTCGATTACACCGAGGATGTCTCCGGCCGAACGACCGAGAAGTTCCTCTGGGGCAACGCCGCCTACGCGCTGGCGCAGCGCATCACCAACGCGTTCTCCCTCTACCAGTGGTGCGCGGCGATCCGCGGCGTGGAAGGCGGCGGCCTGGTCGAGGATCTGCCCGTGTACACCTTCAAGGCCGATGATGGCGACATGGCCTTCACCTGCCCGACGGAGATCGCCATCACGGACCGGCGTGAAAACGAGCTGACCAAGCTCGGCTTCATCGCGCTTTGCCACCAGAAGGGCAGCGACAAGGCGGCATTCTTCGGCGGCCAGACGACCAACAAACCCAAGACCTACGACCTGGACGAGGCGAACGCAAACGCCGCGTTGTCGGCGCGCCTGCCCTACATCCTCGCGACCTCGCGCTTCGCGCACTACATCAAGGTGATGATGCGCGACAAGATCGGCAGCTTTATGACGAAGGAAAATGTCTCCACCTACCTGAACCAGTGGCTGGCGACTAAAATCCTGCTGAACGACGACGCGCCGCAGGCGGTGAAGGCGGCGTATCCGCTGCGCGAAGGGCGCATCGATGTGTTCGACATCCCGGGCAAGCCGGGGTCGTACACGGCGGTCGCTTACCTGAAGCCGCACTTCCAGCTGGAAGAGCTCACCATGTCGTTGCGCCTGGTCGCGGAGCTTCCCGCACCCGCCAAATAGCCCCAGGGCGCGCGCCGGCTGCAGGGCGGGCGCGCGCCGATGGTCGACCGTAGCAGCCTGAGGAGAGTGCAATGGATATTCTGATTTTGGATTGTGGCGCCATCAACGGCGAATCCACGATTACCGGCTACACCCAAAAGATTGAGATTCTGTCCTACAGCCACGGCGTCGCGCAACAGATTACCGGCGACCAGAGCAACCAGAAGCGGACCTCCGGCAAGCCGAACCACCAGGATTTTACGATCACGAAGTACCTCGACCTGGCAACGGCGAGCCTGATCGATTACTGCAATCAGGCGAAGCCGATCGCTACCGTCAAGCTGACGATCGGTCAGAATGAAAACGGCACCATCAACCCGTACATGGTCTACACGCTGACGAACGCGCTCGTGTCTTCCGTTTCGGTTGGCGGTGGCGGCGGCGGCAAGCCGCAGGAGACCGTCACGTTCAACTACACGGCGATCGCCTGGGCCTACAAGCTGCAGACGGCCGTGGTGGGCGACTCGGGTACTGGAGCCGCGTCGTGGAACCTGGCGACCAACGCGGCGTCCTGATGCGGATGCGGCCGCGCGATGAACGTGACGAGCGGCAGCCGGGAGCGGCGGCCTGAGCCGCCGCGCTCATCCGCGCGTGGTGCAGGGGCAGCCGGTCCCGTTGTTCGACCGGCTGACCTATGCGGATCCGCCCGGGCACACGGAAGACTCGTCCCTGCGGCTGTACGACGTGGCGCAGGTACACGCGTCCATCCTGCGCGAGGTAGGCCTGTTGTTGAACACGCGTGCGGGCCACCCGCTGCCGGCAGACCCGACGGTGCTCGATTACGGCCTGCCGGACTTCGGTCACTTGTATGCCGCGGGGTCGTTCGACCGGCAGACGCTCGCCGAAAGCGTGCGCCGGGCGATCGTCGCGTTCGAGCCGCGTCTGCTCTCGCCCACGGTCAACTTCGAGCCTTCAGCCGAGTTCGGCGGGCGCGCGGTCGGGGTCGTCAGCGGATCGATCGCGATCGGCCCGCGCGTGGAGCCGTTGCGCTTTGCGGTCGCGCAACGAGAACGCGATGGCGACTTCGAGCTGATCTCGCCGCCGGAGCGAAAGCTGCGGCAACCCGGCCTGGGGGGAGGCGAGCTGATTGGATGATCCCGCGCTGACCGCGTTTCGCACCGAGATGGACTACCTGCGGTCGGCGGGCCAGAGCTTTGCGCGCAAGTATCCCAAGGTGGCGGAGCGGCTGGAGCTCTCACGTGATGGCTCGTCCGACCCCCACGTCGAGCGCCTGCTCGAGAGCTTTGCCTACCTGACTTCCCGGATCCAACGGCGGATTGACGGCGATTTTCCGGAGTTTACGACCGCTCTGCTCGGCCTGCTCTACCCCAACCTGATGAATCCCATTCCACCGGCGACCATCGCCCGCATCGTGCCGGACCCGAAGCAGGGCAAACTGAGTTCGGGGTACCAGGTAGCTTCGGGCACGTCGCTGTTCGCGCGCGCGGCCAACGATGTCGTCTGCCGTTTTCGGACAGCGTACGAGACGACGCTGTGGCCGCTCGAGGTAACGGAAGCGGGGTTCGTTGCCAATCCCGGCAGCGAGTACGCGTTTCTCGGCCGGGTGCCGGTGCAGAGCCTGCTGCGGCTGAAGCTCGAGCCCCGCGGTGCCGAGTGGAAGGACATCCACCCGGAGACGCTGCGTTTTCATCTCTCGGGAGCACGCTTTCTCACCAGCCGTCTCTACGACCTGATCTTCGGTCATTGCATCGGGGTTTACCTGTGGAACGCCGAGACGCAGACGGCGGCAGGGCTAGGCAGGGAGAACATCGCGCGGGTCGGCTTTGCGCCCGAGCAGGAGGTGATTCCAGGCTCGCCGCTGGGCCACGCCGCATACCGGCTTCTGCAGGAATACTTCTGGATCCCGGAGAAGTTCCTGTTTTTCGACCTGGCCGGTCTGAGCGCCAGGCCCGCGGGCGAGAGCCTGGAGCTGCTGTTTTGTTTCGACACGGCTCCGGCGGCCGCGCTGCCGGTCCGTCCGGAGACGTTTCTGCTGGGTTGCACGCCCGTGGTGAACCTGTTTGCGCGGCTGAGTGAGCCGATACGGATCGACCAGACGAAGACCGAGTACCGCGTGGTGCCGGACGCGCGGCGAGACAGCACGACCGAGATCCACCAGGTGCAGTCGGTCACGCTGAGCTCCTACTCGGTGGACCGGAGCCGGACGATCCAGCCGTTTTACAGCGCGTCCGGCAGCGCGGGCCCCGGGGAGGTGTTCTGGTACGCGCGCCGCGAGGACGCCGAGCGGCTCAACATCAGCGGCACGGATGTGATGATGTCGTTTGTCGATCTCGCGTTCCAGCCCGGCTTGCCGGCCGCGGATGTGGTGTTTGCCCAACTGCTGTGCACCAATCGCGGGCTCGCGCAGCAGCTGCCGGCCGACGCGGCGCTGCAGATGGAAACGCCGGCTCCGGTCGCGCAGATCAGCTTACTGGGCAAGCCGACGCCGCCCGGCTACCCGCCGGTGGGCGGGCCGAGCCGCTGGGCGCTGATCTCGAACCTGACCCTGACCTCGTTGTCGCTGTCGAATCATCCGCGCTCGCTGCTCGCGCTTAAAAAGATCCTCTCGCTCTACAGCCTGTCGACCGGAGTGAACGCGGAGGCTGCCCAGCAGCAGATTCGGGGTCTGGACAGGATGACCGTACGCCCGGTGGTGCGGCGGGCCGGCACGAGCGCACAGCTGCAGAGCGCACAGCTACAGAGCTCATGGCAGAACTTCCGGCAGGGGCTGGAAGTCACGATCGAGGCCTGCGCAACCCCGGCCGACGACAACTCCTACGTGCTCTTTGAAGCGGTGCTGCAGGAGTTGGC
>CAXUDC010000076.1:0-15527 GCA_964249685.1 uncultured Acidobacteriaceae bacterium
GCGCCCGGTGCGGTGCGCGGGGACCTGCTTGCCGGCCCCGGCGTGTACGCGTTCTGGCATCGCTCGCTGCTGGCCTGCGCTTACCGGTTTCGCGGGCTGGGCATCGCGATTCTGATCTCGCGCAGCTTCGATGGCGAGCTGATCGCGCGGACGGTGGAGCACCTTGGATTTGTGGCCGTACGCGGTTCGAGCTCGCGCGGTGGCGCGACGGGGCTACGGCGCATGGCGGATGCGCACGCGGAAGGCCGTCGCTGCGCCGTCACCGCCGATGGTCCGCGCGGTCCGGCCATGGTAGCCAAGCCGGGCACGGCGCAGCTGGCACGGCTTGTGCGCGCGCCGTGGGTTGGGAGCTTTTACGTGCTGCCGCAGCGTGCCTGGGTGCTCAAGACGTGGGATGGATTCATGATCCCCAAGCCGTTCTCGCGCGTCGTCGTGAGCTGGCCCGCGCAGGTCGAAGCCGAGGAAGAGTCGATCCAGAGGGCGCTCGATGCAAGCGTCCTCCTTGCGGAGGGCGCGCTTGGCCAACGGTGAACTGGTAAGCGATTTCGATTTCGCGCTGCCCGAAGAGCTCATCGCACAGACGCCGCCGGAGGTGCGCGGGAGCAGCCGCATGCTCTGCGTGGACCGCGCGACGGGTGCGTGGCGCGACGATCGTTTTGCTTCCCTTCCTCGCCTGCTGCGCGCCGGCGATTTGCTGATCCTGAATGACTCGCGTGTAATTCCCGCTCGGCTACACGCGACGCGCGCGGGTGCCCGCACGCAGCACAACTCGCCCGCGCCGACGGGCCGAATCGAAGTGTTGCTGACGCAGCAGCTAAGGCCCGACGTGTGGTCAGCGCTGGTGCGTCCGGGGCGCAAGGTGCAGCCTGGGGAGACGCTCCGCTTCGCCGATGCGGCGGGGGTGACTGTGCTGCAGGCTGAGGTGCTGGCCGCGGGAGAGTATGGCGAGCGCACGTTGCGCTTCACACCGGACCCGGAGTTTCTGGCCAAGCTGGATCGTATCGGCCATATGCCGTTGCCGCCGTACATTCATCGTGACGATAACGGCGCCGACAAGAGCCGCTACCAGACCGTGTATGCGGGCCAGCCGGGCTCGGCCGCCGCGCCGACCGCGGGCCTCCACTTCACGCCGGAGATCCTGGCGGAGCTGGCGCAGGCTGGCGTTCAGATCGAACGCATCACGCTGCACGTCGGCCTGGGGACCTTCCAGCCGGTGCGCGCGGAACGGCTCGAAGACATTCAGCTACACTCCGAGCACTACACGCTGCCTGCTGCCACTGCCATGGCGCTTTGTGGGGCTCTGCAGGATGGTCGCCGCATCATCGCCGCAGGCACCACGACCACGCGCACGCTCGAGCACTGCGCCGTCATCGGCAACCTGGACGCGCACTCCGGCACGACCTCTATCTTCCTAAAGCCCGGGCACGAGTTCCGCGTCGTCTCCGGGCTGCTGACCAACTTTCACCTGCCGCAATCGACGCTGCTGATGCTGGTGAGCGCGTTGCTGGGCAGCCGCGAGCATACCCTCGCCGCTTACGCGCACGCGGTCGAGCAGCGCTACCGTTTTTTCAGCTACGGCGACTGCATGCTGCTCCTCTAGGGAGCCTCTGATGAGTGCGTTCGTCATCCTCCGTAGATAGCGCCAGGGCTAAAGGCCATTCATTGCGATCGACTTACTCGTGGGACTAAAGTCCCCACGCTTCCACCCAAGTACTTACTCAGAGGTTTCATAGACCCGTTTACCTTGGGGGTGTAGTCGCAGCGACGATGCGGGGTCCTTCGCTACGCTCAGGAGGACGGCGAGAAGCGAAGAGCGGCAACAACATCTGCTGGTAAACGGGTCTGGTTCAAGGCGAGTAGCATCATAGGTCTATGGCTTCCTCCGGCACCAAGCCCCCGATCTACCTGCTCGATTCCATGGCGTTCATCTTTCGCGCGTATCACGCGATGCAGCGCTCGCGGCCGATGTCGACGCGGACCGGTATTCCGACCGCCGCGACGTACGTGTTCGTAAACATGATCAACAAGCTGCGCAAGGACTTTCAGCCGCAGTATCTGGCCGCGATCTACGACGTCGGCGCGCCTGTACACCGCAACGAGATGGCCGCGCAGATGAAAGACGTGCAGAAGTTCAACATCAAGACCCAGGCCTTTGAGACGATCGAGTACGGCGGCTACAAGGCCAACCGCGCCGAGACGCCGCCCGACCTGATCCAGCAGCAGCCCTACATCCGGCGCGCGCTTGAGGCGTTCCGGATCCCGATCCTCTACTACGAGGGTTTTGAGGCCGACGACGTGATCGGCACGTTGAGCTGCAAGCTGGCCGCTTTGGGGCACAAAGTGTATGTGGTCTCGTCCGACAAGGACATGATGCAGCTGGTGAACGCGGATGTTTCAATCCTGAACCCGATGAAGGACAACCTCATCCTGGACGCGGAGGGTGTTGAGAAAGCGCTCGGTGTGCCGCCGGAACGGGTGATCGATGTGATGGCGCTGCGTGGAGATTCGATCGATAACATTCCGGGCGCGCCGGGGATCGGCGACAAGGGTTCGGTCGAGTTGATTCAGCAGTTCGGCACGGTGGAAGCGGCGCTCGACCGCGCGGATGAGGTGAAGAAAAAGACCTATCGCGAGTCGCTGCAGAACAACCGCGAGAACATTCTGCTGTCGAAAGAGCTGGTCACGATCCATACTTCGGTACCCATCGAATATTCGATCGAAGCCATGCGGACGCAGCCCGTGGACAACGCTGCGTGCCGAACTTTGTTCTCTGAGCTCGAGTTTACGACGCTGCTGAAAGAGCTTGCGCCGGACGTCGACAACCGCCCCACGGAGTACGTCGTGAGGGGAACCGAGAACGACCTGGCGGAGCTGGTGGCCGAGGCGCGCACGGTGGAGAATGGACGCGTTCGGGGTCTTGCGGTGGCGTTGTTTGAGGATGCGCGTGCCATTGCGGAAGAGACGGCGGCTGAGCCCGGTGAAGGCGACGAACCCGAGCCGCCGCCGCAGGAAAACATGAGCCTCTTCGGTGCGCCGGCCGAACTCGAACGCGCGCCCGAGCCAGTGCAGGATGCTGCGTGCCGCATCGGTCTCAGCGTCTCTCCCGACCGCGCGATTGAGGTCGGCCTGGACACGCCGGGGCTGAAGGAAGCGATGCTCGATGCGTCGCTGCCGAAGGATGTGCACGACCTGAAAGCTATTCTGCGCGCGTTCGCCCCGCATGACCTTACGCTGGCCGGCGTGCGCGATGACGTGATGCTGCTGAGCTATCTGGTCAACCCGACGCACGCATCGCACACGCTGCCGGACATCTCCGCACGTACGACGAGCCTGGCGCTGAAGCACCAGCTCACCAAGCTGAACCCGAACGATCCCGCGCGCCTGGCTGAGGCCGCGGCAGCGATCGTAAGGCTGGCGGAGGCCCTGAGCGCGCAGCTGGTCGAGGCTCCGGTCGAGCATGTGATCCCGAAAGATGAGCCCACGCTGGGCGGTGCGATCACCACCGAGATGCTCTTCGGGCCGGTGCCGACCTCCGAAAAGGCAGTGGAAGACAACACGCTGCGCGAGGTCTACAACACGATCGACCTACCGCTGGTGCCGGTGCTGCTACGCATGGAGCAGGCGGGCGTGCGCATCGATCCCGTCGTACTGCGCGACATGGGCGCGCGGCTTACGGTCGACATCGACACGCTTGCGGAAAGGATCTACGCGGACTCCGGGCATCGCTTCAACATCAACTCGCCCAAGCAGCTTGGCGACGTGCTCTTCAATCGCATGGACCTGCCCAAGCCGATGAAGTACGGCAAGGGCAAGGTGGTCTCGACCGCGCAGGATGTGCTTGAAGAGCTGGCTGAGAAGCACCCGATCGCGGCGCTTGTGATCGAGCATCGCCAGTTGCAGAAGCTCAAGTCGACTTACCTCGATCAGCTGCCTTCGCTGGCCGATGCCGAAGGCCGGATCCACACGACGTTCAACCAGGTCGGCACCGCGACCGGGCGGCTCTCGTCCACCAACCCGAATCTGCAGAATATTCCGACGCGCACGGCGATCGGCCGCGAGATCCGGACCGCCTTCATCGCTGCGCCGGGCAATCTGTTGATGTCTGCTGATTATTCTCAGATTGAGCTGCGTCTGATGGCGCATTTTTCCCAGGATCCGCTGCTGCTGAAAGCTTATCGGACTGGCATCGATATCCATACTTTGACAGCGAGCGAAGTGTTTGGAATTGCGATCGAAGAACTCGACAAGGAGACGCGGGCGCGGGCCAAGGCGGTCAACTTTGGCATCGTCTATGGGATCAGTCCGTTCGGTCTGGCGGTGCAGCTTGGCATCGATCAGAAGGTTGCGAAGACGTATATCGAGACCTACTATGAGCGCTATGCGGGCATCAAGCGATTCATCGACGAGACGCTTGAAAGCGTGCGTCGCGAGCAGGCCGTCCGCACTTACTTTGGGCGCGTGCGCCCTATTCCGGACATCCAATCGCGCAACCCGAATATGCGCGGCTTTGCGGAGCGTACGGCGGTCAACACGCCCCTCCAGGGCACCGCGGCGGACCTGATCAAGCTGGCAATGATCGCGCTCGATCGCGAGATTGTTGCGCGCAAACTGCGCTCCAGGATGACCCTGCAGGTCCACGACGAACTGCTGTTTGATGTGGTGCCGGAAGAGGTTGACGAGATGCAGGCGCTGGTCAAGCAGAAGATGGAAAACGTGGCCGAGTTTTCGATTCCGATCGTCGCTGACGTGGGCCTGGGTGATAACTGGCGGGATCTGAAGTAGAGCCCACCACGGACAAGAAGGGTAAAGAACGGATAAAAACAGTAATTATTTGAAGCATAAAGGAAGCATCCCTGCTTGCTTCAAAAAGAGCTTTATCCGTTTCTGATCCGTCTTATCCGTGGTGAGTCTCTAGACCTATTTACCTTGAAGTGTAGCCGCAGCGACAATGCGGGGTTCCTTCGCTTCGCTCAGGATGACGGCGAAAACAAAGAACAGCAGCTACACCTCGAGGTAAATGGGGCTAGCTTGCCTTGCGGTGCAGAGGCTCTTCCACGTGCGCGCGGGCGGGCACGGCCTGTGGCTGCATGGGTGCAGGAATGTGCTTCTTTGGTCCGCGCTTGCGTGCGACCAGCACCTTGATCTTTTCGAGTAGCTCCACCGGCGAGCCTGCGCCCTTGGGCAGGAACGCATCCGCGGCCAGCGCCCGGTCCGCAACCGCTACCGTGCCGCTTACGATGAGCGTCGGCAGCGCGGGATGCACCTGCTTGGCGCGCCGTACGAGCTCGTTGCCGTCCATGCCGGGCAGCAGCAGGTCCGCGATCAGCAGGTCGAGCGTGCCCTGCGGCGTGCGGTCCAGGATCTCGAGCGCGGCGGCCGCAGTCCCGGCGTTCAGCACGCGGTAGCCGCGGGTCTCGAGCAGAAAGGTTCGGACCGACAGGGTCTGTTCGTTGTCGTCGACGCAGAGGATCACTTTTTTGGGACGCATGGTTTTGTTATCTCGCTCTCTTGTTGTTGAACTGAACAGCAGCACTGGCAGCAAACGGTAAGGCGTGGTCGGGCGACTGCGCCGAGGGTCCGGTCGCAGAGCCATTTGGGACTTTGCGGGCGTCTGGACGCGACGCCGCGAGCCCCGAGTTGGGGATGAACAACCACGCTGTCAGGCGTTATGAGTGGCCTCAGGCGCAGGGGTTCCCGCACCCGCTTTTTCACAGCTTCAGGGCTTGGGCTCCGGCGTTTTCAGACGCACGGATTCCGCACCCTGGCAGCTCCGGAAACAAGCAGGCAGAGAGAACATGACGCGCAGGAGGGCTCACGGCTGCATGGCAGCAAGTGGCTTGCTCTCAGTCAGATTGTTGGAAAATCAAGTCAAAGTGTTGGTTCGAGGGCTTTGCTGCGCCTCCTCAGCATGCCGGTTTGGCCTTCGCAATCCCTCAACGCTTCCCAACATTACGAGGGGGAACCCAGCTTGGCAACTGGCGAAAATCAGGCGAAGCGTGTGTCCTTTGTGACTTGCGCGTCCACCGTTTTTCTCAACCCCGCGTCTTTGTTGCAGTTTCGTGACAATTCCTTGTGGGAAACGCCCTTGTCAGGGCAGGAAAAAGCGTCCCACTGCAACGGGAATGGTGCGCCCACTTACGAACACGTCATGAATCTTGCTGGCGGTTTCAGTTGCCATTACGGTGATGCGCGAAGGCCGTCGGATTTCCAGGCCCTGCTCAATGACGCCGGCTTGCCCGCTGGCCAGCCAGCCGTGGCGGACCATCCAGCTTGCGGCACAGCCTGCGGCTGCGCCCGTCGCTGGGTCCTCGCCGTGGTAGAACTGCATGCGCGCGCGAAAGATGGTTGCGCCGGTGCGCACGATGCAGTAGAAGAACTTGGCTCCGTGGGCGTTCAGCCAGCGCTGGGCGGCGGCCTGGGGGATCTCCAACCGGCCCAGCGCCTCCATCGACTTGAGCGGTACCACGCAGAACGAGATGCCGGTGGATACGATCTGGATGGGGCAGGTGGCGTCGATGTCGTCTGCGGCAAGACCGAGGACGGCCGCGATCTCCGCTGCGTCGTAGACGGCACCGAAGATGGGGTTGTTCTGCCGCATGGTGCCGTAGACGCCAGCGCCGTCACCTTTCGCAAAGCGTACCGGGATCGGCCCTGCGTTGAGCTGCAGCGTGATGGTCTCCGCACCCTGGAGCGTGGGGTGATGCAGGTGCAGCCAGGCGGCCGTGCCCAGCGTCGGATGTCCGGCGAAAGGGAACTCCTCCTCGGTCGAGAAGATGCGCACACGCACGCCGTCGCGGGCCTCGGTGACGGGGTCCTGGGGCAGGATGAAGGTCGTCTCGGCGAGGTTGGTCTCGCGTGCGAGCGCCTGCATCTGCTCGGTTGTGAGGCCGCGCGCGTCGGTAAAGATGGCGAGCATATTGCCTTCGAGCGCGCGCTCGGCGAAGACATCGACGAGCACATATTCCAGCTCGGTTCTTGACATGACTACTCCCCAGGTGAGACAGTTTGAGAACCGCAGTGAGGGCAAACCCGCTCCACCATGCTAGCCGAAATCGAACCCAGGCGAGCCGCGGTACGATCTTGAGCTATCCCGGTTGCCGACATGAATACGACCACCTCCAACCCGCTCTGCTGTTGCCGTTGCACAGGAGCGGGTGCGTAACTGAGCCAGGTCGAAAGCAAGCGACTAACCCTCAACCCACCCAAGACCGACGCGGGGTGGGTTTTCACTTGCGACCACCCTCAGGCCGGCACATCCGATTCACCGGAGGCAGCACTACATGTCACTTCGCATCAACGATCTCGCACCGGACTTTACCGCCGAAACCACGCAGGGTACGATCCATTTTCATGACTGGATCGGCGACCAGTGGGCCGTACTTTTCTCTCATCCGAAGGACTTTACGCCGGTCTGCACGACCGAGCTCGGCGCGGTCGCGAACCTGCAGCAGCAGTTTGCGGCGCGCAACGCGAAGGTCATCGGGCTGTCGGTCGACCCGGTCGCCAACCACCAGAAGTGGGCTCAGGATATTGAAGACGTCGGCGGGACGAAGGTTGGGTTCCCGATGATTGGCGACCCCGAGCTCAAGATCGCGAAGCTCTACGACATGCTTGCCGCCGACGCGGGCGAGACCAGCGAAGGGCGTACGCCGGCCAACAACGCGCCGGTTCGCACGGTCTTCGTCATCGGCCCGGACAAGCGCATCAAGCTCACCATGGCCTACCCGATGACGACCGGGCGCAACTTCGACGAGATCGTCCGCGTGCTCGATTCCATGCAGCTTACCGCTGCGCACAAAGTCGCGACGCCGGCGAACTGGAAGCAGGGCGGCGAGGTCATTATCACGTCCGCGGTCTCGAACGAGGATGCCGACAAGATCTTTCCCGGCTACAAGACGGTCAAGCCCTACCTGCGCACCACCGCGCAGCCGAAGTAGTAGACTTTGAACAGGCTTGTATAAGCACCGATGGCGAAGTGGCTAACGCGCTGGTCTGCAAAACCAGTATTCATGGGTTCAAATCCCATTCGGTGCTCCAATTTTATAAAGACCATCCTCCTCATAGCGGATGGGTTTTTTCTGCGGACGCATATTTAAGTTAGGTAAGCTATGCTTTCGACTACCTGCAGATCAGAAGCGACCCATGCGCATGTACCCTCTCGACCAGGCTCTGAAGGCCCAGCAAGCTCTCCGTGCCGCCACCGGCCAGGGGCCCGAGCTGTTCCTCTCGGGGCCTTCGTCGGGATGATCTCGGATGAAGTTGAGCAGCTTCGCAGCCAGGATAAGTCCGACCAGGACATCGTCGACCTGGTCCGGTCGAGCTCCGGTATTGAGATCACCCCGGAGGAGCTCGCCGAACACTACGCGCCGCCTGAGGCTCGATAGCGCGGCGGATGGTATGTTCCAGGTCAAAGCTCGCTGCTCCATCCACCTTCGTGGGGTTACAAGCCATGTAGGGAGGATGTGATTACTCCGTTCCTTTGTACTCCGTAAACAGCGCCGAGGCTAAAGCCCATGCATGGCGATCAACTTACTCGTGGGACTAAAGTCCCACGCTTCCACCCGGAGACTTAAGCAGAAGTTCCCTAGAGCTTTTCGCTTTGGGTGTAGTACAGCGATCATCGAACCGCAGATCGCTACGGGATGACAACAAAATACAACTGCCCCTTACGGAGGGACCTGTGGCTCGCCGAGAACTACGTGTCGGGAATCGTCACACAGTTCCTTGGCCCATTAATCTCGCACTTGCGATGAGTGGTTTCAGCACCACCCTTACACAATCAAGCCATTCTTCCAGAGCGCCAGCACCACATCCATCTGCGCCCCATACTGGACCTCGAGCCCATCGGTTACGCCACTCCAGAGCTGCGAAACGGTGGTATGCGACCCGGCCTTCAGCAGCGTCACCGCCTGCAGCGCGAAACCCTTGCTGCGGCTTTCGCTTGAAGACATCGGGCTCGGGCCCGCGGCGATTCCCTTCACCAACCCGGCCTCGCAAAGCCCCACAAAGGCCGCGCGCGGCGCGCTCTTCTTCTGCCCGATCGGCGTCGTCGGGTAGAGCTTCCGGACCGCATCCTCCCAACGCTCCGCAGGGGTCAACGCCTTGCCATAGGTCTCCATCCGCACTGCCATCAACGCCGCTTCGCCATACCGGTTTGCCATCCTTCCAGAGTACCTCGAAATCCCGCAACGCTTCACGTTTGCCGCGCCTTGGTGGGCGAGCCGGCGCAAACTAGCCGCGTACGCTCATTCCTGCGTCTAACTGGGGATAGTGAATGACCGATGCGATTGGCATTCAGGTCCATACATTTACCCAGGAGTTCCAGCCATGTTCAGCCTCAAGCAGATTCGCAGCACCAGTCTCGCCCTTGCGTTCGCCGCCGCGGCCACCCTACCACTGAACGCCGCAAGCTCGACGGACTATGACCACAATGCCAACTTCCGCAGCTACAAGACCTTCTCGTTTTACAAAGTAGACTCCTCCAACCCGCTGGACGACGAGCGGATCAAGACTGAGATGACCGCCGACCTGCAGAAGGCCGGCATGCAGATGGTCCCCTCAGGCGGCGATATCAACATTACCGCGTTCGCGGGCGTCCACGACCAGAAGGAGTACAACACCTTCTACGACGGGCTCGGCGGCGGTGGCTACGGCTGGCGCGGGTGGGGTGGCTGGGGCGGAGGCTGGGGTGGCCAGACCACCACGACGGAGCAGACGATCCCGGTCGGGACACTGCTGATCGATATGTACGATAACAACACGCATCAGCTGGTCTGGCGCGGTCGCACGACCGACAGCCTGAGCAACAATTCAGATAAGAACACGAAGAAGCTGAACAAGGAAATCGACCATATGCTGAATGGCTTTCCGCCGAAAAGCAAGGGCTGATTTCCGTGGATGCCCCATTCATCGCTCGCGATGAGTGGGGTGATTTTCGTACCGCTAAAGCACCTAGATGACTGCAAAGTACAATCGCACCAATGCCTTCAAAGCCAGACGTTCGACCTTCCCCAGACCCGCGCTACCCGGCTGGACCGGACTTTCTACCGCGCCTGCTTAGCGGCGATCTCTTCCGCCGCAACGCCGCCGAAACAACGCTCGACAAGGCCCGCGACTACGGCGATCTGGTGCACGACCGCATCTTCAACCGGCACTTTTACCAGCTCAACCACCCCGATCTGGTTGCCGACCTCTTCCTGAAGGACGCGCCAAATCACCATCGCGGCTTCGTCATGGAGCGCAGCCGCGACGTGCTTGGCCATGGCCTGCTTACCAGCGAAGAGCCCCTGCACATGCGCCAGCGCAGGCTTGCGCAACCGGCCTTCCTGAGGGAACGTATTGCCGGTTATGCTGAGGTCATCGCGGCAAAGACCGTGGCAATGACCGGCTCGTGGCAGTCGGGAGCGACGCTTGATCTGCATCCGCAAATGCTCGAGCTCGCGCTGCGCATCGTCGCCAAATGCCTGTTTGACCTGGACCGCTTCGGCGCCGCGGGAGAGCCGGACGACATCGGTCCCATCGCGCTCGCGGTAGACTCCTTTATGAGCTTCCTGCCGCTTGCTTTCCTGCCCTTTTCGCAGCAGATCCAGCGGCTGCCGATCCCCGCCATGCGCCGCCTCAACGCCGGCAAAGCGCATCTCGACCAGCTCATCTACGCCATGATCGCCGAGCGCCGCGCCGACCCCACCGATCGCGGCGACCTGCTCTCCATGCTGCTCAATGCCACCGACAGCGAAGGCGAAGCGGGCTCGAATACCATGTCCGACCAGCAGTTGCACGACGAGTGCATCACCGTCATCCTCGCCGGCCACGAGACCACCGCCAACGCGCTCTCGTTTGCCGTCCACCTGCTCGCGCACTATCCGGAGGTCCAGCAGCGGCTGCACGAAGAAGCCGTCACCGTCCTCGGCAGCCGCTCCCCCACCGCCGCCGATTACCCACGCCTGCCCTACGCGACCCAGGTCTTCGCCGAGACCATGCGGCTCTATCCGCCCGTCTGGGTCACGGCCCGCACCTGCGCCATCCCCTATGAAATTGCGGGCTACAAGATTGCCGCCGGCTCTACGCTCATCGCGCCGCAGTTTGCCGCGCACCGCGATCCCCGCTACTGGCCCAACCCCGACCGCTTCGATCCCGCTCGCCACACGCTGGAAGCCAAACTAACGCGCCCCCGCTATGCCTACTACCCTTTTGCCGGCGGTAGCCGCCAATGCATTGCGGAAGGGCTCGCGTGGATGGAAGGCACGCTCGTGCTGGCGGTGATCGCGCAGGATTGGCGGCTGGCCGCGCCGCCAGGATCGCCTCTGGTCCCGGCCATCTCAGCCGCGATCAGCTTGCGTCCGGCGAAAGGAATCCCGCTCGAGGTTCATCGCAGGTAACCAACTCGAAAGCAGCCTTCTTTCTTCTACTATTTTAGCGGAGTCGGGGCCGGCGCTGTGGAGCAACAATGCCCTTGTTCGCTCATAGTTACGGGTTTCCCCCGCTATTTGGTCCGAAAGTCTTCAACCGAATCGACTTAGGTCTGGACCTTGCGGGTAAAGTCCTGATTCTGCTCGGGTGCGGGCTTTAAAGTATTCATTCTGTTGGGGATAGTCTCATCATGGGATGGTGCCGAGATTGCTGCCGCTAAGGAAGCATGCTTAGGAGGAGATCGTTGCTGCTATCTTCCAGCAGCGCTCTGACGCGGCCCGATAGAAGGTGCGGTTGGAAGAGGGCCCAGATGATGACATGGGCGTCCAGAAGCGCTCTCAAATCTCGCCCGTCGTTATGAAAGGCTCATCCAGCATCTGGCGCTGAAATTTCTCGATCCATCTCAGCCCACTCCCGCTCGGTTGGAACACGCATCTGTCCCGCCGAGGCACCCAGGATACGGCTTCCTCTTTTTGGCACGGGGGTCTCAGCGGAACGAATTACCAAGTGAAGGCCAGACTTACCGGGGCGCTCGATCTCTACCTCTTCGCCACGATCTATTGCTGCGGAGATGTCTTCGGAATGGCTGAACGCAAATTGAGCTGAAAACCTTCATATATCTAGGGGATTCCGGGCTGATTTGGTTTGCAAGCGAAAACGGGCGAACTCTTTCGAGTTCGCCCGTTGTTGTTTGTTTTCACGCGTAGCGCAAGCCGACCCGAAGGGCTACTCGGCGGCCAGTTCTTCCTGCTCGCCTTCCATACGCATCTGCTCCAGTTCGCGCTCTTCGGCTTCGATGGCTGCCGTCACTTCCTGCTGGACCTGGGCTGCCGCTTCTTCGAGCTCTGGGGAGAGCTGGACGTTGCGGTAGTACTCCATACCGGTACCGGCAGGGATGAGGCGGCCTACGATGACGTTTTCCTTGAGGCCGCGCAGCGTGTCGATGGAGCCGTTGATGCTGGCTTCGGTCAACACGCGGGTGGTCTCCTGGAAGCTGGCGGCCGAGATGAAGCTATCGGTCGAGAGCGACGCCTTCGTGATGCCGAGGAGCAGTGAGCGCCCGATGGCGGGACGTCCGCCCTCCATCAGTACCTTTTGGTTTTCGGCGTTGAAGCGGAAGCGGTCCGTCTGCTGGTCGACGAGGAAGCCGGTGTCGCCGACCTCTTCGATCTTGACCCAGCGGAGCATCTGCCGGACGATGGTCTCGATGTGCTTGTCCGAGATGGTCACACCCTGTAAGCGGTAGACCTCCTGGATTTCGTTCACGAGATACATCTGCACGGCACGCTCGCCGAGCACCTCGAGGACATCGTGCGGGCTGCGCGGTCCGTCGATCAGGGGATCACCGGCGCGCAGACGCTCGCCTTCCTGGACGTTGACGTAGACACCGCGCGGAACGCTGTACTCCTCTTCCTGCCCGTTGTCTCCGGTGACGTAGACCTTCCGTTGACCCTTGCTGACATCACCGAAGCGGACGACGCCGTCGATCTTCGAGATGATCGCGGGGTCGCGCGGCTTGCGCGCTTCGAACAACTCGACGACGCGCGGCAGACCGCCGGTAATGTCCTTGGTGCGGGTGGTTTCGCGCGGGATCTTGGCGAGGATGTCGCCGGGGAAGACCTCGTCGCCATCCTGCACCATGAGGTTGGCACGGCTCGGCATCAGGTAGCGCTTGTTGCCGGACGTAGCCTTGATGACGATCTGCGGCTGACGCTTTTCGTCGGCGGTATCGGCAACGACCATGCGCGAGAGGCCGGTGACTTCATCGACTTCCTCGTTGAGCGTGACGCCTTCCTGCAGGTCCTTGAACTGGACGGTGCCGGCGATCTCGGTGAGGAGCGAGAAGGTGTATGGATCCCACTCGCCGATGACGTCGCCCTGCGCGACCTTGGTGCCTTCTTCCACGCGGAGCTTGGCGCCGTAGACGATGGCGTAACGCTCCTTCTCGCGGCCCTTGTCGTCGATGATCGCGATGGAGCCGTTGCGGTTGAAGGCAACGAGTCCGCCGGCCTTGGCACGGACGGTGACGAGGTTGATGAAGCGGACGGTGCCGGCGTTCTTGGCCTCGAGGTGCGAGGCGTCGTGGACGCGGCTGGCCGTGCCGCCGATGTGGAAGGTACGCATGGTGAGCTGGGTGCCGGGCTCGCCGATTGACTGCGCCGCGATGACGCCTACGGCTTCGCCCATCTCGACCATCTTGCCGGAGCCGAGGTTACGGCCGTAGCAGAGGATGCAGACGCCGCGCTTGGACTCGCAGGTGAGCACGGAGCGGATCTTGACCTTTTCGATGCCGGCGGCCTGGATAGCCGACGCGAGGTCCTCGTCGATCTCCTGATTGACTTCAACGATGGTCTTGCCCTCGAAGTCCTTGAGCTTCTCGAGTGAGACGCGGCCGATGATGCGGTCGCGGAGCGGCTCGATGGTCTCGCCGGCTTCGATGATGGGCGTGACGTAGATGCCTTCGACGGTGCCGCAGTCGTTATGCGAGATGATGACATCCTGCGCAACGTCGACGAGCCGGCGGGTGAGGTATCCGGAGTCGGCGGTCTTCAGCGCCGTGTCGGCGAGACCCTTGCGGGCGCCGTGCGTGGAGATGAAGTACTGCAGAACGGTCAGGCCTTCACGGAAGTTGGCCGTGATGGGCGTTTCGATGATTTCGCCGGAGGGCTTAGCCATCAGGCCGCGCATACCGGACAGCTGGCGGATCTGCTGCTTCGAACCACGCGCACCGGAGTCGGCCATGATGTAGATCGGGTTCATGGCGCCGTCCTTGTCGGCCTGCTTCATGTTGTTGAACATCTCATCGGCGACCCGCTCGGTGACGGCGGACCACATCTGGATGACCTTGTTGGAGCGCTCGCCGTTGGTGATGGCACCGTCGAGATACTGCTGCTGCATCGCGAGGACCTGCTTTTCAGCATCGCCCACGACGGTGTATTTGGAGGCGGGGATGACCATGTCGTCGAGCCCGACCGAGAGGCCGGAGCGCGTCGCATAGGTGAAGCCGAGCTCCTTAACCTTGTCGAGCGCCTTGACGGTAACTTCGAGGCCGAGGTTGAGGTAACAGTAGTTGATGAGCTGACCGATGCCCTTCTTCTTGAGCAGGCCGTTGACGTAGGGCATGGCTTCGGGCAGCGCGTCGTTCAGGATGGCCCGGCCGACCGTGGTTGAGATGAACTGGTTCTTGTACTCGACCGCCTCGGTGTGGGTCAGGTCCTGGTCGTCGTAGGCCGTCGTCATGTCGAGCACCATGCCGGTGTAGCGCAGGCGGATCGGCGAGAGCGTCTCGACCTGCTTGGCCTCGAGCGCCATGAAGACCTCTTCAATATTGGCGAAGACGCGGCCTTCGCCCTTGGCGTTGACCTTCGCTTTCGTTAGGTAGTAGAGGCCGAGGACGAGGTCCTGCGTGGGCACCGTGATGGGCTGACCGGACGCCGGCGAAAGAATGTTGTGCGAAGCGAGCATCAGGACGGAAGCCTCGATCTGCGCCTCGGGCGAGAGCGGGATGTGCACGGCCATCTGGTCGCCGTCGAAGTCCGCGTTGAAGGCGGTGCAGACGAGCGGGTGAATCTTGATCGCCTTGCCTTCGACGAGCACGGGCTCAAACGCCTGGATGCCGAGGCGATGGAGCGTCGGCGCGCGGTTCAGCAGGACCGGGTGATCCTTGATGACCTCTTCCAGAATGTCCCAGACGATCGGTTCCTGCATTTCAACCATCTCTTTGGCCTGCTTGATGGTCGTGCAGTGTCCGGTTTGCTCCAGGCGATGATAGATGAAGGGCTTGAAGAGTTCGAGCGCCATCTTCTTCGGCAGGCCGCACTGGTGCAGCTTCAGCTCCGGGCCGACAACGATGACCGAACGGCCGGAGTAGTCGACGCGCTTGCCCAGCAGGTTCTGGCGGAAGCGGCCCTGCTTGCCCTTGAGCGTGTCCGACAGTGACTTGAGGGGACGATTGTTGGCGCCGCGCAGCACACGGCCACGGCGGCCGTTGTCGAAGAGTGCGTCGACAGCTTCCTGCAGCATGCGCTTTTCATTGCGGACGATGACCTCAGGCGCATGCAGATCCATGAGCTTCTTGAGGCGGTTGTTGCGGTTGATCACGCGGCGGTACAGGTCGT
>CAXUDC010000077.1:0-15474 GCA_964249685.1 uncultured Acidobacteriaceae bacterium
GTCCAGGCCTCGTGGATCCACATGTCGGCGCGGTCGGCGGCTGTGATGGCATTGCCGAACCACTCATGGCCGCTTTCGTGGATGATGATGAAGTCGAAGCGCGGGCTGATGCCGACGCCGGTCCAGTCGCGGTGCAGGTAGCCGTTGTTGAAGCCGTTGCCGTAGGCGACCGCGGACTGGTGCTCCATGCCGGCGTAGGGGACCTGGATGAGCTTGTAGCCGTCGCGCGCAAAGGGGTACTCGCCGAAGTAGTGCTCGAACGCGTCGAGCATGCCCTTGGCTTGCGCAAACTGGAGCTTCGCCTTGTCGAGGTCCTCGGGCAGGGCATAGAAATCCATCGTGAGCGGCGGGAACTGCCTGCTCGTGTAGGTGTCGGAAAAGTGCGCGTACGCGCCGATGTTGAGCGCCACGTCGTAGCTGTTGATCGGGTAGGAGACGTGCCAGTTCCATTGGCTGTAGCCGTCGTGCAGGTCGACCTTCGAGACGAAGCGGCCGTTCGACACGTCGGTCAAGGCGTTGGGCACGGCGACCGAGATATCCATCCCGTCCTGCGGCTCGTCCTTCCACTGGTCCTTGCAGGGCCAGTAGATGCTGCAGCCATCGTCTTCATCGGCGGTAAAGATCCAAGGCCGGCCGGCGGGGTCGGTCTCGAAGCTCATGCCGCCAAACCGTCCCTTGGCGACGGGATTGCCGTGGTAGCGGACTGTGGCTTCATAAGTCTGGCCCCTGCGCAGCGCCGCGGGAAAGTCGACGAAGACCGCACCCGAATCACGCGTGTATCTAAGCGGTGCGCCGGCCATGGTGATGGCGTCGATCATGAGCAGTTCGGAAAGATCGAGCTGGATGCGCGTGCCGTCCGCAAGCATGCGGAAGCGCACCTTGTTGCTGCCGGCAATCGACTTCGCCACCGGGTCCACGCGCACGTCGAGATGGTAGTAGAGCAGGTCGTTGTTGGCGCGGTACGGTCCATAGGCGCCGCGCAGAACCTCCGCGCGGGTGGGCGTCGCGGGCGGCGGCGCGGGCGTGTTGTCGCGCTGGGCGGCGGCGGCAGGATGGGTCGTGCTGGTGGTTGCGCTGGTCGCTTGAGCGACGACGCACGATGCGTTCAGCAGGATCAGGAGTGCCGGGAGGGCGCGCATACAAGAATTGTAGTAGCAGTGACCTCCCTCAGGGGCGCGGGCGCAGACCGGCGAGAAACTCTTCCGCCGTCTCCGCCGTGTTCGCCACATCGCCCTTGGTCAGCCACGCGCGCCGCATCTGGATCACCCCATCGGCCATGTAGTCGAGCTCGTCGATCGCATGCGCGTCCGTGTTGCAAATGATCCGGCAGCCAAGCAATTTCGCCAGGCGCATGTTCGAGTCCGACAGGTCCGTGCGGGCGGGCGCCGCGTTATGCTCCACCAGGACCCCGCACGCGGCGGCGCGACGGAAGACCTGCTCGAGGTCGATCTTGTAGCCTTCGCGCCCCAGCAGCTTGCGGCCCGTGGGGTGCGCGAGCACGCGCACGTAGGGGTTGTCGAGCGCGCGCAGCACCCGTGCCGTCATCACCTCCAGCGGCTGGTCGAACTTCGAATGAATGCTCGCAATCACCACGTCGAGCTGCGCGAGCGTCTCGTCGGCCAGGTCCATCGCGCCGTCCGCCAGGATGTCGCACTCGATACCCGCGAAGATGCGGATGCGGCCCTGCATCTCTTCGTTTACCTGGCGCACGCGGGCCGCGTGGGCGAGCGCGCGGGCGTCGTCCATGCCGTTCGTGATGGTCAGGTTTTTCGAGTGGTCGGTGATAGCAATGTAGCGCCGTCCCCGTGCCAGCGCGGCCTCGGCCATCTCGCGGATCGAGCAGGTCCCGTCCGATTCGGTGGTGTGCATATGCACGTCGCCATGCAGGTCGGCTAGCGTAATCAGCTCAGGCAGCGTGTGGTTCGCGGCCGCTTCGAGCTCGCCGCAGTGCTCGCGCAGCTCCGGCGGAATATAGTCCAGGCCGAGCGCGTTGTAGATCTCGGCCTCGGTCTCGGAGGCCACGATGACGTTGTCCTCGAGCCGCAGCAGCGAGTACTCGCTCAGGCTCAGGCCCTGCTTAATCGCGCGCTGCCGCAGCGCGACGTTGTGGTGCTTGGAGCCGGTGAAATACTGCATCGCCGCGCCGTAGCTCTTGCGCGGCAGCAGCCGGACGTCCACCTGCAGGTTGTTGCGCAGCGTGAACGTGACCTTGTTTTGCCCGCGCGCCATTAGCTTGTCGATCAGCGGCAGCGTGGCCACGTGCTCGACCGCCGCAGCCACCACCGTGGGCTCGCACGCCGGCCCGGTGGCGAGCAGGTCGAGATCCCCCACCGTCTCGCGTCCCCGGCGCAGCGAGCCGGCCGGCGTCACGGTCTCGATGCCCGGAAACGCCAGGATCATCTGCGCGATCGTGTTCGCAAACTTGCGCGCCTTGTCGATGCGAAAGCGCGACGAGTTGCGGCGGTGATCCTCGATGCCCTTCAGCAGCTTCTCGACAAACTTCGCGCCCATCCGCGGCAGCTTGTTCAACTGGCCGTCCTTCGCCGCGAGCTCCAGCTCGTCGACCGTGGCGACCCCGAGCGCGGACCACACCAGCGCCACCGTTTTGGGCCCCATGCCGGGCAGGCGAAGCAATTCGAGCATGGTCGGCCGATACTTCGTCAGCAGCTCGTCGCGCAACGGCATGGTGCCCGTGGCCACGAGCTCGCGGATGTTCGCCGCCATGCCCTTGCCGATGCCGTTGATCGCCAGAAGCGCCTTCGGGTCGGCCTCCGGCGTGGTCAGCGGTGCCAGCTGCGCGGTCTGCTGTTCGACGGCCTCCGCCGCGCGGCGATAGCTGCGAATCCGGAACACGTCCGCACCGTCGATCTCGAGCAGCGAGGCGGTTTCGTCCAAAAGTTTTGCGAGCGAAAGATTGTCCATTGCAGCCTTAGAATACCGAAAGCTGAACACAGAGAGCACGGAGGAAGCCGCACGGAGGACACAGTGAACTCTGTGCGTACTTCTCTGTGATCTCTGTGTTGAGGCGTTTCACAGATAAGTGCCTGCAATAGCGATCGCGGCAATGGCGGCCGTCTCCGCCCGCAAAATGCGTGGGCCAAGCGTGACATGCGTCCATTGCTGCCGGGTGAAAAGCTCCATTTCGTCCGGCGCCCAGCCGCCTTCCGGGCCGATCGCAAGCGCACAGTCTGCGCCCTGCCGATGCTGCTCGAGCGCCTGCGCCAGCGTCGCGGATTGCTCGATCTCGCTGAGCAGGATGCGTGTGGGTGCCTGCACCTTGTCAAGCGCGAGCTTGAGCGAGATAGGGTCAGCGATCTCGGGAACCGTGCTTCGCCGGCTTTGCTGGCTGGCCTCATGGGCGATCCGCCGCCAGCGCCCCGCGCGCTTTGCCGCCGCCTGCGCCAGGTGCTTCTCCGTGCGCCGCGCCAGCACGGGCGTAATGCGCGCCACGCCAAGCTCGGTAGCCTTCTCGATCCCCCACTCGAAGTGGTCGAACTTGAAGATGGCCAGGTAGAGCTCGAGCGGCAGGGCCTGGTCCGATTCGAGCTCCTCATGCAGCACGAACTCCACGCGGTCGAGCGCGACGGAGGTGATCTCGGCGCGATGCAGGAAGCCCCCGGCGACGACGTCGAAGACCTGTCCGGGCTCCGCGCGCAGCACCTTGGCCAGGTGCAGGGCCTGGTCGCCGGTCAGCGCGGCGTGGGTTGGGTGCCCGCCCGCGGGCGAGTAGCTATCAGCGATCCAGCGGCGTCGCATCAGGATTTCGGCAGCGTCAGGTAAAGGCTGGGTTGGTGGTATAGATCGACCTTCAAGATCGCCGACTGGCGCGCATCCCACATCGCCTTCGGGACGGGCAAGGAGAAGACGACCGTCCCCTGCGCCGCCTGGCCAGGCTCAAGGCTGGTCTCGCGCAGCAGCGGCGTGCTGAGCAGCGGCTGCAACTGCGGAAAGCTGGTGGCAAGATTCGCCAGATCGCCCTTCTGTACTGCCTTCACGACCATCTGCTGACCCTCCGCGTTGGTCAGGTTCAGGCTGAAGTCGTCGAGCGAGATCGCGAGCCGCAGCTGGTTGTCCACTTTGAGGGTCTCGACCACGAAGAGCATGTCCTGCGACTGTTTCGCGCCCAGCACAATCGAGTGGGATTCGAACACTGTACGGGTCTCGACCACGTCGGTATGTAGGTGGTCGATATTGACCGTCGTTGCGGGAAAGAAGTGAATCGCGATGATGGTCGCAAGCGCCAGGGCCATCACCGCGACCAGAACAGGCACGAGGAACGATCTGCGCTCGGGTTGGGAGAAGGTAGGCTCGGACACGGGTCTATCTTACCAAGTTCAGGTTTACCAAGTTCAGGCTGACCAAGTTCAGGCTGGCTGACCGACCGGTCCCTCCGCCTCCACCGGCGGCTTTTTCACCGCGTACTCATCCAGCAGCACCACGATCAGCGCGGCCGTAGGCACCGCTACCAGCGCGCCCACAATCCCCGCCAGCGCAGTGCCGATCAGCAGCGCGATCAGCACCGTGAGTCCCATCAGGTCCACAGAGGACTTCATGATGCGCGGCGTCAGCACGGCGTTTTCCACGTTGACATAGACCGCATAGAAGATCAGCACGCCCGCCATCTTCGCCCAGGAATCCAGTGCCGCGACAATCGCCACAAGTACGATCGTGACCACGCCACCAGCAATCGGGATGATATTGAGCAAGCCCATCAGCACGCCCAGCAGCACAAAGTAGCGGACGTGCAGGAAGCCGAAGACGATCAGGGCGCAGATGCCGAGCGAGAGCATCAGCAGGCCCTGGCCGAAGAGCCATTTGCTCATCTTGGTCTCCGCACGCTTCAGGGTCGCGTCAAGGCGCCCGCGCTCTTCTACGGCAAACAGGGACAGGAAAAAAGCATACGCATGCTCGCCTTCCAGCATGAAATAGATGCAAAGGAAGACTGCCGTCAGGATATCGAACAGGTGCGAAAGCCATCTCGGCAGCTCGTTGACGACATAGGCCCCGACTGCGCCTGCGAAGTTCTCGGCCTTTGCGGCGATCACGTCCAGGCCAACCTTGTTCGCGAGCGGCAGGTTTCGCAGCTTGCTCGTCAGCTCCGGAATGCGCGCGGGCAGGTCCGTCATGAAGCTGCGGAAATCGTTCAGCACCGGCGGCAGGCCGATAGTAAAGAAGATCGCCAGCGCGGCCAGCGAGCCAACCAGCAGGATAACGATCGCGATGGCGCGTGAAGGCTGGTAGTTGCGAATCCTGAGCGCGCTGATCCGGTTCACGATCGGCATGAGCACGACCGCGAACAGCGCGCTGACGTAGATCATCGTCAGCTCTTTCAGCAGCTTGTAGCTGACGGCGAGCAGCAGCAGGACCAGAATCGCAAACATGACGTTGGCGCGGCCGACGGCACGGCGCTGCTGGGCCGCGGAGGGCGGAATGACCTCCGTAATCTGGTGCGTCACCGCGGCGAGTGGGGGCGTAGTAGACAGGGTGCTGCTCCTTGGCTTGGGCGTGGTAAAGACGGAATAAGCCGCGCAATAAAGCCTTGGATGCACGTTCGCCGCGTTGCCCGCAAACTATTTTGTCAGCTCTCTTAATAACGCCGCCGCGGTCTCCGCCGGGCTGCTCTGCGCGCACGCCAGCGTCACGCGCGCGAGCCGCCGGTAAAGCGGTTGCCGCGACGCAAACCGCGACGCCGCCTGGGCCGGCTCCGCCAGCACCGGCCGCGAGTGCTCCGGCTGCGCGAACGACTGCAGCATGCAGCGATCGAACAGGACCTCAAACGGCGCCTCCAGAAAGATGACCGTCGTACCGGGCGTCTGCTCCAGCAGCAGGCGGTTGGTGAGCTCTTCCGGCGTCCCTCCGCCGAGCGCAATTACGGTCTGCGTCTGGGCCAGCGCGTTGGCCAAGGCGGACGACTCCAGCCGGCGAAAGCGCGCCTCGCCCTGCGTCGCGAACAGCGCAGCGATGGTAGCCCCGGCGCGCGCTTCCAGGTGCCGGTCGAGATCGAGGAACGCCCACCCGAGCGCCTCCGCCAGCAGGCGTCCGACGGTCGTCTTGCCCGCGCCCATAAAGCCCGTAAGCACGATGCGTTCGATGGCTGGCGCTATGGTGGGAGCGGTCTTGGCGGGATTTGCGGCTTCTACGGCGTTCATTGCGGTCTCCTGAAACTGGTTCGATGCAAAGCAAAAGCCGCAACCCATGCGGGTCGCGGCTCAGTGGATAGGGCGAATGCGCTCGTTACCGAGGACTGCACGCCAGGACCACCGAAGCCGCGCGACGCCACCAATAGCTGCTAAAGCTATTGTGCGTGCGAACGGAGGTGGTCTGGAACATCATTCTGAATCAAAGCCTACGCGCTTCGCTGCCACAACGCAAGCGCGCGCACGCCTTAGAATATTGCCAGAGGAAACGACCATGGGGATGAGTGACGAGCCGTTCGAGGTACTTTGCCCGGAGTGCGGCGGCCTGCTGAAGATCGACCCGGTAATGCGCGCCGTCATCGCGCACACGGCCGCCAAGCCGAAGAAGACGTTCGAGGACTTCGGCGAGGCCAAACAGGCGCTGAAGGACGCCGACGAGCGCCGCGAGTCCATCTTCGCGCAATCGGTTGCGGCGCAGAAGAACAGCAAAAACGTGCTCGAAAGGAAGTTTGAAGAGGCCTTCAAAAGAGCCAAGGAAAGCCCGGTAGACGAACGCCCCTTCCGCGAGTTCGACCTCGACTAACCCTCAGGGGTGCCCCATGATCACCTGAGCGGAGCGAAGGTTATCGTGGAGTGAGTCTCCCAACCTCAGCCCCAAGCGCGCGCACTTGGTAGACTGAACCATGCCTCCTATTTTGAACGCCCAGGGCGTCTCGAAGCGTTTCGGTGCCGTACCCCTGTTCGACCAGATCTCCTTCGCCATCTCGGACGGCGACCGCATCGGCCTCATCGGCCCGAACGGCGCCGGCAAATCCACGCTGCTCAAGGTGCTCGCGGGCGAAGAAGACCCTGACGCCGGCGAGGTCTCCATGCGCAAGCGCGCGCGCATCGGCTACATCCGCCAGGAGTCCAGCTTCGCCCCGGGGCTCACCATTCGCGACGTGCTCGAAAAAGCGCTCGAAGCCGGCGGCGTGCCCGAAGCCGAGCGCGAAGGCCGCCTGCGCGAGACCGGCGGACGCGTCGGCTTCCCCGACATCGCAGCCGAAGCCAGCACCCTCAGCGGGGGCTGGCGCAAGCGTCTCGCCATCGCCGAGGCCATGGTCACCGGCCCCGACGTCCTCCTGCTCGACGAGCCCACCAACCACCTTGACCTCAACGGCATCGCTTGGCTCGAAGAGACCCTCAAGCAGGCCCCCTTCGCCTGCGTCATGGTCTCGCACGACCGCTACTTCCTCGAAAACGTTGCCAGCGAGATGGTCGAGCTCAACCGCGTCTACGCCGAAGGCCTGCTGCGCGTGAAGGGCGGCTACACCGACTTCCTCGAAGGCAAGGAGCTCTATCTCGACGCCCAGAGCAAGCTCCAGGACGCGCTCAAAAACCGCGTCAAGATCGAAACCGACTGGCTCCGCCGCGGCCCCAAGGCGCGCACCACCAAGTCCAAGGCCCGCATCGACAGCGCTAATGACTTGATCGGCCAGCTGAAGGAGGTCAACCAGCGCCAGCAAACCTCGTCCGCCGGCATCGACTTCTCCGCCACCGAGCGCCAGACCAAGCGTCTCGTCGAGTTCGACCACGTCAAGTGCGTCCTGGGCGAAGGCCCCACCGCCAAAACCATCGTCGAAGACCTCAGCTTCCTCTTCACCAACGGCGTCCGCGTCGGCCTTGTAGGCCCCAACGGCAGCGGGAAAACCACCATCCTGCGCCTGCTGCTCGACGAGCTCCAACCCGTCTCCGGCGAGATCAAAAAGGCCTCCTTCCTCAAGACCGTCTACTTTTCCCAAACCCGCGAGCTCGATGAAGCCGTCACCCTCCGCCGCGCCCTCGCGCCCGATTCCGACTCCGTCGTCTACCAGGGCCGCGTCGTCCACGTTGCCTCCTACGCGGACAAATTCCTCTTCACGAGCGAGCAACTCAATCAGCCGGTCGAACGGCTCTCGGGCGGCGAGCGCGCCCGCGTCCTCATTGCCAAGCTCATGCTCGAGCCCGCCGACCTCCTCCTGCTCGACGAGCCCACCAACGACCTCGACATCCAGACGCTCGAGATCCTCGAGGCCTCGCTGCTCGAGTACACCGGCGCGCTCGTCCTCGTCACCCACGACCGCTTCATGCTCGACCGCGTCTCCACCGTCGTGCTCGGGCTCGACGGCAAGGGCGGTGCGGAGCGTTTCGGCGACTACGGCCAGTGGGAGCAGTGGGCCCGCGCCGGCGGCGGAGGCCAGGAGGAAGCCCCCAAATCCGCCAATCCGGAGGGCGGCAAGTCGCCCAACACGAAGAAGAAGCTCTCCTACCTCGAAGCCCGCGAGTACGCCGGCATCGAAGCCGCGGTCGACGCCGCCGAAGAGCGCCTGAACGCCGCCCGCGACCTGTTGGACGAGCCCTCGGTCGCGACCAACGCCGACGCCCTCACCGCCGCGCTCCACGAGATGGAAAAGGCCCAGGAAGTAGCCGACGTCCTATACCAGCGCTGGGCCGAGCTAACCGAAAAAGCCGGATAGCCCGGGTGCCCCACTCATCACGGCTTCACCGTGATGAGTGGGGTCGATCCCTTCAGCACCAACCTGCGGTATCCTGCTCTCACATGAAAATTCTCGCAGGCGTTCTGGCACTCGCCGCAGTTTCGGCACACGGGCAGGCAGCCCCTGGCACCACCATTGTCCTAAAAGCCGCCCACATGCTGGACGTCCGCGCCGGCCGCGTGATCTCCCCCGGCCTCCTGGTCGTGCAGGGCAGCCACATCGTCCAGGCCGGCGGCCAGGCCCCGGCCGGCGCCCAGGTCATCGATCTCGGCAACACCACCCTCATGCCCGGCATGATCGACGCCCACGTCCACCTCTTCCTGCACCCCGGCGCGGAAGACCTCCAAACCGTCCAGGAATCAGTCCCGCAGCGCACGCTCATCGCCATGGATGCGGCGAGATTAGACCTCATGGCCGGCTTCACCGCCGAACGCGACATGGGCACCGAGGGCGCCGGCTCGGCCGACTCCGCCATCCGCGACGCCATAGATCAGGGACTCTTCCCTGGGCCGCGCATGCGCATGAGCGGTAACGCCATCGACCTGCTCGGCGGCCACGAGGACGCCCTCGGCTACAACCCCGCGCAGCACATCCTGTCCAACGCCGACTTCGCCAACTCCGCCGACGACCTCGTCCGCGTCATCCGAGCCCAGCGCAAGGAAGGCGCCGACTTCACCAAGATGTACGAAACCGGCAAGGACATCTACCGCGACGGCAGCTTCTCCACCCCGTACCAGTACACCGAAGCCGAGCTCCAGGCCGCCGTCGCCGAAGCCCACCGCTTCGACCCCCGTCCCGGCCACGGCGTCGCCGTCCACGCCACTGGCGAGCCCGGCACCGGGTACGCCGTTGCCGCAGGCGTCATGAGCGTCGACCACGCCTACCAGCTCTCGCCCGCCACCATGGCCGCCATGAAAGCAAAGGACATCCCCGCCGTCCCCACCTTCGCCATCAGCGAGTATTTCGCGGATCACGCTGCCACGCCCGCCGCCACCGCCCATCGCCGCGCCGAGCAGGCCTACCACGCCGCCGAGTTCAAAAAGCAACTCGCCGCCGGCGTCCCCATGGCCGTCGGGTCCGACGTAGGACCGTTCCCGCACGGCACCCAGGCCCGCGAGCTCGTCCTGATGGTCCAGTACGGCATGACCCCCGCCGAAGTCCTGCGCGCCGACCTGCTCAACGGAGCCAGGCTCCTCGGCTGGGAGGGCAAGCTGGGCGAGCTCAAGCCGGGTTTCTACGCCGACATCCTCGCCGTCCCCGGCGACCCCACCCAGGACATCAGCGTCGTCACCAAAGTAGCCTTCGTCATGAAAGACGGCAAGGTCTACCGCAAGGACTAATCCCAGGGTGCCCCATGATCACCGCGGCTTTATCGCGGTTATCGTGGGGTAAGTCTCTTGCGACTTCCCCTAAGCCACCGCTTCCTGATCCTGATACTGCAACTGGTAAAGCTTGTAATAAAGCCCATGCTCCGCCAGCAGTTCCTGGTGCGTCCCCTGCTCGCGCAACTGGCCCTTGTGCATCACCAGAATCGTATCCGCGGACTGGATTGTCGACAGCCGATGCGCAATCAACACGCTCGTCCTCCCGCTGATCATGCGCGTCAGCGCCAGCCGCACCCGGTGCTCCGTCTCCGTATCGACCGAGCTCGTAGCCTCGTCGAGAATAAGAATCCCGGGGTCATGCGCCAGTGCCCGCGCAAAGCTGATGAGCTGCTTCTGCCCGGTCGAAAGCCCAGCGCCGCGCTCGCGCACCGGCTCCTGGAACCCCTCGGGTAGCGACCGGATGAAGTCGCCGACGTTCACCTCATCGGCCGCCCGTTCCACACGCGCCTCCGTAATCCGCGCGGTACCTAGCCGGATGTTGTCCGCGATGGTGCCCGAGAACAGGAACGGATCCTGCAGCACCACGCCGAACCGCTCGCGCAGCTTGCGCAGGTCCTGCTCGCGGATGTCGACGCCATCGACCAGGATCTGCCCGCGCTGAATGTCGTAAAAGCGCATCATCAACCCGGTGATCGTGGTCTTGCCCGCGCCCGTGTGGCCTACGATGGCTGCGGTTTCGTTCGGGTCGATGACGAAGGAGACGCCGCGCAGAATCCACTCGACCTCAGAAACCCAGGTCTCAGAAGCGAGACCTGCGGCACCCAGATTCGTGCCTGACATCTGCAGATTGCGCAGGTGGTGGAGCTGATCTTCGCTCAGCCGCTCGTAGGTAAACCAGACGTCCTTGAACTCGATGCGGCCATAAGCGGAACTGGCCAGCGAGGGTATTTGCGGGTGCGCCGGCGAGACGATCTCGGGGTGCTCGTCGAGCAGTTTGAAGATCCGTTCAGCCGCTGCCATCGCCGCCTGCAGCACGTTGTAGCGGTCGCTCAGCTGCATAATCGGCCGGAAGAACTGCTGCGCATACTGGATAAACGCGACCAGCACGCCAATCGTCACCGTGCGGAAAATCCCGGTCTCGGCGATGTGGTAGTTGTGCAGCACCGCGAGTCCGCCGCGCCAGAGCACCAGCGCAATCGCAATCGAGGACAGGAACTCGACCAGCGGATAGTAGAGCGAGTAGGCGTAGATCGCGTCCGCCCACGCGACCTTGTTCTCCTGGTTCACATCCGAAAAATCTTTGTAGGCGCGGCGCTCGCGGTTGAACAACTGCACCACGCTCATGCCAGAAACATACTCCTGGGTGAACGAATTGATCTTGGCCGTGGCCGCGCGCTGGCGCCGGTAGCTGTTCCGCACCGACCGGCGGAAGACGTTCGTCACCAGAAGGATCAGCGGGATCACGGCCAGCGTGAGCAGCGCCAGCGGCCAGCTCATCTTCAGCATGATGACCACGATCGCGACCAGCGAGAGCACGTTGTCGAAGATGGCGAGCACGCCCGAGGTGAACATCTCGTTGATCGCATCGACGTCGCTCGTGACGCGCGTGACCAGCCGGCCTACCGGGTTGCGGTCGAAGAAGCCGACATCCTGCGACTGGATCAGCCGGTAGATCTGCGCGCGCAGGTCGAACATGATCTTCTGCCCGGTCCACTGCATCAGGTAGGTCTGGATCAGCTCCAGCACAAACGAGATCAGGAGCGCCAGCAGGTACAGCCCGCCCAGCTCTGAGATGCCCGTGTAGGGCGTCGCCGGGAGGTGTTTCGTCAGCCAGTTCGGCGCCGCATGCGTGGGCGCCATGTAGGTGTCGATGGCCAGCTTGACGAACCACGGCCCGGCCACGTCGGTCGCCGCCTTCAGCAGGATCGCCAGCACGGACACACCGGCCTGCACCTTGTACGGGTTCAAATAGCGCAGCAGACGGCCCATCAGCCGCCGGTCGTAGACCTTGCCGACGACATCGTCATCCGGGCCCTGCTTTGGTTTGGTAACTTTTTCTTCCTGCTTGGCGGCCATTGTTATCAGTTTAGATGTTGACAGGCCCGCTTGGCTTCGGAAGTTTGCACGCGAGCCGGTAGACTGAAACCATGGGGTTGGGGATCTACGTTTCGGTGCCGTTCTGCCGCGCCAAGTGCAGCTTCTGCAACTTCGCCTCGGGCGTGTTTTCCGCCGACCGGATCGACGGCTACCTGGAGCAGGTGCTCGCCGAGATGCGCGGGGTGCGGGAGTTTGCCGGCGGGCTGGGGGTCGCCGTGCCCGACGCGGTCGACACGATCTACCTGGGTGGCGGAACGCCCTCGCTGCTGGAGCCGGCACAGATCGCTCGGCTCTTTGCAGGCATCCGGGAGGTGTTTCCCGTGGAATCGTGGGCGGAGATTACCGTCGAAGGCGCTCCCGGGCAAATCACGGATCGCTCGCTTGAAGCGCTGCAAGTTGTAGGCGTGAATCGACTTAGCTTTGGGGTGCAGAGTTTTGTGGATGCGGAGTGTGCCGCCGTCGGCCGCACGCATACGGGCGCGAGCTGCCGTGAAGAGCTGCGGCGCATGCAGGCCGCTGGGGTCGAGCGGTTGGGGATCGACCTGATTGTCGGGCTGCCGCACCAGACCGAGGCGAGCTGGCGGTACTCGGTCGAGCAGGCGCTCGAGAGCGGCGTGGAGCATGTGAGCCTCTATATGCTGGAGGTAGATGAGGGCTCCAGGCTGGGTAGGGAATCGCTGCTGGGCGGCGTGCGCTACGGCGCGTGCGCGCTGCCGCTCGAGGACCGCGTGGCGGACTGGTACGCTGCGGCCTGCGCGTGGCTGGACGCGGCGGGCGTGCGGCAGTACGAGATTTCCAACTTTGCGCGAGCTGGCGGCGAGTCGCGGCACAACCGCAAGTACTGGGAACGTGGCGATTACGTTGGCTTTGGGCTCGATGGGCATTCCATGCTGCGGGATGGCGCGGGCGGTGTGCGCTGGGCCTACGGGCGCGAGATGGAAGGCTGGGGCGAGCGCGCGGTCGAGCGGGTGGACACGGATGCGGCGTTTGAGGAGTCGCTCTTTCTGGGGCTGCGACTGGTGAAGGGGGTGTCTCTGGACGCACTGCGGGGGGAGTTTGGGGGGGAGCGCGTGGGTGAGATGCTGGAAGGGGTGGGTGAGATGGTGGAGGCTGGGTTGTGTGGTTTGTCGGGTGAGCGGATGTGGCTGACCGGGGCCGGGCGGATGGCTTCGAATGAGGTGTTTGGGCGGTTGTTGCTGGAGAAGGTTTAAGGAGTAACCCCACTCATCGCGGTGAAAACCGCGATGAATGGGGCACCCGGAGGTTGAGGAGAGATGATGATTGATTTGCGGAGTGACACTGTTACCAGGCCGACCCAGGCGATGCGTCAGGCTATGGCGAACGCTGAGGTTGGGGATGATGTGTATGGCGAGGACCCCACCGTGAACCGGCTGGAGGCGCGGGCCGCGGAGGTGTTTGGGCGCGAGGCTTCGATCTTCGTGCCGACCGGGTCGATGGGAAACCTGATTGCGGCGCGCATCCACACGCAGCATGGGCAGGAGGTCATCTGCGAGTCGCGCGCTCACATCCTGGACTGGGAGATGGCCATGGTGGCCGCCTATTGCGGGTGCATTCCCCGGACGGTGCCGGCGCGGCACGGGATCCTGACCTGGGCGGATATTGCGCCGGCCATCGCGCCGAAGATCTACTACAGGGCCCAGACGGGGCTGATCTGGTGCGAGAACTCGGCGAACATCGCGGGGGGAACCGTGATGCCGCTCGCCGTCTGCGAGGAGATTTGGGCAGGTGCCAAGGCTGCGGGGCTGCCGGTGCACCTGGATGGGGCGCGGGTGTTCAACGCGGCTGTGGCCCTCGGGCTGACGGTGGAGGAGCTTACGCGCGGGTTCGACACAGTGATGTTCTGCCTGTCCAAGGGTCTGGGCGCGCCGGTGGGGTCGATGCTGGTGGGATCGAAGGAAGTGATCGAACAGGCACGGGTCTACCGCAAGGCACTGGGCGGCGGGATGCGCCAGGCGGGGGTGCTGGCGGCGGCGGGGTTGATCGCGCTTGAGGAGGGCCCTGGGCTGCTGGCGGAGGACCATGCCAATGCGCGGTTCCTGGCGGAGACGCTGCAGGCTTATCTGGATATCGATATGGCTGCTGTGCAGACGAACATTGTGGTGTTCGGCTTGCTGTCCGGCGAGATGAAGGAGTTTGCGGCGAAGATGAAGGAGTGTGGGGTGATTGTGAGTGTGATTGGTGCTACCACGGGACGCCTGGTGACGCACCGGGATGTCTCCCGGGAGGATTGTGAGCGGGCGGCGGCGGCGATTGCCGGGGTGTTACGGGGGTAAAGGTAGGCTCAACATTTGTGAGCTGTGAGCCTGAGATTGGCTCTTGCTGGAGACTAACCCCACGATAACCGCGATGATGCCGCGGTCATCATGGGGCACCCCCTGGTGGTTAGGTGCCGCCTGGGTTGAGGGTGGGGTCGGTGGCGAGGAAGACGCTTACGGTGGTGCCGTGCTCTTCGGGGTCGGTGGTGCTGGCGAAGTCGATGGTGCCGCCGTGTTTATGGACGATGCTCTGGCTGACCCACAGGCCGAGGCCCGTGCCCTGCTCGCCCTTGGTGGTGAAAAAGGGCTTGAAGAGGTTGCCGCGGATCTCCTCCGGCACGCCGGGGCCGTGGTCTTCGATGGAGACGCACACGCCGGGTTGTCGGCCGCCGGGGATGGGTTCGCCTACCGGCCCTGCCGACAGGCGGATGTTGCCGCCCGTCCCCGCAGCCTCGGCCGCGTTGGTCAGCAGGTTAGTGAAGACTTGGCGCAGCTCCGCCGGGAAGCCGCGGATGACGAGGCCTTCTTCCAAGTCGTGCTGGACGGTGACGCCGAGATCCTGAAAGCGGCGGTCGAGCAGCAGCAGGATCGAGGTCAGCGTGTCCTTGACGTCGATGGGGACGGGCGCGCGGCTTTCGCGGTGCAGGCTGAGCATGGCGCGGCTGATCTGGGTCACGCGGGCGAGCTCGGATTTGGCGAGCTGCAGAAACTGCGCGGACTCCTCCGCGTCGGCGTTGCCGTCCATGAGGAAAAGCAGGTTCGAGACCGAGTCGAGCGGGTTGTGGATCTCGTGCGCGATGGTGGCGGCCAGTCGTCCGGCCACGGCGAGCTTCTCGTTCGCGATGAGCGCTTCCTGCGACTTGCGCGCCATGGTGATGTCGCGGAAGACGAGCACGACGCCGATGAGGTTCTGGTGCTTGTCGCGGATGGGCGCGCCGGAGTCGTCGATGAAGAGCTCGGTCGCGTCCTTGCGGACGAGGATGGTGTGGTTGGCGAGCTGGACCGTGCGGTTGAGGCGCCGGACCTTGGCTACGGGATCTTCGAGCGGCTCGCGGGTGGTCTCGTCCAGGATATGGAAGACGGCGGGGAACGGCTGGTTGCGCGCGTCTTCCTCGGTCCAGCC
>CAXUDC010000078.1:0-15449 GCA_964249685.1 uncultured Acidobacteriaceae bacterium
ACCCTCGGCCGCGTCTCGCTCGATAGCGGCGAGGTCTTCCTCCCCGACATGCGCATCTCCGCCGAGGAGTTCCGCACCGCCACCGGCATCACCATCGCCGCCTGCGGCACGTCCTGGCACTCTGGTTTGGCTGGCAAATTTATGATCGAGCGCCTCGCCCGCCTGCCCGTCGACGTCGACTACGCCAGCGAGTACCGCTACCGCGACCCCATCCCAGACGCTACCAACCTCGGCCTCCTCATCACCCAGTCCGGCGAAACCGCCGACACCATCGCCGCCCAGCAGGAGCTCATCCGCAAGGGCTCGAAGACCCTGGCCATCTGCAACGTCGTCGGCGCCGCCATCACCCGCGCCGCCGAAGGCACCATCACCACCAACGCCGGCCCGGAGATCGGCGTCGCCAGCACCAAGGCTTTCACCGCGCAGCTCACCGCGCTCTTCGTCTTCGCGCTCTACCTCGCCCAGCAGCGCGGCACGGTATCCAGCAGTGAGAGTCTCCATTATGTGACGGAGCTCAGCAAGATCCCCGGCAAGATCGAAGAGATCCTGCGCGCCGTCGATGACCAATGCTGCACCCTGGCAAAATCCTTCTCCACCGCTCGCGACTTCCTCTTTCTCGGCCGCGGCATCCACTACCCCATCGCGCTCGAAGGAGCCCTCAAGCTCAAGGAAATCAGCTACATCCACGCCGAAGGCTACCCCGCCGGCGAGATGAAGCACGGCCCCAACGCCCTCATCGACGAGACCCTCCCGGTAGTCTGCATCGCCACCAAAGACCCCAGCGACCCCAGCAGCGTCCTCAAATACGAAAAAACTCTGAGCAACATCCAGGAGGTCACCGCCCGCTCAGGCCGCGTCATCGCCATCGCTACCGACGACGACGACCACATAGCCCAGCTTGTCGAGCATGTAATCCGCATCCCCGCCGCCCCCGAGCTCCTCCTCCCCATCCTCGAAGTAGTCCCCCTCCAACTCCTCGCCTACCACATAGCCGTAAGAAGAGGCTGCGACGTAGACCAACCCAGAAACCTCGCGAAGAGCGTCACGGTAGAGTAGCCCTCAAAGCCCGTTCTCCCTAAACCCAGCCCAAAAACTGTCATCCTGAGCGAAGGCACCCACAGCACCATCGTGGGTGCCGCAGTCGAAGGACCTGCATTTCGCCAAAGGCCCGAGATACCTCTCTTCCGCGACAGTCCCGCTCTTTGTTTGTCATCCCCGGAGGGAATCTGCGGTTGCTTGTTCCTGTTCTATATTGAGGGCACCTCCAGCATCCGGCTCATCGGTGCCCGCCTCGCAACCGCGACCGAGAGGGAACAATATGAAAAAGTCGCCTAAACTCGACCCCGTGGCCCCCAGACTCAACCTTGACTTCAGCAAAGGCCAACGCGGTAAGTACTCGAACCTCCTGAAGGGAGGCACAACTCTAAGCACCCCTCGACCTCGCGCTCATGCCACCTTCCCAGACTCAGAGTCTGTTAACCGAGCACTGCATTCACTCCTTGCAAACAGCCCGCCACCGAACTCCTCCCCGAATTAGTCTCTCCAACTCCTCGCCCACCACATAGCCGTCCGCCGCGGCTGCGGTGTAAACCAACCCGCAACCTGGCAAAGAGTGTAACGGTAGAGTAGCCGGAGCTCCTTAAACTTTTGTCTGGTACTGGGAGAAGTTTTCTTGACTCCTAACGTTTCATCTATATGATCTAGCCACGATCCAATGATTATCGCGCAATATTTAGCTTTCCCGGGACAGACTGCATTCTCTCCTCCGATATACAGTGCAACAAACGGAGACATCACTGCAACAGCGACAGGAACACTGTTTACAGTGTCAGCAGTGGCAACAGTCAGATACTCATTCAAGGAGTTCTGCCCCATCCTGCTCGCGGTGTCGCACTCACTTCCGCGATGATCTACTTCACTATGCCTGAGAGTAATTCGCTTGTCAGCTTGCCTGTTCAACTGCCCTAAGAAAGTCCGCTCACATTGATTTGTGAGCGAACTCTTTTTACAACCATCGCAACTAGGGTCGTGAATTGAAGATCATTGCCTCTGCTACTTTCTTTGCACTTGCTATTTCAGCATCGGCACAGCAATCAGCCGATAAGAATAGCTTTGGGATTTCGTTCACCTTTGCTCCGGATTCAAGCCACATCTTAATAGGCAGGGCAGAGCAGAGGCAAGTTTTAACCCTCGGATTGGAGTACGACCGAACACTCGTCAGTCGGCAGAGTTTTAAGGTCAGCTACGAGGGCACGGTTAATCCATTTTTCAGAGAGCGCGATCCAACCATATCCGGTTCAGTTGGAATGCTCCCCAATGGTGCCGTTCTGTTATTTCCTACTGCCCCAATACGAGTCGTGGCAGTAAATAATGCTCCCATTGGCTATGCGTCAGTAGGATCAGGCGCTCCTATACCTTTGTACGAGACTGGAGTTTCTACCGCGGCGACATACGCTATCTGGATTACTCCTATAGGCTTCCGCCTAAATAGCACTAGATACCACCGCGTTCAGCCTACCTTTGCAGGCGATTTCGGACTTGTTCTTTCAAAGACTAATCTTCCCGTGGATCTTTCATCAGACGTGAACTACACCTTCTCGTTTGGTCCGGGAATTGAGTTCAATCCAAGACAGACTGCCAGCGTGCGCCTGGAGTATGTCTACCGGCACATGTCTAACGCTAACTCAGGATTGAATAATCCTGGCGTTGACTCTGGCGTCATCCGACTCACACTTCTGAGACATAGAAGCGCCAACAACTACTAGGCAGCCGGGAAGGTGGTTCACTCATCCCTGACACAAGACCGTACCCCATTTATTGCGCTTTGTCTCTTGCGATGAGTGGGACCCATCGAGGGTGCCTGCGCTAAGATTGTTACATGCCCTGCGGCGTCAAATGCTTCCAGCAGAGCGAGACGCTGCAACGGTACTGACGGAGCAGATTATTCTCCTGCACCATCTCCCACAGTAAAGGGTCGTCTTGCTCCCGGACAGACATCCCGATTAGCCCTTTGCTTCAGCAGCTCTGCGATTAAAGATGCTCAGGTACTGCGAAGAGAGACGAACACTCTCCTTTGTGCTGGTGGCGGATCCCATCAGGTTCCTGTAAGCGAAGCTGATCCGCTGTTCGCGCAGCTGCTCCTCGCTCACAACAACATCCTTCGTCAGCTCCAGAAGACGAACCAATTCGGCGTCAGCCGGTGCCACTGAAATGAATTGCTTACGATCTGCCATATTCTTCACCCGATACTAGAATCCCATGATGCGCCAAACTTGACACGCTTCCTGAACCTAACTTTATACTCTCACGCTGTGAAAACACGAACAGCCTTTCGGCCGCCAACCGTTGGGGCCGGGCAATTCCTGACCACAGCAAGCAAAGCTCACCGATCATAAGTCACACGATGCCGCTCCACATACCAGCAAGGCGAATCCCCCTGCGGCAGCAGCGACTGCGAGCACCCCAACGTCACCGTTCCATCCGGGTAGTACTCTTCCTTGCTGCCCTTCAGCGGTGCCACGACAAAGCGCGTCACCTCCACACTCGCCGCCGGCGCGCCGCGCAGGCGCCACACCGCGTAGTCCGCCGGCCACGCCAGCGCGGCCACCAGCACCAACCCCACGAGCGTTCCACGCAGCCACCGCATCCAGTCCATCCGCTGATTCTACTGTGCCAATTTCGGCTCAGCACAGGAACTCGGGGTATTCTGAGAAAGCCATGATCCTCCGAACCACCCTCGCCTCCGTGGCGCTCTGCCTCCTGCCCGCCCCGGCGATGCTCCACGCGCAAGCCGCCAAGCCACCCGCCCAAAAGCAGCCTGACACCCTCGTCTTCGCCAACGGCGAGCAGCTTACCGGCGAGTTCGAAACCGCCATCGCCGACCGCATCACCTTCAAGAGCGCCATGGCCGGCGAAATCAAGGTACCCTGGAAGAACGTCAAGGAGCTCCGCTCCGACAAGCAGTTCGAGCGCCTGACCAAGGGCCAGAAGCTCAAGCGCAACGACGCCAGGGGCGGCACCGCAACCGGCGGTGTGTCGCTCGTGCGCTCGACTCAGAACTCGACCACCTTCAACGGCGGCATCAACCTGGTGCGCGCAAGCCCCGGCGTCGCCTGGCTGCCCGCCCGGTCCAAGACCATCCTCGACTTCAATCAAAGCTGCGGCACCGTCTCACAGCCCAACACGACCCCGCCTACCGCGACCAAGCCGAGATAGCTATGGGATTGTTCAGAAAAAAGCTGAAGCAGGAACACAAAGTGATGGCGCAGGCCGAGCGCGCCGGCGGCGCGATGCTCTCCGAATACCACCGCGCCACGCCCGAGTGTCCGCACCCCGAGCGCTGGGTGATGTTTGACTCCATGACCGCCGAGGTCGAGGTGCTAGAGTTTCTGCGCGCGCTCGTCACGACGCTCAAGCCCGCGCTGGTCGTCGAGACCGGCTCCTTCCTCGGCGTCAGCACGCTCTGGATGGCCGAAGGCATGCGCGCCAACGGCTTCGGCAAGATCATCTCCTGCGAGTTCGACCCCGTCGTCTTCGCCCGGGCGCAGGAGAAGATCGCCGCCTCGGGCCTCGCACAGTTCATTGAGCTGCGCAACGAGTCTTCGCTCGAGATGGAGGTCGAAGGCACCATCGACCTCCTCTTTTCAGACTCCGACATGCCCATCCGCGAGGCGGAGGTGAAGCGCTTCCTTCCGCAGATTCGCCCGACCGGATTGATCCTGCTTCACGACGCCAGCTCGCACCTGAAGGTCGTCCGCAACGCAGCCTTCTCGCTTGAAGCCGAGGGCCTGGTCTCCTGCATCTTCCTGCCCACGCCGCGCGGTCTGGTGCTGGCGCAGCGGCGAGAGGGCAGAGTCTAGTCTGGTCTCCCACGCTGCCGTAGTGGCGAAACGTAAGCAGATCCCTGCGGGATGAAAACAAGTAGATCTCTCACTTCTGCTTTTCATCCCGCAGGGATCTGCCTTTGTTTACTGACCTCAAACCTTCTGAGACAGTCCCTCAGCCTCTGCCCTTCAGATGTAGTGCAGCAACAGTCGAACCGCAGATCCCTACGGGATGACAACCAAAATACAAATGCCTCTGCCTTTTGTTGTCATTCCGTAGCGAAGCAGAGGACTCTGCGGTTCGGACCAGCACTGAATCCAGGGGAAACCTGCATTGCACCGCTACAAATTAAACAGCTCCCGCAGCCGCTTTGTCTGGTTCCGGCTCACCGGCACTTCGGTCTTCTTCGGGTCGTCCATGCGTAGCTGGTAGGTGGATTTGAACCACGGCACCACCTCGCGGATGTGCTGGATATTGACCAGGCACGAACGGTGCGCGCGCCAGAAGGTCTCCGGGTCGAGCTGGTCGGAGAGCTCCTCAAGCGTGCGGCAGTTGGACTGGCCCTCCACCGTCGCCGTTGCCACCGTGATGGTGCCGTCCTCGATGCTCGCGAAGCAGATGTCTTTCTGATCGACCAGCAGCAGCCGGTTGTGCGCGCGCACGACCACCTTTCCGGTAAGCGGACGCGCCGTCTGCGCGGCACCCTCGACCAGCTTCAGCAGCGCGTCCAGCTTGCCCGCGGTCGTGGCGTCCTCGCTTGCCTGCGCTGCCGGCCGGCGTTGCAGAGCCTTTTCAAGCGTCCGGGCGACCCGCGTAGTGTCGAACGGCTTCAGCAGGTAGTCGACCGCGTTGACCTCAAACGCGCGCACCGCGTAGCGATCGTACGCCGTGGCAAACACGACCTGCGGCAGCGTCGCCTTCTTCTCGAGCAGCTTCTTCAGCACGCCAAACCCGTCCAGCCCCGGCATCTGCACGTCGAGGAACACCAGGTCGGGCTTGTGCGCGCGGATCAGCTCAACGGCTTCGATCCCGTTCGAACTCAGCCCCACAATCTCGACCTTGACCTTACCGCTGCTCTCCAGCAAATACTGCAACTCCTGCCGGGCGAGCGGTTCATCGTCGACGATCAGGACGCGGAGAGGCATTGAACCTAGTTAATCATGAATGCTCATGGTTCGCCGATCTTGCCAGAAGTAAACAACTTTGCTTATATTGACCTAGGAAGAGCGCTGAGTTCAAGCGTTGGCTTGCAGAACAAGGTGCTACCTTCAAAGCCGGGAAGGGCTTCCATCTCAAGGTGCTCCTCGCCGAACGCAGGTCCGTGTTGCCGATGCACAACAAGGAACTCGGCACCGGTCTGGTAGAAGCAATCAAAACAGCCTGGATTGAAGTAGGAGTCGAAACGATGCGCATCGCGCGAGCGCTCGATACGCTCGGCAAGACGCTGGAACTGGCTGTTTCCTAGTCGTGAAAAGCGCGCAGGCGGGCGGGGGCGTGGTCCTGTTCCAGATCGTGGCCGCATTGCTTGCAGAAGATGTCCGTGATCTCGACGCCGCGGAAGCACTGGCCGCAGACCGGCGCCATCTGAAACTGGCATTGCGGGCAGAAGTGGTAGCTGGAGGCGATCTCGGTCGAGCAATGCGGACAGCGTGTCAGCATCGGCTGGCGCAGTAGAAAGTAGACTACAGCGCCGATGCCGCCGGGCATCAACACCACGATCAACATCCACAGCGCCGCGGGCATGTTGCGCCGCTTCACGTCCCGGCTGACGTAGCCGACCAGCAGGAAGTAGCTCGCGAATAACGTGCCCCAGGAATAGCCCATGAGCAGCCGCATCGGCAGCATCTCATGTTTGTGGTGCGGCATGACGCCGTGGACGAGGAACTGCATGCCCGCAAACGCCAGGACAGCGAGGACAACCGACCACCACGGAATCATGCCGAGGTCGTCGCCTGCCGGTGCGCGGCCTTCGGGCGCGTCGCGTTGTGCGGAAGAAGTGTTCCATGGAAAGGTCATCGTGCGTTCTCGTCCTTTTGGCTTTGCATGCGGTACCACACGATGGCGAGCACGGCGGCCGAGACCGGAAGGCACCACATCAGGAAGACAAACATCTGCTGGCTGGCATCCGGAATGCCGTTCGGGGTGACGTCGTTCTGCTCGAACACGCTCCACACCGCGAAGCAGATCATCGTCAACAAAGAGCCGCTGATTGCGAGCGGGATCCAGAGGCCTTTTGTCTTCGACTTGCGCGCCTGCAGGGAAGCGGCTCGTTCCCGCACGATGCGATGGGTGCGGTTGACCAGCTTCGCGGAGGCAACGGCGCGGCGCGAGCTGGAGTTGTCGGATGCACCGGCGGACTCACGTTCGAAACGCTCGAAGTCGAGGTGGGATTTGAGTGGCGCGCTCATCGTGCGGACGCTCCTGCGTGAGCCTTGCGCAGCTGTTCCAGTTCCGGCTTTAGCGCGGCCAGCCCGCGATACAAGCGGGATTTGACGGTCGAGAGCGGCGCACGGGTGACGCCGGCGATCTCTTCGAGCGACATCTCGTCATGGAAGCGCAGGACGAGCACTTCGCGGTAGTTGGGCTCTAGCTTCAGCAGTACTTCGGCTACTTCGGCGCGGTCTTCGCGCGTGGCAAACTGCTGGAACGGCGACGGGCCATCTATGGCGACTTCAAACGGACGCTCGTCCTCGCCGGCTTCGCTCATTTCGTCGAGCGACGCCATCTGCCGCTTGCGGGATAGATCGATGACGAGGTTGCGCGCGATGGTGAAGAGCCAAGTGTCGAAGCGGGCCTTGCCGTTGTACTGCGCGCCGCGCAGCAGGACGCGCATCCAGGTCTCCTGGAAGAGGTCTTCGGCGACCTCGCGCTTGCCGGTCAGGAAGAGCAGGTAACGCAGCAGGCGATGCTGGTAGGTCTCGATGAGCTGGTCGAGCAGCTCGGGGTCGTTGCGCTTCAGGCCGCGCGCGATGGCGAGGTTCTCCTGCTGCGCGTCTTCGCTGCGGACCGCTTCCAGGAAACCACTCGTCAATGTCTGGGCCAGGCTCACATTCCTCAAGACGGCTCTCCCGGAGAAAAGTTGCAGAATGGTTGTCTTCAGCAGCCTGATTCTACTTGTTACCATGAAGAGATGGAAGTTCTTTATGGCCTTCACCCGGTGGAGGAGGCGTTGCGCGCCGGCGGACGGCGACTGGAATACGTGTTGATCTCGCGCGAACGGAGCGCGAAGCTGGAGCACCTGGCGGAGCTTTGCAAGGCTGCGGGCGTGCGCTGCTCGGTGAGCGGCAAGGAAGAGCTGACGCGGATTGCTAAGACGGACGCGCACCAGGGCGCGGTGGCGACGGTGCGCGAGCGGCAGTTTCTGTCGGTCGAAGACCTGCTGCGCGGCAAGGCGCGGTTTGGGCGGAGGTTTATCCTGGCGCTCGATGGCGTGGAAGACCCGCACAACCTGGGCGCGCTGCTGCGCTCGGCCGATGGCGCGGGCGTGGATGGCGTGGTGCTGCCGGAGCGGCGGTCGGCGCCGATCTCGGGTGTGGTGGCGAAGACGAGCGCGGGCGCGAGCGAGCACGTACCGATCGCGAAGGTGACGAACGTGACGCGAGCGCTCGAACAGATGAAGAAGGAGAACGTGTGGGTGATCGGGCTGGACGAGCGCGGGACCATGAACTACACGGATTTCGACTGGAACACGGACTGCTGCCTGGTGCTGGGCGCGGAAGGCTCGGGCCTGCACGATTTGGTGAAGAAGACCTGCGACTACCTGCTGAAGATTCCGATGGCGGGCAGCGTGTCGTCGCTGAACGTGTCGGTTGCGGGTGCGGTGGTGATGTATGAGGCGCTGCGGCAGAAGATGGGGCCTGCGGCGGCGCAACCTCCTGCGGTAAAGGCAGTCAAACCGCGGAAGGGTTTGGGATCTTGACGCGACTTTTAGCTTTAGGACTACTGCTGGCAGCGGGGACCTCCGCGCAGCAGGTTCCGGTGCGGCCAGCAGTTGAAGCGCCGAGTACGCCGGTGGTTGCGCCGGACGCCGCTCCGGCGACGGCGGTGACGAACGAAGAACGCGGCTCGGTGGCGATTGTGGCGACCGATCTGGACTGCCATCTGACGCCCGCGGAGGCGAGCGAGGAGGTGAACGCGCGGCTGACGGTGAAGAACATTTCGGGCGCTCCTGAGGCGCGGATTCCGCTGCAGATTTCGGGGTCACTGCGCTGGGCGCGAGCGGCTGCGGTGACTCCGCAGGGCCTGCGTCCGGTTGAGTTTACGCAGTCGCCGGTGGCGACGGACGCGGATCATACGGGCTTTGCGCAGGAGCTGGTGCTGACACCCGCGGTGCCGCTCGCGCCTGGGGCCTCGCAGGTGTTTTCGGTGTTTTACTCGGGCAAGATCGAGCAGTCGTCAGCGCGGCTGGACGTGCTGGGCGCGGATCCGGGTGCGTCCGCGCAGGCGGAGTGGGACCAGATTACGCAGACGTCCGACGCTGGTTCGACGGCTCTGCGCGGGTTTGGCAACGTGATCTGGTATCCGGTCGCGGCGCCGGTTGCGGCGCTGGGTGAGGGCAATCGGCTGTTTAAGTCGATTGCGCGGGAGCGGCGCTTGAATGCCGCGGCGACGATCCGGCTGCGCCTTACGGTCGAGTACGTGGGCGAGCCGCCGGATGCGGCGATCTTCGATGGGACCGTGCAGCTACTGGCGAAGCTGCCCGACGACGACACGACGCTGGTGAACGACACGCACGGGATCGCGACGGCGGAGTTTGCCCCGGCGACGGTCGGCGACCGCTCGCCGAGTCTGTTTTTGACTGCGCAGCGGGCCACGCCTGCAGCGGGACAGTTGCTTTCCGTGATTACGCCAGTTACGGATCTGATCGAGCCTTATGCCGATGCGGCGAAGAAGCTGGAACCGCTGCTGACGGGCTGGTTCGGGCCCGCGCCGACGGTGCCGCTGACGCTGCTCGACCACGCGGGCGCGCCGTTTGCGGACGAGGCGTTTATCGCGGCGCACCTGGTGGCGACGGCGCAGCCGGATGCGATTGCGCCGGAGCTGGTGCGCGGGCTGACGCACGCGTTTATCCATCCGGCGGCGGCGACGAGCATTTGGCTGGACCGCGGTCTGGCGGAGCTGATGAGCCTGCTCTGGACCGAGCAGACCGCGGGAAGGGAAGCAGCGCTGGGCGAGCTGCGCCACTCGGCGACGCTGCTGGCGCTGGCGGAACCGGATTTTTCCGCGAACCCGAACGCGGGCGGCGAGCCGCTGACGACGGCTTCCTCGGAGGTGTATCTGCGGCTGAAGTCTGCGGCGGTGTTGTGGCAGCTGCGGGAGCTGCTGGGCGAGGAGCGACTCAAGGAGGCCCTGATTGCGTTTCGGCACAGCCTGGCGCTGAATCCGGCGCTCGACCGCGATCCGGAGGCGTTTCAGAGGTCGATCGAGCGGACGACGAAGACGGAGCTGGGCTGGTTCTTTTCGGACTGGGTGTATCGCGATCGCGGGCTAGCGGATCTTAGCATCGTCCGGGTCGGTGCGCGGGCGCAGGTGACGAGCAAGAGCGCGATCGAAGGCTATTTGGTGGCGGTCGAGGTGAAGAACGACGGGGACGCGGTGGCGGATGTGCCGGTGATCGTGCGCTCGACGGAGGCGTCAATCAAGGACCATGTGCGCGTGCTGCCGCATGCCTCGGCGTCGGTGCGGATGTTCTTCCGCGGGCGGCCAGAAACGGTTGAGGTGAATGATGGAAGCGTTCCGGAGCTGCGGACGGCAGTGCACCGGGCAGGAATCGAGCTGAATTAGGGTACCCTCCCCCCTGGTATGTTTGATTCTAAAATTTTGATTTGTAGGGAGTTAGATCCAAGTGGAAAGCCGCGGCCTTTTGGCTGCGGCTTTTTATCTCTAGTTATAGGATAGCAGGTGGGCGGGGGTAGGTACGCAAACTATTTTGGGCTGTAAGTGGTTTGTTGTGTTGTAGTTGGCAGCGGGGAGGAGGTTGGGGGGCTTGACATGGGCTTTTGTTTGGCTCTGAGGGGTTAGTTTGAGCTTTGAGCTTTGAGCTAACAGCTATGAGCTATCAGCTAACAGCTATGAGCTAGACCTGTTTATCTTGAAGCGTAGCCGCGGCATCCATGCGGGGGTCCTTCGCTACGCTCGGGATGACGGCGAAGAACGAAAGGCTGCAGCCACGCTTGCAGGTACGGGTTTGCTAGGGGTGGTGGCGCTTGTGGAGTGGGATGAGTTTGGGGATTTCGGAGTTGGTCCATTGCTGGGACTCGCCCCAGAGGCGGTTGGAGACGAGGTCGAGGTTGAGCGGGTCCGGGGCGGCGGGATTGTTGTAGAAGTCTTCGAGGCCGTCGCCGAGGAGGGGGAGGGCGGTGGCCAGGAGCTGCAGGCGTGCGCTCTGGGCGGGACCGGTGAGCGAAAGAGAGAGGCCGGTCCAATCGAGAGTGGCGGCGAATTGCGCCGGCCGGGGGCCGCCTAGATCGAGGAGAACGGGTGAGAGTTGCAGGCGGTGGTCGGCCCAGGTGGCGGTCTGGTCGGCCGCGAAGAAAGGGGGTGCGGTGCCGCGGGTGAGGGTGGTCTGGGCGAGAGTGAGGCTGCCGGAGGTGATCCAGTCCGGGGACTGGCAGCAGGTGAGCTGCCCGGAGAGCGTGCCCTCAAGCTTGAGGTCCGGGGCGATGCGCGGGGTGGCGAGGCGGATGGCGTCGAGGAGGGCGGAGGCGGGGACGTCGCGGACGCTGGCCTGGAGGTTGGCGGTTTCGGGGGTGAGGGTGTCGGGGAGGGAGCCGGTCAGGGTGAGGCCGGCGCCGGCGCTGCCGGAGGGCCAGGCACAGTGCAGGTCTTCGAGGCGGTGGAGATTGCCGAGGGCCTGGGCGGTGCAGGTGAGGTCTACGTCGAGGAGGTGGGCGGGGACGAAGTCGGCGCGGCGGAGGCGGTCGAGCTGGAGGCGGGATTCGAGCGCGCTCGAGCCGGCCGTGCCCTTGAGGGCAGCGGTCCAGGTGAGCTCGCCGCGGAAGCCGGCGTCGTGGCCGAGGAGGATGTCGCTGGCGGCGCCGAGGGGGGCGGCGGTCCAGGAGGCGTGCAGGTCGACGGGGACCTGGGCGAGGGTGGCGGCGCGGCCGAGGGTGCCTTCGAGGCGGAGGAGGCCGGTGTCGGTGATGGCGGTATCGGTGCGGGCGGGGTGGGCTTCGAGGCGCAGGTGCCACTGCTCGGCCTGGGGGAGCCAGAGGGCGAAGTCGGCCTCGGTGAGCGAGATGGGGAGCTTTTCGAGGCCCATTTTCAGGTTGATGCGGGCGCCAGTGGCCTCGATGTAGGGGAAGCGGGGGCGATCGCCGGGGCCCTTCTGGGCGGTGGGGGCGGCGGGCATGCGGGAGGCCTGGAGGAGGATGGACTCGAGGTTCCACTGTCCGTCTTCGCGCCGGACGAGGTTGACGCTGGCGTCGGCCAGGGTGATGCGGGAGAACTCGACGCGGCGCTGCCAGAGGGAGCGCCAGCGGAGACGGGCCATGACGGAGCTGGCGCGGATGACGGGTTCGGAGCCGAAGGAGGGATCCTCGGCGACGACGAAGTTCTGGAGGGTGAAGCCGGGGAAGGGGAGGAGGTGGAGGGAGACCTCGCCGGTGTGGACGGGGCGGCCGAGCGAGAGGGAGATGCTGGAGGCGATCTGGCGCTGGAACTGGTTGACGTGGACGAGCGGGGGGAGGACGGCGAGGAGGACGAGGAGGGCGAGGACGGCGAGGGTCCAGAGGATGCGGCGGCGGGGCGGGGGGGTGAAGGCGCGGGGTTCGAGGTCCTCGGGGAGGAAGTCGGGGGGGGCTTGCTCGAGGGATGGTGGGGTGGTTTTTGGCATTGCGGTGAGTGCGGGTGGCTTTGCGGGTTTAAGTCCGGGGATTGCGCGGATTGGGTCTGGGTTCCGGCATTCCCTCGGCGGCTGAAGCCGCGCCCTCCTGTTGGCGTAGCGGCGGGACTAATGTCCCGCCCTTTCAAACCGAAGCAGGTTTATTGAATGAGGTGCAGGGTGCGCTTCCAGCGGGTGCGGTCGGGGACGTGGATGAGGGTGGTGAAGAAGGAGCCGATGCGGGCGCCGAGGGAGGCTTGCTGGGCGTCCATGGTGTCGGCGGTGGTTTCGAAAGACCAGTAGTTGAAGAGGGGGCGGCCGAGGATGTTTTCGCGGGGGACGAAGCCCCAGAAGCGGCTGTCGGCGGAGTGGCCGCGGTTGTCTCCCATGGCGAAGACCTTGCCGGCGGGGACGACGAGGTCGCCATTGACGACGTGGGAGGGCTCGTCCTGGGTCCAGGATTCGGTGGTGAGGCTGGAGGGGGGTGGGCCGAACTTGGGGAACTCGTCGCGCGGGGCGTCGTAGGCGTCCTGGGCGTCGGGGGTGATGACGGGCTGGCCGGGCTTGGCGGCGTAAGGCTCGTCCTGGCGGACGCCGTTGAGATAGATGATGCCGGCTTCCAGGTGAATGCGGTCGCCGGGGATGCCGATGGCGCGCTTGACGAGGACGAGGTCGGGGCTCTCGGGGTTGGGCTTCATGAAGACGATGATGTCGCCACGGCGTACGTCGCGGTAGTGGACGAAAGGGACCCAGGCGGTGGGCGGGGCGAGCGTGATGCGGTCGACGAAGACGTGGTCGCCGACGAGGAGGGTCTTTTCCATGGAGCCGGAGGGGATGACGAAGTTCTGGAAGACGAAGGTCATGAGGAAGAGGCCGCAGGCGAGCACGGTGCAGATGGAGGCGAGGGACTCGAGGAGGGTCTCCTGGCGGGGGGCTTGTTCGGCCTTTTCCTGGGCGGCGGCTTCTGCGGGGGTTAGGGTGGCTTCAGTCATGGATGAGTGCTCCAGGAGTAGTGTAAATGGTTACGCGGGAGGTGGCTGTCGGTGGGGAAGAGAGTAACCCCACGATCACCGCGATGAGGCCGCGGTGATCATGGGGCACCCCGGGTATGGTTGGTTCTCTTTGGGAATGACAAACAAGGGGTGATTGGGTTAGTGGATGACGTGGAAGGTGCGGTTCCAGCGGGCGAAGCTTTGGTTTGGGCGGACGCGGTCCCAGCGGGGGGGGCGACCTGTCGTTGGTACGCGCGGGGGCCTGGGTTGGTTCCCCTGGGGTTCGTCTTCGTCGGATTGGCGGAGGGAGAAGTAGACGAGGATGGGTTTGCCGACGATGGCTTTGCGGGGGACGAAGCCCCAGTAGCGAGAGTCCTCGGAGTTGTTGCGGTTGTCGCCCATGACGAAGTAGCTCTCGGGCGGGACGGTGACGTCGCCGGTGCGGGCGAGGGTGCGGAGGTGGAGCCACCAGGCGGGGTTGACGCCGGAATCGATCTGCTGGAGGTTGGGGAAGTCGTCGCGGTAGGGGTCGCGCGGGGCGGGGCGGTGGATCGCGTAGGGCTCCTGCAGGGGTGCTCCGTTGAGGTAGACGATGCCGTCGCGAAGGTGGATGCGGTCGCCAGGGAGAGCGATGACGCGCTTGACGAGGTGGACGGAGGGGTCGTCGACGGGGTCGTGGAAGACGATGACGTCGCCGCGCGCGATGTGGGACTGCGGCATGAAGAAGGGATCCTGGGTGACGGCCTGCTTGTCGAGGAGGAGGAAATCGCCGATGAGGAGCGTGGGCTCCATGGAGCCGGAGGGGATGCGGATAGGCTGGACGGTGAAGGTGATGACGCCGAGCGAGAGGATGAGGACGTAGAGGATGGATTGGAGCGCGGGGAGGAAGCCGACGTGGGGATGGAGGTGGCGGGGAGATTGCGCGTGGTCCTGGAAGGGGCCGACTTCCAGGACGGGGTCGGTCACTGGGCGGCTCCCTGGTGGAGGAGATAGGCGACGGCGAGGCGGGCGGCTTCCTGCTGGGCCTGTTTTTTTGTGGGGCCTTCGGCTTCGGCGGCGGGGCCGGCCGGGTCGAGCCAGACCTGGACGCGGAAGAGGCGCTTGTGGTCGGGGCCGGATTGCTCGACGAGGCGGTACTCGGGCTTGGGGCGGTGGGCGGCCTGGAGCATTTCCTGGAGGGCGGATTTGTGGTCGCCGACGGTGGACGAGAACTGCTCACCTGGGGCAAGTGCTCCGGGAGGTGCGGCGAGGGCTTCGGCGAGCACTTCGCGTTCGATAAAGGCGCGGGCGGCTTCAAGGCCGGCGTCGAGGTAAATGGCTGCGATGACGGCTTCCACCAGGTTGGAGGCGAGCGCGGGATTGTTGCGGCCGGCCTCCGCGGTCTGGCCGAGGCGGACCCAGCGGCCGAGGCCAAGGCGGGTGCCGACCCCGCCAAGGTGTTTGCGGCTGACGACGGAGGCGCGCAGGCGGGTGAGTTCGCCTTCGCGCTGGGTGGGGAAGCGGCGGTAGAGGGCCTCGGCGGCGACGAGGCCGAGGACGGCGTCGCCGATGAATTCGAGCTGCTCGTTGTCTTGCGAGGGGTCGGCGGGGTTGGCGCTGGCGGATAGGGTGAGGTTACCGTCGTAGACTACGGAGCGGTGGGTAAGGGCGAGGGTGAGGAGGGCGGGGTTGGTGAAGGTGTGGGCGAGGAGGTGCTCCAGCTCGGTGGGGGCTGGGGCGGGGGCGGGTTTGAGAGGGGACTTCTGGGCCATGTGGGTGGGCGGGAGCGTTTGTGGTGGACCCGTTCATCACGGTGAGACCGTGATGAACGG
>CAXUDC010000079.1:0-15311 GCA_964249685.1 uncultured Acidobacteriaceae bacterium
GCCGATGAGCTCCTTACCGGTGCCTGATTCGCCGTAGATCAGGACGCGGCCGTTGGTGGGAGCCATGAGCTTGATCTGCTGGCGAAGCGCCTTCATGGGAACGGATGCCCCGGTGACGGTGCCCTTGGCGGCGAGTTGGCGGGAGAACTCGGCGTTGTCGTCGCGCATCTGGCGGGCGGCGATGGCGTTCTTGAGGACGATCAAGGTGCGGGCGAGCGAGAGGGGTTTTTCGAGGAAGTCGTAGGCGCCGAGCTTGGTGGCGCGGACGGCGGCTTCGATGGTGCCGTGGCCGGAGATGATGACGACCTCGGGGACGCTGGCAGGGTCGAGCTGGCGGATTTCGGCCAGGGCGTCGAGGCCGTCGCGGTCGGGCAGCCAGATGTCGAGCAGGACGACGTCGTAGGCGGCGTCGCGGATGAGGGCGAGAGCTTCGCCCGCGGTGGCGGCGGACGTGACGACGTAGCCTTCCTCTTCAAGGATGGTTTGGAGGGACTCGCGGATTTCGGCTTCGTCGTCGACGATGAGGATGTGGTTCATAGACAGGGTGGGGCAGGGAAGGGCAGTATCAGACGGTTTGATGCAGTTCGGGGGAGAGCTCGGGTTCGGCCATGGTGGCGGGGCGGAGTTCTACGATGAATCTGGCGCCGGCGGGCTCGTTTTTCTCGGCGCGGATGGTGCCTCCGTGCTCCTGGATGATTTTGGCCGCGATGGCGAGGCCCAACCCGGTGCCGCGCTGCTTGGTGGAGAAGTAGGGGAGGAAGAGGCGCTCGCGCATCTCGTCGGTGAGGCCGGTGCCGGTGTCGGCGATGGTGAGCTCGACCAGGCCCGACGGGAGCAGCGTGGTGGCGATGCGGAGCTCGCGGAGAAAGGCGTGCGCCATGGCCTCGACGGCGTTGTCGATGAGGTTGCCGAGCGCACGCTTCATGGCTTCAGGGTCGGCGAGGACGAGGGGCAAGTGGTCGTCCAGGCGGCGGACGAGAGTGACGCTCTGGGTGCGGCCGGCGAAGAGGGCGAGTGAGTTTTCGATGATGGTGTTGAGGTCTGCGGGGCGGGGCTGCGCGGTGGGGAACTGGGCGAGGGAGGCGAACTGGTCGACGAGCGAGCGCATGGATTCGACCGAGGCTGAAATGACCTCGGCGCAGCGACGGATGATGGGGATGGAGGGGGATTCGGTATCCGTTGCTGCCAGGCGCTCGATGTGGCGACTGATCTGTTCGGCTGAGAGCGAGATCGGCGTGAGGGGGTTTTTGATCTCGTGGGCGACGCGGCGCGCGACCTCTTTCCAAGCGGATTGCTTTTGGGCGCGGAGGAGCTCGGTGGCGTTTTCGAGCACGAGGACGTAGCCGAGGTGCTCGCGGGTCGCGGTTTCGAGCAGGGCTACGGTGAGGAGGAGGTTCAAAGGGCCGGTGGGGCCGGGAGTTTCGAGCTCGCCCGAGGCCGAACCCATGCGGTGCGAGCGGCGCATCAGGCGGTCGAGCGCCTCCATCATCTCGGGCGGGAAGACGTCCTGCATGGCGTGGCCGAGGAAGGGGCGCTGGCCGCCGGGGTCGAGCATCTCGGTCAAGGCGCGGTTGGTGAGGACGATGTGGCCGGCTTTGTCTACGGTGGCAACGCCGTTAGGGATGGTTTCGAGCATGGTTTCGAGCTCGCCGCGGCGGGCCTCAAGGGCGGAGTTGGCGTGGCTGAGCAGGCTTGTGGCGGCTTCGACCTGCGAGCGCGTGCCTTCGAGATCCTGAGCCATGTGGTTGAAGCTGCGGACGAGATCGCCGAGCTCTTCGGTGGCGGAGTCCTGGACGCGGTGAGCATAGTCGCCGGCGGCGATGGCGGCCATGGCGTCGGCAAGGGCCTCGACCGGTTTGGTGACTTGTTTCGAGAGGTAGAGCGCGAGCCAGCTGGAGGCGAAGAGCGCGAGGGACGTCATCATGGCGAGCAGGATGAGGTAGAAGCGGCGGATGGTGGAGCGCGCGCGGTAGAGTATCCAGTAGTCTTCGGTTTCCTTGTGCAGGCGGTCGATGGTGGCGGACATGCCGCGCGGGAGCGGGAGCGCGACGATGACGTTGCCGAGGCCTCCTGATTTTTTGAGCACGGGCGCCTGGCCGAGCGCATAGTCCTCGCCGGCGAGCGAGAACATAGGGGTATCGCCACGTTGCGCGGCGGCGAGGAGGGATGCTTGCGTGGGGTCGGCGGGGTCGATGGTCTCGACGGGGGCGTCTTCGGTGCGGGGGACGGGCTGGTCGGATTCTTCGTCGCTGGCGATCCTTTCGGGCTGGTCGGCAAGGTGCGGCTTGACCGCGATCTTCGCGCTGCCACGCTGCGGCAGGTTGTAGCCGGCGATGGCTTTGCCTTCGTGGAAGACGACGACGAAGCCGCCCTGCAGCGTAACCTCATGCTGGTGCAGGACGCGCTGGATGGCGGGGCTGTTGCCGGGGGCGGAGAGCGGCGGCAGGGTGGCGGCGATGGATTCGGCTTCGACGCGGGCGTTGCCGACGGTGTAGTCGGAGAGCTCGAGCGCGAGCTGGTTGGAGTCGTCGCGGATCTGGGTGACGGGTTTGGAGAACCAGCGCTCCATGGCGCGGTTCATCAGGCCGTAGCTGAAGGAGTACATGAAGACAATGGGGACGAGCGAGACTAAAATTGCGCCGATGAGCATGCGGGTGCGTAGACGGCTGCCCATGACGCGGCTCTTCTGGTCCGCGAAGAGCTTCAGAACGTTGCGCACGAGCGTGAGCATGACGCCGAGGAAGACCAGGAACGCGACCGCCGAGAGCGCGGTGTAGACGACGATCTGCTCGGTCGTGACGGGGTTGAGGAACTTGAGATTCCAGGCGTTGAGGGCGGCGAGGACGAGGAAGACGACGAGCAGGCCGGCACCGAGCGCGGTGATGAGCACCTTGCGGCGATGAGCGCTGGTCGTCATGCGGGGAGCCTCCTCTGTGATCTTAGCGGCCGACGGCGATCTTAGCGGCAGATGGCGTTCAGGCGGTCGTAGGGCTTGGAGTGTGGGGGCAGGGTGGCCTTGGATACGCCGTGCTTGATGGCGAGCATGTCGGTGAGCGAGTCGCCGTCGACGTAGGCGATGTCGGGGTCTTCGCGGTAGGCGGGGTCGGCGGCGGCCTGCGGCAGGGTGATGAAGGTGAAGCCGCGCTTGCGGTAGAGCGCGAGCAGGTCCGGGAGCATGCGCGCGTCGAACGCGCCGACGTGCATGAGAAGGATGTAGGGGATGTCATGGCCGTAGACGAGCTTGGCGTAGGCGCGGTAGAGGGTGATGTACTGGTCGGCGGTGGCCAGGTAGGAGTCGTGCAGCTCCTGGAGGGCAGCTGGGTCGTTCTTTGCGGTGCAGCGGGTGTAGGGATCGTTCCAGAGATAATCCTCAAAGTCCATCGTGACTTCGGCAATTTGGTAGTGGTTGTCGGCGAGCCATTTGCGGATTTCGCGATGCTTTTCGACGGTCTCGCCTTCGTGCAGGAAGGGGTAGCGGAACCAGTGCCAGTCCCGATCCGGCATGAGGGTGCGGAGGAGCGGCTGGTTGGCTTCGATGTCCGCTTCAAACTGGTAGGGCAGGGTGTTGTCGAGGTTGGGATGCGACCAGGTATGGTTGCCGAGGGGCTGGCCGGCGGCGCGCCAGGCTTCAAGAACGGCGAGGGTAGTGGCGTGCTCTTCGGTGCGGACGCCGTTCATGAAGCCGTAGGTTGGGGGGAGCTTCTCGCGCTGCAGGGTGGCGAGGATGGACTGGACGATGTCGAGGCGAGAGATGGCGGGTGGGTGCGCGCCGTGGGAGGGTAGGTCGTCGAAGGTGATAGCGAGTTGGAGTTGGGCGTGGGCTGATGGCGGGAGGGCCAGGAAGGCCGTGGCGAGGATAGGGAGGAGCAATCGCAGCGGGTGGGCTCTTTTGGTCAAGCTACTCCTATGTGTCGCCCCTGCCAGGGCTCGCGTCGTCCGTGGCGGTTGACCTAGGGCTTGCGCCCCAGGCTGGTATAAGCCGGCCTTCAGCCCTGAAAGCGAACCTGCACAGGTCGTGAGTGGTTTAGATTCACATCGATGAGCAAACCGTGAGACGTGGGTGGCGGGATGAGGTTGCCGTCCGCCAGCGTTTCCTCGATCCAGAGTGCGATGGCCTCCTGCATATTGGACCTGAGCTCGTCCTTTGTGTCGCCGACGGCCAGAATCGCCGGCAGATCTGGAACGTAGCCGGCCCATGTTCCGCTCTCAGTTTGCTCGCAGATGGCGGTGTAGGTGGGCATGTTAGAGCAATTCCGCGACGGGCTTCCACTCGCGATTCTGGGCCTGGGCGACTGCGCCGTAGGTCAGCACGCCGTTGTAGGTGTTGACGCCTTCGGCGATGCCCTTGTCGTCCTTGATGGCGGCTTCCGCGCCCAGCCTGGCGAGCTTCAGGACGTAGGGGAAGGTGGCGTTGGTGAGGGCGAGCGTGCTGGTGTAGGGGACCGCGGCCGGCATGTTGGTGACGCAGTAGTGGACCACGCCATCGACCTCGAAGCTGGGGTCGGTGTGGGTGGTGGGGCGAGCGGTTTCGATGCAGCCGCCCTGGTCGATGGCCACGTCGACGATGACTGCGCCCTTCTTCATCTTGCTGACCATAGCCGCCGTGACGATCTTGGGGGCCGCGGCTCCGGGGATGAGGACGCCGCCGATGACGAGGTCGGCCGCGCAGACCGCGCGCTCGACGTTGTAGGAGTTCGAGGCGAGCGTATGCAGGCGGCCCGAGAAGATGTCGTCCAGGTCGCGCAGCCGGCTCAGGTTGCTGTCGACGATGGTGACGTGCGCGCCCATGCCGAGCGCGATCTTGGCCGCGTTGGTGCCGACGATGCCGCCACCGATAATGCACACGTTTCCGGGAGGCGTTCCCGGGACGCCGCCGAGCAGCACGCCCCGTCCGCCGTGCTCTTTTTCGAGGAACGTCGCGCCGACCTGCACGCTCATGCGCCCGGCGACCTCGGACATGGGGATGAGCAGCGGCAGCGCGCCGGTGCGGTCGCGGACCGTCTCATACGCGATGCCCGTGACCTTCTTTTCGAGCAGCGCGTCGGTGAGGGCGATGAGCGGGGCCAGGTGGAGGTAGGTGAAGAGCAGCAGGCCTTCGCGGAAATGCTGGTACTCCTTCTCGGTGGGCTCCTTGACCTTGACGATCATTTCGGCAAGACGCCAGACGTCCCAGTGCGAGCCGACCATCTCGGCCCCGACTGCCTGGTATTCGTCGTCGGCAAAGCCGGATAGTGCGCCTGCGTTGGTCTCTACCAGAACGGTGTGGCCGGCTTCGACAAGCGCTTTGACTCCCGCGGGCGTAACGCCGACGCGGCTCTCGTGGTCTTTCACTTCCCTGGGAACACCGATGATCATGCCCTTGAGCCTATCAAACTCGACGCCCAGGATAGAAGCGCGGCGTCCAAACGGCTGAAGCCGTACAATGGGAAACAGCCGTTTTCTACTCCCGCAGCGCACAGGAACGTGTCCCAGAATGGCCTTCAACAGCAACCGCGTGCACAACATGCGCTCCCTCTTCAGCCTGTTCTCGTCCGATCTCGCGATCGATCTCGGGACGGCAAATACGCTCGTCTTCGCGCACGGCAAGGGCATCATCGTCAACGAGCCGTCGATCATCGCGGTCAACCAGCAGACCGGCGAGGTCGAGGCCGTCGGCATCGAGGCCAAGGAGATGGTCGGGCGCACGCCGGGCAACATCGTCGCCATCAAGCCGATGAAGGATGGCGTCATCGCCGACTTCAAGCACACGGAAAAGATGCTGAACTACTTTATCCACAAGGCGCATAACCGCAAGATGATGGTGCATCCGCGCATCGTGATCGGCGTGCCGAGTGAGATTACGCAGGTGGAAAAGCGCGCCGTGATGGACTCGGCCTACCGGGCCAAGGCCTCCGAGGTACACCTGGTCGAGCAGGCGATGGTCGCGGCTATCGGCGCGGGGCTGCCGATTACGGAGCCGGGCGGCAACATGGTGGTCGATATCGGCGGCGGGACGACCGATATTGCGGTGATCTCGCTGGCAGGCATCGTGTATTCGCGGTCGGTTCGCATGGCCGGCAACCAGATGGACGAGGCGATCATCACGTACATCAAGCGCAAGTACAACCTGCTGATCGGCGAGCGGACGGCGGAACAGATCAAGATGGAGCTTGGCTCGGCTTACCCGCTGGACAAGCCGATTACGAAGTTGATTACGGGCCGCAACCTGATCGAGGGCGTGCCGAAGACGATCCAGATCGACGACTCCGAGATCCGCGAGGCGCTTGGGGAGTGCATCGCGACGATCATCAACGGGATCCGGGTAGCGCTGGAGCGGACGCCGCCGGAGCTTTCGGCGGACATTTCCGACCGCGGGATCGTGCTGACCGGCGGCGGCGCGCTGATCAAAAATCTTGATCGGCGGATTCGCGAGGAGACTGGGTTGCCGGTGTCGGTGGCGGATGATCCGCTGGCTTCGGTGGTGTTGGGGACGGGACAGATGCTGTCGAACTTCAAGCTGCTGCGCAAGATTTCGATCGACTAGGACCGGAGGTTGTTGGGGTGCCCCATGATGTACTCGAGCGTAAGCGAGAGTCATCGTGGGTGGGATCCCCTCGGCTGCCGAAGGGATTACGCCCACGATGACCGCGATACATCATGGGGCACCCCTTACAATGGATCTATGCGCGTCTTTGGTTTTCTGCTTGCTTTCACTGTTTCGCTTCACGCTCAGCGTCCGCCCGAGTACGCGGCGGTTGACCCGCAGGTCAACGCCGACCGGACGGTTACGTTTCGCCTGACCCAGCCCGGGGCCACGAAGGTTGGGGTGGCGCTCGACGACTCTGCAACCGCGCTGCCGATGACCCAGACCGAACCAGGCCACTGGACGCTGACGACGCGTGCGCTGGCGCCGGACTGGTACAGCTACCACTTCGACGTCGACGGACGCAACCAGCTCGACCCGCGCAACGTCACGATCAAGGCGAGCTATACGGGCAGCGGCAACGGCTTTCTGGTCCCGGGTTCGCCGGCAAAGCCGTGGGAAGAGACCGCGATTCCGCACGGTACGGTCGATAAGCACACCTATACGACAAAGGTTGTGCTGGGGCTCGAAAACAATCAGGCGGACTACTATGTGTACACGCCGCCTGGGTACGACGCGCGCGGCAAGGTGAAGTATCCGGTGCTCTACCTGCTGCATGGCTGGTCGGACACGGCCGGCGGCTGGTCGAACATCGGCAAGGCCAACAACATCCTGGATACGCTGATCGCGCAGGGCAAGGCGAAGCCGATGATCGTGGTGATGCCGCTCGGCTATGGCGATATGTCGTTTGTGCGCAGCGGTTTTGGCGTGTGGCGCGACCCGGCCGCGATCGACCACAACACGGCGCTGTTCACGCAGGCGCTGCTGACGGAGGTGATTCCGGCGGTTGAGCGGGATTATCTGACTTCAGCGAAACGCGAAGACCGTGCCATTGCGGGGCTTTCGATGGGCGGGCTGGAGTCGTTGACAATCGGGCTGACGCACGCGGACGAGTTCGCTTACGTCGGCGGGTTCAGTGCCGCGGTGCATGCGGTTCCGCCGGGTTTCTTCTCCACGGTCGACCCGAAGAAGGCGGATTTGAAGCTGGTCTGGATGGGCTGCGGGACGGAGGACGACCTGATTACGTCGAACAGGGCGCTGGAGGGCGCGTTGAAGTCGGAGGGGTTCGACGTAAAGGTATTTGAGGAGCCGGGCCGGCATACGTGGCACGTCTGGCGGGACTCGCTGGTGCTGTTTGCGCCGCTGTTGTTTCAGAAGTAGGCTTCGTGGGTTTCAGGCGCGGCGCTCTACGATCAGCGGCACCGGTCCCGTGGGCCGGATCGTGAACTTTGGCGTGATTGGCACGCTCTCCTGCGCCGGGTCCGGTACGCGCAAGCGCCATTGCTGCAGCACCGTCGCGAGCATCAACACGCCTTCCATCCAGGCGAAACCCTCGCCGATGCAGTAGCGCGCGCCACCGCCAAAGGGCATGTACGCGAACTTCGGCCGACCGGCTTTTGCTTCTGCGGTGAAGCGCGCAGGGTCGAAGCGCTCCGGCTCCGGCCACCAGCGCGCGTCGTGGTGGACCACCAGGGGCGAGACGATCAGGTGCGAGCCGCGCGGGATGAACTCACCCGTGCGCATGGTGTAATCGTCAACCGCGGTGCGGGCCACGACCCAGGCCGGCGGGTAGAGCCGCATGGACTCCGCAAAGACCTGCTGCAGGTAGCCCAAGCGAGGGTAGTCCGCGGCCTCGGGCTGCCGGTCTCCGCAGACCTCGGCGACAATCGCGGCCATTCGCTCCTGCACGTCTCCATGCCGCGCCACGAGCCAGAGGCAGAAGGTCAGGGCGTTCGCGGTCGTCTCGTGGCCGGCCATCAGGATCGTCAGAGCTTCGTCCCGCACCTGGCGGTCGGGCATAGGCCCATCCTCGTCCGACGCGTCCATCAGCATGCCGAGCAGGTCGTCGCCGCTCTCGCCCGCCGCGCGCCGCTCGGCGATCAGGCCGAAGATGAGGTCGTCGAGCGCCTTGAGCGCGCGCTTCATGCCGGGCATGGGGCCGACGGGGAGCTTCTCGAGATACTCCGCGCCGGGCAGCAGCGCGAACGGCAGGTAGTCGTTGAACGTCGCCATCGAATCGACAAACGTCTGCACGGATTCGATCACGTCCGACCCGAGCAGGCAGCGGCTGGTGATGCGCAGGGTGAGCCGTACCATCTCGGCATGAACTTCGATCTGGGAACCCCAGCCGGCGGTCATCTCAGCGGATAAACGCGCGATCGCACCTCCATACCCGGCAAGCCGGTCGCGATGAAATGCCGGCTGCGCGAGCCTTCTCTGCCGCAGGTGCAGGGGCTCTTCGCTGGTCAGCAGGCCTTCGCCCAGGATGCCGCGCGCGCGCCGCAGCACGACCCCGCGCAGATGATGCGCGGCGTCGCGCACCAGCACGTCGGCGATCGTCTCTGGATGATTGAACTGAAACTGGCGAAAGCCGTTGGGCGTGCGGAACGAGCAGATGTCGCCGTAGCGCTCGGCGTTCGCCTGGTAGAAGCCGGGTGAATCGACGGCAAACAGCGTTCCATCCACCACGCGCTGCAGCACCGTCGGCCCTGGCGGAAACTTCATCTTCCCAGCATAGCCGCAGTCACTCCACAGCATGGCTGCGAACCCTGATAATAGGTTTGCAGCCCTACTGCTCATGGAATCCTTTTTCAGCCGCTTCAAAAACGCGCTCGTCCTTATCGCGATCCTGCTGCTGCAGACGATCGCGCTGGCGACGCAGATCGGCCGGCCGCTCGACCCCACGCACCCGGAAGGGCCGAAGATCCGCCTCGTGCGCCTGTGGACGAGCGCGCTCATCTCGCCGATCGAGCGCGCCGCCCATTGGAGCGGCCACGGCATCCGCGACGGCTGGAACAATTACATCGCGCTGCGCGGCGTGCGCCAGCAGAATGCGGACCTGCAGAAGCAGATTGCGCAGCTTCGCCTGGAGCGCGCGGCGCTGGCGGAGAACGCGCTCGAAGGCCAGCGCCTGGCCGCGCTGGTGGCGTTCAAGCAGCACTATATTTCTAGCACCGTGGTGGCGCAGGTGCTGGGCACGTCGGGGTCGGACCAGTCGCGCCTGCTCACGCTCGACAAGGGCGCGAACGACGGGCTGAAGCCGGGCATGGCCGTGCTCACGCCGGATGGCGTCGTCGGCAAGCTGCGCGATGTCTTCCCCGGCACCTCGCAGCTGCTGCTTCTGTCCGACCCCACCTCCGGTGCCGGCGTGATGCTGCAGTCCACGCGTATCCGGGCGATCCTGCACGGGAGCTCCACCGGCGGCATCGTCATCAACAATCTCACCCAGGACGACCGCATCAAGCCCGGCGAGCAGGTTCTTACCTCCGGCGGCGACCAAGTCTACCCGCGCGGGCTGCCCGTCGGGACCATCGAATCCATCGCGCCCGACCCCCAGCACCAGCCCTACACGCTGATCCAGCTGCGCGCGGCGGCCAATCTGAACCGGCTGGAAGAGGTGCTCGTGATCACGGCGACCGCGCAGGGGCTGGACCCGGCGACCCAGCAGGAGCTCGCGACGGATGCCGCCGCGGCGCATGCGGCGAACGTCGACGCGTCTCGCCTGCCCAGCCTGCATCCGGACGCCGCTCCCGCGGCTACGCCGGACCCCGCCGCGCCGCCGTCTGAAAAGACGCCCGGCCTGGTGCCGAAACCGAAGCCGGTCCTGCATCCGGACCGCTACAGCCCCGGCGACACGCCGGCTGCGGCGGACCTGAAACCCGGAGAGAAGCCGCCCGCAGCGCCAGGAGTCCCACAATAATGGCGACCCGCTCCTACACCTCCCGGCGTGAGCTCGAGGAGTATCACTTCAACCCGCTCGCCGTGGTGCTCGTGCCGCTCGCGCTGATCACCCTGCAGGTGCTGCTGCCGCGGCTCTGGCCTCCGTTCATCATCCTCGATCTGCCGCTGATCGCAGTCATTTTCTTCTCCGTCGCGCGTCGCAATCCCATCTTCGGTACGCTGACCGGGGCCATGATCGGCCTGGCGCAGGACGCGCTTACCGGCAATCCGGTCGGCATCTACGGCATCTGCAAGTCGCTGATCGGCTACGCTGGCTCGAGCATCGGCATCCGGATTGATGTGGAAAACCTGACCACGCGCCTGCTGATGAACTTCGTCTTCTCACTGCTGCAGTCCGGCCTGCTGTTCCTGATCCACCGCTTCCTGATGGGCGACCGCAGCTTCCGCGAGCACATTGCGTATGAGCTGCTGAAGGCCGCCGTGAACACCGCGCTCGCCATCCCGCTCTTTTTGCTGCTCGACCGCCTGAAGCAGCGGGAATAGGATAGAGCCAGCATGCCGACCCAGTCCAACCCCCTGCACGACCGCGAAGAGAAGCTGCCTCCCGGCAAGCTGCACGCGTCGCAGTATGTCGTGGTGGCGATCCTGGTGGTGCTGGTGCTCGGGCTCTGGAACCTACAGGTGCTGGGCGCGGACAACTATCGCGTGCTGGCGGAGGCCAACCGCATCCGCAAGGAGCCGGTGCTCGCCCCGCGCGGGCGCATCTTCGACCGCGAAGGCCGCCTGCTCGTCGACAACTATCCTTCCACCTACGCCTACCTGCTGCGCGAGCAGATCAAGGATCCCGCAGTCGACCTGCCGCTGATCGCCTCCGGGCTCGACCTCCCGCTCGAGCAGTTGGAGAGCATGCTGAAGCGCTACGCCGCCGCGCCCCGGTACCAGGCCATCCCGCTCAAGCAGGACATTACGCCGGATGAGCAGGCGTTCATCGAGGCGCACCGCAACGAGCTGCCCGAGCTCGAAACCCGCGACGAGCAGCGCCGGTTGTACCCGCGCGACGGCTTTGCCGCGCACCTGATCGGCTACGTGGGCGAGGTCTCCGAGCAGATGCTGGCCAACGACGACCGCTATGCCAACTACTCGCCCGGCGATGTGGTCGGGAAATCCGGCGTGGAGGCGACCTACGACTCGCTGCTGCGCGGCACGGACGGCTCGCGCGACGTGGTCGTGAACTCGCACGGCAAGGAGGTCGGCCAGCAGGGGCAAACCCTGGCCGTACCGGGAAAAGACCTGCGGCTGACGATCGACCTGGACCTGCAGATGGCGGCGGAAAAGGCGCTGGACGGCAAGAATGGCGCCATCGTCGCGCTCGATCCGCATACGGGCGAGGTGCTTGCGATGGTCTCACGGCCGAGCTTCGACCCGAACGAGTTTGCGGTGCGGCTGACGCGCAACTACTGGTCGACGATCGTCAACAACCCCGACCATCCGCTGCTGAACAAGGCGATCCAGGCGCAGCTCGCGCCGGGGAGCACGTTCAAGATCATCATGTCGGTCGCGGGGCTGGAGGAAGGCGTCGCCCAGGACCTGCGCGTGGGCTGTGCGGGCGGGGCGACGTTCTACGGGCACTTTTTCGCCTGCGATGCGCATCATGGGTCGGTCGATATCCACAATGCCATTCCGTACTCCTGCGATACGTTCTTCTACACACTCGCGAACAAGCTTGGCATCGATACCATCGCGCTCTGGGCGCAGCGGCTGGGGCTGGCGCAGAGGACCGGTATCGACCTGCCGGATGAAGTCGCCGGCACGATGCCTTCGACGGCCTGGAAGCTCAAGACGCAGCATGAAAAGTGGTACGCCGGGGAGACGATCTCGGTCGGCATCGGCCAGGGAGCCATTGCCGCGACGCCCCTCCAGCTTGCGCGTGCGCTCGGCGGCATCGCGTCCGGCGGCGTGCTGCACCGGCCGCATGTGGTGATGCCGGACCAGGTGCCCGCCGCCTACGAGCAGTCGCTCGAGGAGACCTATCCCGGTTCGGGCGAGAAGACGGTGCCAATTTCGCCTGCGACCTGGCAGACGGTTACGGACGGCATGGCGCAGGTGACGCTGAGCGGAACCGCGGCGGCGGCGCACCTGGAGGGGATCGATTTTGCGGGCAAGACGGGCACCGCGCAGGTGCTCGGCCACGACGCGCTGGCCAAAACGAACAAGGGCCACAACACGCTGCCGAACGCGTGGTTCGTCGGCATGGCCCCGCGGCGCAACCCGGATATCGTGGTGGCGGTGTTGTGGGAGCATGGTAACTGGGGGGCGAACTCGGCCCGGCTCGCCGCGCAGGTGGTGGATGCGTTTGTGGAGAAACAGCGCGGGCTGAGTAAGAATCTTCGCGCGGAGGCTCCCAAGCCTGAGCCGCCTGCGGGTTCGTCTCTAAAGGGTGGAAGCATGGGGCTTCAGCCCCATGAACAACCGCACAGAAAAGGAGAGGGGCTTTAGCCCGGGCGACTCTTCATGCCCCTAGCCGCCCAGGATGTCCGCACCTTCTTTGTCACTTGCGTCACCGCTCAGCGCCGCCGCTTCTTTCAAGTCACCACCAACGCCGACCTCCTCACCGATGTCCTTCAGGACAGCCACGCCCAGAAATCGGTTGGACGTTCACGCTTTCGTCATCATGCCCGATCACTTTCACGCGCTTCTTACCCCTGCCGCAGAGGTATCGCTTGAGAAAGCCCTTCGGTACATCAAAGGAGGGGTCTCCTTCCGCTTGAAGAGCAAAGGAGACGTCTGGGAGAAAGCTTCATGGAGCATCGCATCAAGGACTCTGTCGACTATCGCAATCATCGCGAGTACATCGCAAGCGCCGGGGCTAAAGCCCCATATTTTTGCCGATAGGGTCACAGGGCTGAAGCCCTGCGCTTCCACCCTGAAAGACTTCCTTGCACTCTGCGCGCCTGGTCTCCCTCCGCTACACTCCATATAAATGCAACGCTTCTCCACCTTCCGCGACTTCGACTGGCCGCTGCTCTCGCTCATCGGCCTGCTTTCGCTCGCCAGCGTGCTCGAGATCAAGTCCGCCACGCTTCATACCAAGTTCCACGGCTTCGATCACAGGCAGATCCTCTTCCTGCTCGCCGGCACCGCGCTCATGTTCGTCGTCTCGCTCATCGATTACCACCGCCTGATCGACATTGCGCCGTGGGCCTACGGCTTTTCGCTGGTCGCGCTGGTCGCGGTCAAGATCGTCGGGCAGAAGGTCCTGGGCGCGCGGCGCTGGATCAACCTGGGCGGCGGCGTGCACTTTCAGCCGTCGGAGTGGGTCAAGCTGGTCCTGATTCTGGCCGTCGCGCGGTACTTCTGGGGGCTCGTCGGCAGGGAACTGACGTGGCCGGAGATCGGCAAGGCCTTCGCGCTGGTCGGCGTCCCCATGGTGCTCGTGCTCATCCAGCCCGATCTTGGTACCGCCCTGACCTACTTCCCGGTGCTGGTGGTGGGGCTGTTCCTGGGCGGCATCCGGATCAAACAAGTCGGGATCATCCTGGTGCTACTCGCGGTGCTGGCGGGCGTGGCGCTGGCCAGCGGCAAGCGCCTCAAGCCCTACCAGCAGGCACGCATCAACGCGTTTCTCGACCCCGACTCCGACCCGCGCGGCTCCGGCTACCAGATACGCCAGTCCAAGATCGCCGTCGGCTCGGGCGGTATCTGGGGCAAGGGCACCAACCGCGGCACCCAGACCCAAGGCGACTTCCTGCCTATCCCGTACACCGATTTCATCTTCGCCGCGCTCAGCGAGGAGCATGGATTCATCGGCGCGGTGCTTGTGCTGCTGCTTTATTTCCTCATCCTGATGCGCCTGATCCAGAACGCGCAGACCGCGTCCGATCTTCCCGGAACCTTCATCATCATGGGTATCGTGGCGGTGCTGATCTTCCAGATCGCGGTCAATATCGGGATGGTGGTCGGGCTGATGCCAGTCACGGGGATTCCGCTGCCGCTGCTGAGTTACGGCGGCTCGTCGGTGCTGTTTACGTTCATGGCGCTGGGAATTGTGATGAACATCCGCATGCGGCGTTTCGTCAACTAGGCAGATGATCTTTGCACAAGCTCCCTCGCGCAAAGCCGGCGTGGAGAGAAGCAGCAAGATTACCTCCGCGCCGGTCCATTCTCATCTATAATTATCCCAGCACCGACAGCGGTGCACAGCTTCACCCCGCTCCCACGCGCGCTTTAGCAGCAAGGGCGGCAAAAGACATTAGCTCCACTACTAAAAACAAGGCCGGCCAGGCAAAAGTTCAACCCCGTTGGCCGGACAGGTTCTGGGATACATGAACGCACTCGAAAGGCAAACGGCCCCGCCTCCAGCAGAGGTTGTCCTCGCCACCTTTCCCCGCGTTGCCCGCACTGAAGCTCTGCACCCCGGTTCCGATCTCTTCTGTTCGCCGCCCTCCCTCAGGGTCGAAGTGTCTCCACACCTCACAACAGAACTCGCCGCCGCAGCTTCCGCGTCCCCGCACTCGTCCTAGACGGTGGGCGTCGCTGGCTCGCGCCAGTGCCCGCTTGTGAACTTTCGCCCTGCGCCTGCCGCCTCCACCCGGAGGCAGAAAGCAGTTCACGCATGTCGAAAGAAATCTATATCTCCTCCACGCCGCATGAGACGCGGCTGGCCATCGTCGAGCACGACGCCCTGACCGAGATCTACTACGAGCGCGAAAACGAGTACACGCTCGCCGGCTCCATCTACAACGGCCGGGTGACGCGCGTGCTCCCCGGCATGCAGTCTTCGTTTGTGGACATCGGTCTCGAGCGCGACGCCTTCCTCTACATCACTGATTTTATGGAAGAAGCCGGCGACTCGGCCGACTTCGAAGCCAGCGCCAACCTGGGCGACCACGCCCGCGCGCCAAAGCAGATCGAAGGTAGCCGCGCGGACAGCAGCCGCGAAGGCCGAAGTGACCGGAACGAGCGCGGCGGGCGCAATCGCGGCGACCGCGACCAGCGCGATGCCCAACCC
>CAXUDC010000080.1:0-15240 GCA_964249685.1 uncultured Acidobacteriaceae bacterium
ATTCCCCAGCCTCCAGCGGCTTGCGCGCAAAGTAATACAAGCTGAACGCCAGCAACCCAAACATCACCACGCTCACCCAGTCGTGCAGCGGTGAGTGTGCGCTGAATGACGCCGGGAAGCGCGGAATCGACTTCGGCAGGTTATGGATCGCCGGCCTGATCGAGAACTCCACCCACGATTCGTACAGCTTCACGCAGATGCCCAGCAGCCCGATCAATCCACCGGCGGCGATCAGGCCCGACGCGTACAGCGACCCGGGCGAGACCTCGCTCTCAATGTCGAGCGAAGGCGTCACGCTCGTCGGCACGGGCAGCCCGTTCGCCGGGTCCACGTGATCCGGGTTGGTCTCGTCAAAGCCCGGATGCCGGTCATAGAACGCGTCGCGATTCGTGTGCCACAGGTTCAGCGACACCTGGTACAGGGCCGCGGCGTTCTGCGCGTGGTGGTGCGCCAGCGCGCGGTCGACCATCCAGCGCATCACACCGCCTACGAAGATGGCCAGCGTGGTCGCGATGGAAAGATAGGCGCCCACCGCAAACGTCAGCGAGCGCACCCCCAGCAGCTCCACAACAATCACCAGCGCTACTCCCAACAGCACCAGGCCCCACGGCAATTTGCGGCTCAGGATTCCGTTGATGACGGTCGCCATCAGCTTGCCCTGCGGCGCCGCCGCGTCCTCGCTGCCGATACCCTGCGTCCACTGGATCACGATCTGGTTCGTCGCCGGGTCCAGCAGGTACTTGCCGTCGGGCAGGCTCTTCGATCCGATCGCGTTCAGCAGCGTGTAGCGGTGCGGGTCGGTAATGCCGGGCGAGGCCGCCGTCGGCTTGCGCCCCAGCTTGAAGGGCGTATGCGTAAACGGCCCCTTGTCCTGCACGCCGTCCGCGTACAGGCTTTCCGACATCACAATCGGCACCGGCAGCCGCTGGAAGCTCTCAAGCGCCGAGTTCATCGCGTTCAGCGTCGCGCCGATGGAAAACACGCTGATGATCACGCCCGCCATCACCGCCGCCTGCTGCTTCCAGGGCGTCGCGCCGATCAGGTAGCCGGTCTTCAGGTCCTGGCTCGTGTCGCCGGCGTTTGAGGCCGCGATGCAGACGATGCCGCCGATGGTAATCGCCAGCGCGCCAAACGCGGGGGCGGTCCAGCCCTTGACCAGGAAGATCGCGGTCGTCGCCATGAGCGTGGCAATCGTCATGCCCGAAACCGGGCTCGACGACGAGCCCACGATGCCCACGATGCGCGCCGAGACCGCCACAAACAGGAAACCGAAGATGACGATCATCACGGCCGCCGCGATATTCGCCAGCAAGCCGACCTGCGCGCCCGGTACGGGGTGGAACTGCAGGAACGCGATCATCAGGATCACCAGCAGCACGCTCCCGCCCAGCACGGCGGACATCGGCAGATCGTGCGCGGTGCGCAGCGGCCTGGCCTCGGCCGCGACGGTCTTGTTCGACCGCATCGAACGCACGCCCTCGCTCAGCGCGGAAAAGATCGTCGGTGCCGTGCGCAGCAGCGTGATCAGCCCCGCCGCCGCAACCGCGCCCGCGCCCATTGGACGCACGTAGGTCTTCCACAGTGTGCTCGGGTCCATGTCCGCGATTGGCACGGTGCCCGGGTAGACCGGCCCGTTGAAGTGCGAGCCGAAGAACGAGATCGCCGGCATCAGCACCAGCCAGCTGAACACGCCGCCCGCCAGCATGATCGCCGCCACGCGAATCCCGATGATGTAGCCGACGCCGAGATACTCCGGCGTGCAGTCCGCGCGGATGGCCGCGCCCTTCAGAATCTTCTGCCCGCCGGGATCGAAGTTCGGCTCGTAGTTCGGCCCCGAAGGCCAGAGCGCGAACAGATTCTCGTTCTGAAACAGCGTATACACCGCGCCCAGCCCGAGCCCGAGAAAGACCCGCGAGGCAAACGATCCGCCGCGCTCGCCCGCCATCAGGACGTCCGCGCAGGCCGTGCCCTCGGGGTAGATCAGCGTCTCGTGCTCGTCGACGATCAATTGCCGGCGCAGCGGAATCATGAACAGCACACCAAGCCAGCCGCCAAACAGTGCCAGCGCAAAGATCCGCGTGGATTCCAGGTCGAAGCCCAGGAAGATGAGCGCCGGCAAGGTAAAGATGACGCCCGAAGCGATCGACTGGCCTGCATTGCCGACCGTCTGGACGATGTTGTTTTCGAGGATCGAGCTCTTGCCGAACGCCCGCAGGATCGAGATCGACAGGACCGAAATCGGGATCGACGCCGCCACGGTAAGCCCCGCGCGCAGCCCCACGTAGACCGTCACCGCGCCAAAGATCACGGCAAAAAAAGCGCCGAGCAGCAGCGCGCGCAACGTGAACTCGGGGCGGTCGTCAGAAGCAGGAACAAAGGGTGTAAAACTATTGGCCATAGGTCGAAGAACCTCAGTCTTGAAACTAAAAACTAACAAATTCAAACTCATGAAAACAGCTTTTGTCTCACGCACACAGGGCAGATTTGAGCTTGCCTCGCAGTGTATCAGCGCGACTCCGCTTGACGGGAAGCCGACAGCGTAGCTTATACTCGCAACATTGGCGCGGTCCGATGGGCCTGGAGCGCCGACGAGCAGGTGAGTCTTCAGCGTAAGCTCGAATCGACAAACACTCGGAGCAGTTGACAGCGGTCTGCCCCCTCAGGCGGAGACCAGCAGCGCGGTCTGGCGTGCGGTCGCAAAGGTACTGCGAAGTCCCGCGCAACTCTTCCACGATCTTGTCACCTCCGTCGTCCCTGCAAGCTGCAAGCTGTGTGCAGGGCCGCTCGTGCGCGCTGCGTCCGTGCCCGTTTGCGGCGCTTGTCTCGAGCAAGTCACGCCGGCCGAAACCGTCGGCTGCGCGGTCTGCGGCGAAGCAGCCGAGCTTGCGATTGACTTCGAAGACCTCCTCTTTGCGCGCAGCATGCAGGACCAGCTCCTCTGCCGCGAGTGCCGGCTCGTGCCCCCTGCGTACGCGCGCGCGGTCAGCTTCGGCACCTACGCGGGTGAGCTCCGCGGGCTGATCGGCCTCTTCAAATTTCATCGTGTTCGCGCTGTCTCGCGGCTGCTGAGCCCCAGGCTTGCGCAGGCCATCCTGCAGCTTGAAACCTCTGCAGGTCAGGACCTGCTGGTCATCGCGGTGCCTCTGTTTCGCGTCAACGTGCAGCGTCGTGGTTTCAATCAGTCGGAGCTGCTCGCGGATGAGGCTGTGAAGCATCTGCGCAATCTGCGGCCAGGCTGGAAGCTCACGCTGGCGCACGGACTGCTCGCACGGCAGCGCAGCACGGAGAGCTCGTTCGGGCTCTCGCGCAGTGGTCGCCGGCGCAATATGGCAGGTGCATTCAAGGCCTCAGCCGAGGTGCGCGGGCGCGAAGTTTTGCTGGTTGACGACATTCTGACGACCGGCGCGACGGCGCGCGAGTGCGCAAAGGTGCTCCGGCGCGCGGGCGCGGCGAAGGTGTTTGTGGCCACGCTGGCGCGCTCGCAAAAGGGTTCTGTACGGCAGCAACAACAGACGCAGGCAGAGGTCGCGGCCTGGGACATGCCAACGATCGTTCACTGAAGCACTCGGAGTCAACATGCACATGGCAAAGACCACGAAGGCAAGGAAGCAGCGGGTTTCAGTCAGTCGTCACGCGGGTCATGGACAGGGCTCGTCGCGGCGGCTGGCGACGGAGCTGAACCCGCGCGAGGGCGTGTTTCGCCAGCCCGCGATGCAGACCCCGGTGCTGGTGTTGAACGCGAGCTATGAGCCGATCAATATCTGCGGGGCTCGCCGGGCGCTGGTGCTGGTGCTGAAGGGCGTGGCCCGGACGGAGGAGGCGCAGGGCGCGATCCTGCACGCGGCGCGCATGAATGTGGCGATGCCTTCAGTGATCCGGCTGCTCGAATACCGGCGGATTCCGCACCAGACGCGTGCGCTTTCGCGTAAAAATATCCTGCTGCGCGACCGGAACTGCTGTCAGTACTGCTCGGTGATTCTGACCGCGGGCGAGCTTACGCTGGACCATGTGATTCCGCGCAGTCGCGGAGGGCTTTCCACGTGGGAGAACCTGGTGGCCTGCTGCCATGACTGCAATCGGCGGAAGGGGAACCAGCTGCTGGGCGAGTTGACGGAGATGAAGCTGCAGCGCGAGCCTCGACCGTTTTCTCTGCATACAAGCCGTCATATCATGCGGATGATCGGGTCGGCCGATCCTAGCTGGAGGCGGTACCTTTACTTTGAGTCGGGGGAAGCGGCGGCTTAGGGTCCTGGGTTTGGCCAAGCTTTGGCATGTGGACTTGCGTTCGACCGCATGGCGGCAATGTTGTGGCTTCTGTGTAGTTCGTCTGCCAAGCACAGGACGGGCGTGTCGCGGGCAGGTGCGCCGGACAGATGCGATGCTGGCTTCGTTCCCGGAAACGTTGCCGGTCTACTCGGTGACGGATTCGGCAGTATCGCCTACGCGCGGAGCGAAGTCGCCGGCGAAGGTTCCTTTAGCCGTGGAGCCGGAGACGGAGTCTACGTTGACGCGGCCGATCTCTTCGTCCTGCAGGCGGTGGAGGGTGTAGGTGGAGGTGTTTTTGCCCAGACGCCAGGCGTGCAGGGCGATCAGGTCGCCGGCCTTTTGCCTGGTTCCGGGGGCGAGCTGGATGGTGACCTGGTTGCCTTCAACCGCGCTCACGAGGCCGGCGGAGCCCTTCTGGCCTGGGGGGGTGCCTTCGTGCTCGAGCGGCAGGAGGAGGGCGTCGAGCGCGGGGGTGAAGGCGGTGCGGGTTTCTTTCGGGTCGGAGGCCTGTTTGGCGGTGACGGAGACGCGCTTGCAGCCGCTCTGGGTGCCGCCGGTGTCGATGCCGCCGGGGCAGATGGCGGAGCTGAGCCGCTCGAGCAGCTGGCCGGTGCAGGTGTCGACGAGGCCGGCGCGGAGCTCGTAGATGGGCGGGGGGACGAAGCCGTCCTTGTCTAGAGGCTGTTCCACTGGCTGGAAGGTTCCGGCGAGCACGGCATCTACGCCCAGGCGACGTCCGACGCGGGCGGCCCCGGCGAAGTCGGCGCGGTAGAGCTTGTCGCGGTCGCCGCGGCTGTAGGCGATGGCTGTCTGCCCGGCCGACAAGCGCTCGAGGACGAGGTCGGCGACGGCGGTTCCCGACCCCCCGCCGGTGGTGCCGATATCGTGCGACTCTTCCTTTTCAGTAGGATAGCGAAAGTCGAGGATGGCGATGGAGATGGGCTGATCGGGCCAGCCGGCATCTCCGCGGTTGCACTCGGCGATGGGGTCGGCGTGGGTGACGGTCTTGATGCGGGGCGCGGTAGGGAGCGCGGAGGGATCGGCACCGAGCGGCACGGAGACGATGCCGGGAACGGCCCGTGTGGCGGAGCCGCCGAGGTCGACTACGGCGACGTTGCCGCTGGTTGAAGCGCGCTGGTTGCTCGCGGTCTGGGTCGGCAGGGCGATATTGCCGGCGCGCCCGGCGCGGGTGTTTGCCGTGGCGGTGGGCAGGGCGACGGAGCCGGCCTTTGGGATCGCCTTGCCCGGGCCGGCGCTGCCGACGACGGCTGCGGGTGCTGAGGACGCGTGCTGGCCGGCGGGCGCGCCCTGCCTGGGGATGCCGGCGGAGAGGACGACGAGGTTGCGGATGACCCAGTCCGGGCCCGTGGGGACGTAGATGACCTCGACCGCGTCGCCGGCGTGCAGGACCTCTACCCTGGAGCCTTTGGCGAGCACGAAGCTGTGCTGGACGGTGCGCTGCAACTGCTGGTCGAAGGTCTGGAGGTCGACGGTGCCGCGGCCGAAGGCGACGACGGTGCCGAACTCGTAGTAGCTTTGCGGGGCGCCCTGGGTGAGGGCGAGCGGGACGGCGAGGATGCCGGCGCAGGCGAGGAGCAGACATCCTCTTCGGGCGTTCAGGTTGGTCAAGCCGGGCTCCTCGAGGTACCGCAGTAAGTTGAGGATATCGGAAACGTAGGCTGGTGGCCGAATGTCGACGAATTTTTGCAAAGGGGTGAGGCGGCCTCCTGGCGTTGCGAACGCAATTGTCAAAGGCCCGGGTGGCTTTTGCACGCGGACAGCGCGACCGGCGAGAAATGCATTTTTAGGTAATCCCATCAGCTAAAAGAGAAGGCTTCAGTAAACTTGTCTGGTTCCTCGCGAGGCTGCATTCAGCAGCCTCTACCCGCATGCGTTCTTCTCGCCGCGGACGCAAGGAGGCTCACCGCGAGAGCTTCGTTTGCGCAACAGTTTTCAGTGGAGAGAGTTCTTTGTTGCAAAGGCGGCAAGCGACTGTGTTTGTGTTTCCGCACCAGCAGCTTGTTTCCGGGCGATCAGCCTGTCCCACAGCCATCCTAAGGGACCGAATGTCTCGATGGTGATACGGACTTCAGTGCGCCCATTTTCCTGACCGATAAATTCATGCGTCGTCCTCATCCGTCCCAGAGGCAAAAGGGAGAGGTCGGTAAACCTGTGCGGTCGTTCCGCGACTTCAACGACGAGCGTGGTTCTTGGGCCTCCGCGCGGTTTTAGAACAAACCGGGATCCGGGCCTGGGTTCCGAACCGTCATGCTCGATGTGGGCGATCTCCGCATCCCACTCGGACCAGCGGCGCAAGTCGGAAAGAGCCGCATAGAGCGCGTCAGGAGAAGCAGGGACATATGTTTTACGAGTGTGGCGTTTCATAAGGCCTCCAGGAGAGTGGGTCGAGCACCTCTCACCATAGAGCCTTCCTGTGTCAGTTTTTGTCAGTAGCAAATCAGAGTTGTTCCGGTATGTTCTCTCGTTCACGCCACTCGGCGAGCAAGATGCGTCGACGCTTCGTGTAGCGCTCAAGGGCCTCAACATTCTCGATTCGATCTATTCGGAAGCTGCGAAAATCACCTCGAGTCTCACACCATGCCACAAGCACTCGGACGTTCTCGAAGAACGCTAAGGCAACCGGCCACACGACGCGGATCGAACGTTCTTGTTTCGCATCCGCGTAGGTGATCCTTAGCTTCGCCTCTTTCCGTATTGCCTCGCGGAGCCCTAATGGTTCCGTAAGGCAAGGTCCAGGACCGGCGAGCAATCCGACCTGCTCGCTTATCTGCTGCTGCGTTGCCGGAAGAACGGCATGGATTTTGGCTCGGGCGTCCTTTGCTGCCGCTGCAAGCAAAGAGTCACCGCGTTTGCTCACCCATCGCAGGCCAAGGACGACTGCCTCAAGCTCCTCCTCCGTAAACATCATAGGGGGCATGAGGGAGCCGGGCTTCAGCACATATCCCACTCCAGCCTCTCCTGTTATCTGGAAGCCGTGTGATACGAGCGTGTCGATGTCGCGGTAGATCGTCCGAACGGTCGTCCCAAGTTCAGAGGCGAGAGCGCGGGCCGTGACTGGTCTGCGCTGACGCCTTATTACCTGCACAAGTTGCAAGAGCCGCTCGACACGAGACATAGCTTTATTTGACTACAGGTCTGATCAAGCATTCCGTGGTGTTTCGCAGAGAGCGCCAGGGCTAAAGCCCGTTCATTGCCAGTGACTCGTGGGAGTGAAGTCCCACACTTCCACCCAGGGACCTAATGAAAGATTCCTTAGGGAGGGTCTGATCGAGTCTCCAGCGTTCCCTCAGTGGCTAAGCCGTGATGCAATCCTTGGGCTTCGTGGCGGGACTGAACTCCCGCCCTTTCAAAACGAGACTTGCTCAGAGCCTCCTTAACCCTGCGGCTTTGCGGTGTTGGGGCGCTTCAGGGTTGGGGCGTTGGGGTCGGGTGGGGGTAGGGCGTTGGGGGCGTCGGCGGGTTGGGCGGTTGGGCTTGTGGTGGGTGCGGCGGGGATGCCGGGTGGGGTGTGTGGCAGGTCTTCGCCGTTGTAGATGATGCGGGATTTGGCGTGGAAGCGCTTGTAGTCCTCGTACTTGACGACGTAGCGAATGTGGACGTTCTGGGCCATGACGCCGTTTTCGGCCGGGAAGTGCAGCGTGCCGTCGGCCTTGGTGTAGACGGGGAACCAGTTGCCGCCGTCGACCTCCTGGTAGTAGGTGGTGTAGGGCGGGGAGAGGTCTTCGTGACCGCGGCGCAGGTTGTCGGGGACGGATTTGCCGTTGATCAGGACGATTTCAAACTGCTGCTGGTCGACCCAGACCTTGCCCTGGAAGTAGCGCTTGCCCTTTTCGAGCGTCCTGGGCTTGCAGTCGAAGACGTAGGTGTCGATGTCGTCGACCTTTTGCCGGCCGAGATAGGTGAGGTCGTACTGGGGGAGCTCGGGCGTGGTGAGGACGAAGGGCAGGCGCTTCTGGATGTCGTCGAAGTCGGCCTCAGTCATGATGACGCGCTCGATGGTGTTCTGCGGGGCGAAGACGACGTGCTCGGTGCGCTTGCCGGCGTCGCTGAATACGATGTCGGTGACCTGGTTGTAGGTGCCGTCGGGCTTGTTGGTGTCGTCGTTGATGGTCTGGACGGTGACGGTCTGGCGGAAGGTGTACTCGTTGCGCGCGGCGGCGAAGGCGGACTCGCGGGAGCCGAACTTTTCGACCAGCGCGGCGGGGGTAAGGCCGTTGGGGAGCGGCGAGGGGTCGAGCGCGCTGAAGCCGGCCTGGCCGGGCGCAGGGTTCTCGGTGGCGTGCGCGGCGTTCGGATTTGACACAGGCGCCGTGGCTCCCGCGTGGGGGGCCGATAGCTGGAGGGTAGCGAGGATTGCCACGGCCAGCAGCGCGCCCATGCGGAAACCCACCCTGACTTCGAATGGGTGGGGCACGCGGAGTGGTGAGGGAGTGAGCATACCGGTTTAGACGCTGGTCAGTGGCGAAGAGGTTCTGGGGGTTCGTATGCGGGTCTTGGCTTTGGTTGGGATGGAGCACTGGGTGTGCCTGCTGGCGATGGCGGGGCTCGCGGGGTCGTGGTGGATGATGTGGCGGCAGCGGGAGATGCAGGCGGCGGAACGGTGGCGGGAGCGCCAGCTGCGGGAGGAGCTGGAGGCGTATGCGCGGCTGAACTCGTCGCTGCTGGACGAGAGCGTTGCAGGCGCGGCGCGGCGGCTGGACTCGGCGGAGGCGCAGCGGGCGCTGGCCCGGCAGGTGTGCCGGACGATCGCGGAGAAGAGCGTGTTTCCCCGCGTGGCGATGCTGATGCGCAACGCGGAAGGGCGGCTGCTGTGCGTGGGCAGCGTCGGCGTGGACGACGTGACGATCGGCAAGCTGCACGGCTGGAGCGAGAAGGTGATGACGGAGGAGCGGCAGGGCGGGCCGCCGAAGAGCATTCGCGCGGGGGTGTCGAGCTTTACGATCCCGATCGGCGAGTGGGCGGAGTTCGACCGGGAGCTGAGCGATTGGGAGATGGCCGGCCGGCGCGAGCGGCGCAAGTGGCGGCGGGCGATTGTGGCTCCGATTCGTGCCGGTGCGGGGCGGCTGATGGGCGCGCTGGTGGTCTGCGCGGACGGCGCGCGCGGGAACGGCCGGCGCAGGCGGCATGTGCCGGGCGGCCTGGAGCGGGCGGTGGGGCCGATCGAGGCGCTGACACGGAAGCTGGCACGGGAGCTCGAGAATGACGTGCTGCGCGAGCGGCTGCTACGGGCGGAGAAGCTGGCGGGCCTGGGGCAGCTGGCCGGCGGGGTGGCGCATGCGCTTAACAATCCGCTGACGGCGGTGCTGGGGTTCGGCGAGCTGATTGTGGAGACCAGCAGCGAGCCGCGCGTGCGCAAGGACGCGGAGACGATCGTGCTCGAGGCGCTGAAGATGAAGGAGACGGTAGAGAAGCTGGTGGAGTTCTGGCGGCCGGCACCGCTGGCGGATGAGGTGGTGCGGGTGGTGAAGATCGTCGAGAGCCTGGCGGAGGTCTGCCGCGACAAGCTGGCCGCGCGCGGCGTGAAGCTGGAGGTGGAGGCGCAGGCGGAGGTGCCGATCGTGCGGGGAAGCCGCGACCGGCTGCGGCAGGTGATGGAGCATCTGCTGAACAACGCCGCGCAGGCGATCGCCAAGGCCAGGCCGCGGGAAGAGGGCGAGGAGCACGCGATCCGCGTGACAATTTCTTACGATCAGCGCGTGCTGCACGTGATCGTGAGCGATACGGGGCCGGGGTTCAGGGAGCCGGCACGGGTGTTCGACCCGTTCTATACGACGAAGGGCCCGGAGCAGGGCGCGGGCATGGGATTGTCGATCTGCTACGGCGTGGTGCGCGAGCACGGGGGTGAGATTTCGGCGTTCAACCTGCACCCGCATGGGGCGGCGGTGGTCGTGGAACTGCCGGTGGGGCGCGTGATGGAGGGGGAAGAGCGGCTGCTGGTGCGGCCGGATCCTGCGGCCATGGCACCGGTGTCTGCTCTGCGCAAGACGGCTTAGGGCGTTTCCCTTAGCCGGAATAGAGCAAGGGTCGAACCGCAGATCCCTACGGGATGACAACCAAAATACAACAGCCGTCTTTTGTTGTCATTCCGCAGGCAATGCGGAGGAATCTGCGGTTCGGCCCGGCACTGCGTTTGAAGGAAAGCAGCCTAGTAAGTCTGCTTGTTGGCCTCGTGGAGCGTATCGGCGACAGCGTGGGCCGCCTGCCCGATCGTGTCCTTGACGGTGCCGACGGCCTGGTCGACGACGCCTTCGCCCTGCATCTGCTGGTCGCCGGTCAGGTTGCCGAGGCCTTCCTTGGCCTGGCCGAGCAGGTTTCCGCCGGTGCCCTTGACGCGCTGTTTGGTGCCCCAGGCGCCGGTCTTGTTGGCGGCGGAGTCGACGTCGGGGTCGGTGCCGGAGGTCTGCAACTGCGGCTGGTTGACGAGCACGTAGATGGCGGTGCCGAGGGCGGCGATGGCGATGATCCAGGGAAGCTTCATTTGGGGTAGGTCTCCTGCTGGATGTGATGCGGATTGGAGCTTTCGCGTAGACTGACGCGATGAAGACTTATGCCCGGACGTAGCGTCGAGGCGTGCGTCAAGCACAGCAGACCCAGGCGCGTGGTGAGTCGAAGAAGGAGGGTAAGTGGCGTTCGCTCGGCCTAAGCAGCGGGAGCCGGTGGGAGAGCCGGAGTTGTTCGAGTACGCCGTCGGTGCGCTCAGCCGGCGCATGCGGACCGTGCGCGACCTGCGCAAGCTGATGAAGCCGCGGGCGTTTGAAGGCGAACGCGGCGAGGCTGACATGACGCGTGTCTGCGAGCGGCTGATCGAGCTCAAGTATCTTTCGGACACGCGCTTTGCGCAGGACTACACGCGGCTGCGCAAGGAGAACCAGGGCTTTGGACGGCGGCGCGTGGCGCAGGACCTGGCCGTGAAGGGCGTCGGCAAGGAGCTGGTGGCCGAGACCGTGGCGGCCGCGTTCGATGAGACCGACGAGGTGGCGCTGGCGCGGGCTTACTGCGAGCGCAAGCGGATTCGCAAGCCGGAGGGCGTCACGGCGCAGAAGGATTCGGTGCGGATCATGAACCGGCTGATGCGCGCGGGGTACTCGTCGACCGCGATCTTCAAGCTGTTCAAGCAGTGGCGGGTGGAGGTGCCGGAGAGTGGCGGCGACTCGGACTCGTATGCGGAGAAGGATGAGTACGAGCTGCCGGAGTTTTGATGGCTCGGTGCCGCGTGGAGTAAACGCAGATTCCCTTCGGGAATGACAAACAAGGGAAGACAAGGTCGTCGCGCATCCAATAGGGATGGATGTGGAGCGGCTGGTGGCGGTGGATTGGTCGGGCGACAAGGGGCCTGGGCAGCGCAAGAAGATCTGGGCGGGGGTTTGGACGCGGGCTGGCAAAGGCCGGGTATGTGGCGGGCGGGTGTCGCTTGAGAGCGGGCGGACGCGCGAGGAGCTGAGTGCGTGGTTGATCGGGATGGCGCGCGAGACGCCGGCGCTGGTGGTGTCGATCGACTGCTGCTTCAGCTATCCGGCGTGGTTTTTGCGCGAGCATGGCTGCGCGACCGTGTTCGACTTCTGGCGCCATGTGGCCGCGGGCCACGGAGAGCAGTGGCTGACGGCTGGGTTGGATGAGCGGTTCTGGGGGCGGACGAAGCGGCCGGCACAGTTCTCGGGCGCGGGCTACGCGACGATGATGCGCCTGACCGACATGGAAAACAAGGTCGAGTTCGGCGGCGGCGACGAAGCCCGGGCGGCGCTGATGAAGGGCATCCAGCCCAAGTCGCCGTTTCAGATTGGCGGCAGCGGGTCGGTCGGGACGGGCTCGCTGCGCGCGATGGAGTGGCTGCTGCGGCTGTGGGAGCACGGCTTCCGGGTGTGGCCGTTCGACGACGCGGAGGTGGGCCGCCCGCTGCTGGTGGAGATGTATACGCGGCTGCTGACGGGGCCGGTGGCGAAGTCGAACGCGGTCGCCCGGGCGGCGTATCTGGCGGGCCGGAAGGTGTCAGACGCTGCGCTGTATGCGGCGCTGCCACGGAGCGTGGTGGCGAGCGCACGGGCGAGCGAGGACGGGTTCGACGCGCTGGTTTGCCTGCTCGAGATGGTGCGCTGGCAGGGGGAGTTTGCCGGGCTGCGCGCGACGCCCGATGCGACGCTGCGGCTCGAAGGCGTTACGTGGCGGCCCGGGGTGATGAAGTAAACTGGGCGGATGGAATACCGTTCGGGCGCTCAGATTCGTGAAGATTTTCTGCGGTTTTTTGAAGGCAAACAGCACCGCCGGGTACACTCGTCGTCGCTGGTGCCGGCCAATGACCCAACGCTGCTGTTCACCAATGCGGGCATGAACCAGTTCAAGGATGTCTTCCTCGGTTCGGAGCGGCGCGACTACACGCGGGCCACGACATCGCAGAAGTGTGTGCGCGCGGGCGGCAAGCACAATGATCTGGAAAACGTCGGCTTTACGCGGCGGCACCACACGTTTTTTGAGATGCTCGGCAACTTCAGCTTCGGCGACTACTTTAAGCGCGAGGCGATCGCGTATGCGTGGGAGCTGCTGACGTCAAAGGAGTGGTTCGGGATCCCGGCGGAGAGGCTTTATGTCACGATCTTCGAGGGCGACGCGAACGTGCCGCGGGATAGCGAGGCGTACGATCTGTGGCTCGAGGTGGGGGTGCCGGCATCGCGCATCTTCGAGCTTGGTGCCAAGGATAACTTCTGGGCGATGGGCGATACGGGGCCATGCGGGCCTTGCTCGGAGATCTACTACGACCTTGGGGTGGAGGCGAGCGAGACCGGCAAGGACGTGCCGTTTGGCGAAGACGACCAGCGCTACATGGAGATCTGGAACCTGGTCTTTATGCAGTTCGACCGCGGTTCCGATGGCGTTCTCAGCCCGCTGCCAAAGCCTTCGATCGACACCGGCATGGGGCTCGAGCGGATCGCGTGCGTGCTGCAGGGCGTGCTGTCGAACTACCAGACGGACCTGTTCGTGCCGCTGATCCGTCGCGCGGCTGAGCTGGTGGGGGCTACGGGGGAGCTGTCAGCTGAGAGCTGTGAGCTGACAGCGATCAGCGATGCGAAAGGTGCGGCCTCGCTGCGGATCATTGCGGACCATGCGCGCGCGGCAACATTTCTGATCTCGGATGGAGTGCAGCCGGCGAACGAAGGGCGCGGGTATGTGCTGCGCAAGATTCTGCGTCGCGGCATCCGGCACGGGCGTCTGCTGGGGCAGGAACAGCCGTTCATGTTCGAGATGGTGAAGGCCGTTCGGGAAGAGATGAAGGCGGCTTACCCGGAGCTGGTGGAGACGGCGGAGCGGGTGAGTAAGACGGTGCTGGCGGAGGAGGAGCAGTTCGGACGCGTGCTCACCGCAGGGAGCCGTGTTCTGAATGAACACATCGCCGCTAGGCAGCAGATGAATGAGGAGAGTGACACGGAGCTTTTGGGCCATTTCACCCAAGCCTCAAGCGATGCGAAGAAGAAAGCAGATCTGGAAGCCAGAAGACGCGAATCAAAAACATTTGACGGCGTTGCTGCTTTCCACTTGTACGAAACATTCGGATTACCGAAAGATTTCATCTCAGATGCTGCACGAGATGCATTATTAGAGTTTGACGACGAGGGCTTTGAACGCGCCAAGCTGGAAGAACAAGAGCGTGCCCGCGCCTCTTGGAAAGGCGGCTCACAGAAGACTGCGGCACCGGTCTATCGCGAACTGGCCAAGACGGAGTTCGAGGGCTACTCGGCGCTGCGGGTGGATGGGGCGCGGGTTGTGGCGCTGGTGCAGGAGGGCGTTGGCGTGCAGATGCTGGCGGCGGGGGCGGAGGGTGAGGTCGTGCTCGACGCGACGAGCTTCTATGCCGACTCCGGCGGGCAGGTCGGGGACGTGGGCTGGCTTTATGCAGCGGATCACCAGACCGTCGTGGCCGAGGTGCGGGGTTGCACCAAGCCTGTGCAGGGGGTGTTCGCGCATCGGGTCATTGCCAAGCTGCCGATCACGATTGGCGAGACGCTCGACACCGTCGTGAACGGCGAAATTCGTGCGGCGACCATGCGTAACCACACCGGCACGCACCTGCTCCATGCCGCCCTGCGCGAGGTGCTGGGCAAGCACGTCAAGCAGGCGGGCTCGCTCGTCAACCGCGACCGGCTGCGCTTCGACTTCTCGCACTTCACTGGCGTCGCGGAGCCGGAGCTGCGCGAGATCGAGTCCATCGTGAACGCGCAGGTGCTGAGGAACACCCCCGTCCAGACGCTGGTCGATGTCCCCATCGACGTCGCCGTGAACGACTATGGCGCAATGGCGCTGTTCGGTGAAAAGTACGGCGACCGCGTGCGCGTGGTCAAGATCGGCGACTTCTCGACCGAGCTTTGTGGCGGCACGCACACGCTCGCGACGGGCGAGATCGGCCTGATCAAGCTGGTCGGCGAGAGCTCAGTCGCCTCCGGCGTTCGTCGCGTGGAGGCCGTCACTGGCACCGGCGCGCTCGACGAGTTCCGCCGCGGCTTTGAGATCAGCCGCGTCGTACCCGGTGGCGCAACCGCCTTGCGCGACCGCCTCGCATCTGATGAAGAAGAGATCAAGCGACTAAGAAAAGAGCTCGACGGCCTGCGCCTGAAAGCCGCGGCTGCGGCGGTCTCCGGTGCGGTCGATGAGGCGGTCGAGGTCAAGGGCGTCAAGGTCCTCGCCCGCCGCGTGGACGGGGTGGACAAGGCGCAGATGCGCGAGCTCGTCGACCAGCTTCGCGGCAAGATCGGCTCGGGCGTGGTGGTTTTGGGCGCCGCGAATGAGGGGAGAGTGACGCTGATCGCCGGCGTGACCAAGGACCTGACCGGCCGCATCCAAGCCGGCAAGCTCGTCGGCACGCTGGCCGGAATGGTCGGGGGCAAGGGCGGCGGCAGGCCGGACCTGGCGGAGGCCGGCGGCTCCGATGCGGGCGCGCTCGACGGCGCGCTGGGCAAGGTTGGGGAG
>CAXUDC010000081.1:0-2070 GCA_964249685.1 uncultured Acidobacteriaceae bacterium
GCCCTGCACCTTCAAGTCCAACTGAAGGTGCAGCGGTGGTAGGATACACAGCTTTCGCTCCTTTGTTTGTCATTCCCGCAGGGAATCTGCGTTTCGGAGCGTCACGATCTCAACAGGCGTCGGCAACAGACCATTTCTCTTGAAGGTGAGTGCAGCTCCGAACCGCAGATTCCTCCGCGGCGCTACGAAATGACAACAAAAAGCGCCTTCGTATTTTGTTGTCATCCCGTAGGATCTGCGTTTACACGGGTGCTGTACTACACCCGCAGAAGAACAACAAAGCCGCACTTGCCTTTGTTGTCCTCCCGTAGGGATCTGCGGTTCCCGTGGCGAACCCTCTACCTAAAATGTAGCTGTTGTCTTCGTTTTTCGCCGTCATCCTGAGCGAAGCGAAGGACCCCCGCTTTGACGCTGCGGCTACCCTTCAAGGTAAATGGGTCAGAGCCACCTCTGGCGGAACAATCCCCAAAGCGACAACCCCGTCCGTCTACTCCCCGCTCTTACCACCACCCACCGCATCCGTCGGGATCAAAATCGCCACCGTCCGATTCGTGGGCTGAAAGTACTGCTTCAGCACCCGCTGAATATCGCCTGCCGTCACCGCATTGATGCTCTGCTCAACCGTAGCCAGCTTGTGGTAATCGCCAAAGATCACCTCTTCGGACCCGATCTCCTGGGCGCGGTTCGCGATCGAGCGCAGGCTGCGGTAGTGCGCCGCAATGGCCTGGTTCTTCGCCTTCTGCAGCTCTTCCGGCGTCGGCCCGTCAGTGGCCAACTTCGCAATCTCCGTGTAGATCGCCTGCTCGAGCTTCTCGGTTGCAACGCCGCGGCGAGGCTGCGAGCGGAACGTGAACAGGCTGGGGTCCAGCTGCTCGCCCATGCCGGAGTTCACATTCGTCGCCAGCTGTTGCCCGTCCACCAGCGCCTTGTACATCCGCGAGCTCTGCCCGGTCGTCAGCAGGTTGTCGATCATCTGGAACGTGTAAAAGTCCGGGCTCTTCGCCTCGACTGCATGGTACCCGATGAACAGCAGCGGAGCCTGGGCCATTTTGCTGACGGTCACGCGCCGCTCGCCCAGCTGTACCGGCTCCTTGGTCCGCACCGCCGGCGGCGTGGCATGCGTGGGGATCGGGCCGATGTACCGGTCGGCCAGCGCAAAGACCTCCGCCGCCTTCACGCCGCCGACCACCACCATGGTCGCGTTGTTAGGCGAGTAGCCCATCGCGAAATAGCTCTTCAGGTCGTCCATCGTCCAGCCTTCGATATCGGTGGGCCAGCCCACCACCGGCCAGTGGTACGGCGCGGCCGTGTAGGCAGCCGCGTCGAGCTGCTCGCCCAGCAGGCCCGGGTTCGAGTTGTCCACGCGCAGCCGCCGCTCCGAATACACCACCTCGCGCTCGCTCTTGATCACCGCCGGGTCGAAGGCGAGGTTCTGGATCCGGTCCGCCTCTAGGTCGAAGACGGTCTCGAGCGCGGTCACGGGGAAGAAGTCGGTGTAGACCGTAACGTCGTTCGACGTGTAGGCGTTGTTGTTGCCGCCGGCCAACTCGAGCGTGTGGTCGAACTCGCCATGGCCATATTTCTTCGCGCCGTTGAACATCATGTGCTCGAAAAAGTGCGAGATGCCCGTGATGCCTTCGTGCTCGTTGCGCGAGCCCACACGGAACCAGGTATACATGGCCACGTCAGGAATCGTCGGGTCTTCCTGGACCAGGACCTTCATCCCGTTCGGTGTGGTGTGTTCCTGGATCGGGAACGACTGGCTGACCGCCGGAGCAAGGGCCGGCAGCAGGACTGCGCACAAAGCAAGCACGGAGATTTTCATAGGCTCAGGCAGCCAGACTAGCACGGAACCGCCCATAAGGTCTGCGACGTAGGTCCCAGGTGCCCCATTCATGACAGCTTCACCGTCATGAGTGGGCGGTCTCCCTAAAACAAACCTAAGCCGCCAAAGCCGCCACCGGCGACTCCCCCTCCTCGTCCTCCGTAAGAAAACACTGCATCGCCTGCGCCAACTGCGAATCCACCTCATCCGCAATCGTCATTACCCCCAGCAGCAAAACGCTGAAG
>CAXUDC010000081.1:2170-5519 GCA_964249685.1 uncultured Acidobacteriaceae bacterium
CTGCGAATCCACCTCATCCGCAATCGTCATTACCCCCAGCAGCAAAACGCTGAAGTCGATCGTCCCCAGGTTATTCTGCAGCGTCTGGAAGATCGTTACCTGCAGAATGCGCGACTCTTCCACCAGCATCGCCGGCGTATACCCCTGCCGCCGGCGCAGCAGACCGTGCGCACAGGCAGTCTCGGACTTCAGCTCCTTGGTCCCGAGCGGCTTCAAAGCCTGCAGCCGGTCGACAAGATCCTTGAACAGGTGCGGCAGATGCCCGCGCCGGTCGCTCTCACTCATCTCGATCTTCATCAGCGTCTTGTCCTGCTGCACAGTCCTGTACCAGTCGTCGATGCTGTTTTCGGACGTGCGCTCGAGAATCGTCGAAACCGACTCCACAATGCGGCGATGCAGCGGACCCTTGGCCAGACGCTGCTGGATCGCCTCGATCAGCTCGGCGACCTTCATCGGCTTGACCAGGATCTCGTCCGTCTGCAGCAGGATCGCGTTGGCCGCCGCGGACATCTCCGGAAACGCGCTCAGCAAAAGCGTCACCGCGTCGGGGTTGGAGTGGCGCATGGCGCTCACGACCGTCAGACCGTCGCCGGCGCCGGGCATGTGCAGGTCGCTCAGCAGCACGTCGAACCTGCTCGAGTGAATGAGCCCAAGCGCCTCGGGAACATTGCCCGCGGTCGTGACCTCAAAGCCATGCTGTGCCAGTATCTTGCTCAGGCTGAAAAGGATGGCGGGCTGATCGTCGACTACCAATACGCGCGTCCTGAACATACGTTCCCTCCAGGGTCGCAGACGTCGGTCCGCCTGTGTCCCGTGCCCAAAGTGTAGCCGCTATGTCGTGCAGGCGACGTAAGCCAGCGTACTTATCCCATGTCCATGTGCCGATTCAAACCGCAGATTCCCCCGCTCCGTTACGGAATGACAGCAAAAAGCGCCGTTGCCTTTGTATTTTGGTTGTCATCCGTAGGGATCTGCGTTGCGACTCAGCTTAGGTACTTGGGTGGAAGCGTGGGACTTTAGTCCCACGACCAAGCCCAACGAAAAAGGGGGCTTCAGCCCCGGCGGTCTAAAGGAGCAAGGCGGACAGACTTGATCATACCTTCCTTATTTCACCTATTCAATCAAACCGAGGCAGATGCTGAATATCCGCTGCGGGAACACTCTCCAGCTCGCCCCCCGCTTTCACCCAGGCCCGCAGCCCGCCGTCGATCACCTGCGTATGGCAGTTTTCCTGCTGCAGCATATGCGCCACGCGCCGGCTGGTCGTATCGCGAATGCAGGAGCAGTACAGATAAATCTCGCACTCCGGCGCCATGAACTCCCGCAGCGCCAGCAGCTCTTCCTTCAGCCGCGTCGGCTCGACCCGGATCGAGTTCTTGATCCGCTGCATGCCAGGGTCGTAGTAGTTATGGCTGCGCACGTCCGCGATCACAACCAGCTTGCTCGGGTCAAGCGCCTGCAGCCGCGCGCGCAACGCCTCGGCTGAGATCTTCTCGATCTTGTTGTACTTGCGCGCCTTGATGTGGAACACGATCACCGACACCGCGTACCCCGCCACCAGCACCGCACCGACGATCGCAACCGCATGCCCAAGCCGATGAATCCACGCGATAATCAGGTTGATGAAGCGGCTGAACAGGAACCCCGTCAGCAGCCACGCCGTGACATAGAACGCAACACCCGGCGCATCCAGCCCAATGAACTTGCCGAACCGCATGTTCAGGCTGCCGGCCAGCGGCGCCGCCATGGACGACAGCCCGGGGATCCACTTCGAAAACAGCAGCGTCCGCGCGCCCCGGCGGTAAAAATAGGCCGACGACGAAAAGATGCAGCCCTCGGGATTCATCGAAAGCCGGCACATCCCCGCCAGCAGCCACCATCCCGTGTAGCGGCCGCCAAAGTAAAGCAGCGTATCTCCCACCACAGCCGCCGCCCACGCCAGCGGAAGCAGGACCGCGAACTCCAGCCGCGCCGCGCCCTGCGCCCCGGAGCTGGCCGCGCCGGCCATCAGTAGCACGATCGACGTAGGCAGCGGCAGGCCCGCCGCCCCCATGAACAGGATGATGGCTACAACCGCGTATCCATGCTGCGCGACGATATCCATCAGGCCCATGCTCGAAACTCCTGTGATCAGCCATAGGATGCGTAGCGCGCGCGCTGGTCACGCGATGAGCCGCGTTTTCCTGACGTTCACCCCTGGCACCTGAATTCTATTGCGTTTGCGCCGCCCGGTAGTCCGCTACCTGCCGCGCATGCTCGGCCAAATCGACCGAAAAGCGCGTGTTGCCCTGCGCGTCGGCGACAAAATAGAGATAGGGCGTCTGCGCCGGGTGCATCGCGGCCTTCAGCGCGGCGACCCCCGGGTTCGCAACCGGCCCCGGCGGCAGGCCGGTGTGGCGATACGTGTTGTAGGCCGAATCCGACTGCAGGTCGCTCTGGTAGATCGTCCCTCGCCAGCGCCCCGCCAGCAGCGCCGCGTAGACGACCGAGGGATCGGTCTGGAGCGGCATCGCCCGCGCCAGCCGGTTTTCAAATACCCCCGCCACCACCGGCCGCTCACTTGCATTGCGCACCTCTTTTTCGACCAGCGAGGCCAGCGTCACCGTCCGCGCCACGTCCGGCTGCGCCGCCAGTCCAAGCTGCGCCGCCACCGCCCGGAAGCGCTTCACCATCGCCGCCACCATCATGTCCGGCGTCGCGTGCGGGCTGAACCGGTAGGTGTCCGGGAACAGGTAGCCTTCAAGCGAGAGCGCGCCCGGCGCCAGGTCCGCAATGAGCCCCGTATCGCGCCGCGCCGCAGCCAGAAAGCCCGGCGCGGGACCCAGCCCGGCGGCCTCGACGGCGGCAGCGATGTCGAACAGGTTGTAGCCCTCCGGGATCACGACGGTGCGCGTGTACACGTCGCCCTTCAGCAGACGCCGGTAGACCTCGGCCGGCGCGAGCGGGTGGTCGAAGCGGTACTCGCCCGCATGCAGCGTGCCCCCGTGCACCCGGCGCATGGCCAGAAACACGTACCCGCTGCGCAGCAGCCCCGCCTGCTCCAGCTTCGCCGCAATCACCGGCGAGGGCGAGCCCTGCGGGATGTCCACAAAGGTCTCCGACGACGGGCCGTACGGCACCAGAAAATAGAACACAAACGCCACCGCGGCAACCACCACGACCAGCAGCATCAGGCGCAGCAAGATCTTCAAGTCGGCAAATCTCCCATGGCGCGGCGTTCGGCCGTCTGGCTGATTTTAAGGCAGCACCCCACCTAGCGTCTGAAGGAACCCCGCTTGCCACACTCCTCTTTCTAAATGTTGCAAAGGTCGAGGCTTTGAGGAACCTCCAACGGGTACTTGGGTGGAAG
>CAXUDC010000081.1:5619-15012 GCA_964249685.1 uncultured Acidobacteriaceae bacterium
GCCAGATTTCATCGGTCCCCTTTCCCTTACGGTGTAGTACGGCAGTCGAACCGCAGATCCCTACGGGATGACAACAAAATACAACTGCCCTTTCTGTGGTGATTCCGTTCTATCGTCATTCCACCTCTTATCGTCATCCCACCTTGTGTTGTCATTCCGCCTTGTGTTGTCATTCCGTAGCGAAGCGGAGGAAGCTGCGGTTCGGACCGGCACGACACCTCCGGGGAAGGGTCTAGCCTCGACAACCCGACGGACCCGAGAGCGCGCCTTTCGCTCCACCCCACAATGAACCAACCTCTCCCACAACCCACGCCCTTAGCAAACCCTAATAAAATACCCGAAAATACCCCAAATCCCACCAACCCGCTCCAGTATGCTTGCCACGTCTGGAGAAATACCATGCGCCCCACCCTCTGCCTGCGCCTCGCCGCGGCCATCGCCCTGCTCACCGCCTCCGCCCTCGCCCAGACGTCGCTCCCGCAGGCCAACGCCCGCATCCAGGCAGCGGTTGAAGCCGGCCAGGCCGCGAACGACCAGACCCACGCTATCCTCGCCGCCCGCAAGTCCCTGCTCCTCGAACTCTTCCGGACCGACCCCGCCCTTGCACGCGCCAACGCCCTGCCGCTCGCCACGCGCCAGGCCCTGCTCGCCGCCGACCCCACCACCGCGCCCCTGCTCGAGTACGACCTGACCAGAACCGGCGAGCTCTCCGCCTCCATCGCCGACAACTGGGCCGACGGCACCAGCACCACCCGCTACACGCTCCACACTGCCGCCGCCGAGCTCGATCTCGCCCTGCCCGCCGCCGTCCTCGCCACCGCGCCACCCAACCACCACCTCGTCACCGTCCACGGTCTCGCGCTCGGCGACCTGGTCGCCGCCGAAACCCTCACCGAAGCCAGCCCCACCGAGGCCGCGGCCTGCGCCACCCCCACCCGCACCGTCGCCACGGCCGGCACCTCGAGCGCGCCGCTCACCTGCGCCACCACCGGCAACCAGCGCATCGCGGTGCTCCTCGTCAAGTTTCCCGCCGCCACGCCCGCCTTTCCCGCCGGGCTCGACCAGCCCGCCTACTGGAATCAGGTCCTGTTCGGCGCCAACCCGTCGGTCGACACCTACTGGCAGGAGGTCTCGCAGAATCAGACCTACGCAACCGGTGACGTCTACGGCCCTTTCCAGCTCGCCGCCCAGTACGATTGCACCACCACCAGCGCCCTCCAGACCGCCGCCATCGCCGCCGCCGCCGGCAGGGTCAATTTCTCCCAATACAACCGCGTCGTCATCGTCTACCCGGTCTCTACCTGCGCCTTTGGCGGGCTCGGCAACGTCGGCTGTGTCGGCGCGACCGGCGCCATCGGCCACCAGTACTCGGTCGTCTGGCTGCCCATCCCGTCCAGCTACAAAGCCAATTTTTCCTACCCGCAGATGTGGGGCGGCACCTCGCATGAGCTTGGCCACAACCTCGGCATGAACCACGCCAACACGCTCGATTTCGGCGGCATCTCGCTCGGTCCGCTCGACTTCAGTACCAGCAATCCCGGCACCGTGACCGGCACCGGCGCGGGCACCGGGCCCGGCAGCAACCTCGCCGCCGTCAACACCGAGTACGGCGACACCTTCGACGTCATGGGCTATCCCTGGATCTCCGGTGGCCCCTACAACGCCGTACACCGCGCCAAAACCCTCGGCTGGATTCCGCCCGCCGACGAGCGCGACATCACCACCTCCGGCACCTACACCCTCGTGCCCGCCGAAAACCCCTCCGGCCTGCGCGCCCTGCACGTCCTGCGCGACGCCGCCTCCACCTCCTGGCTCTGGGTCGAGTTCCACCAGCCTACCGGCTACTACGAAAGCGGCAACTTCACCGCGCATCTGTCTAGCGGCGACAGCGAAACCACCGGTGCCCAGATCCACTACGAGACCCCACTCGGCCCCAGCTCCTACACCTACCTGCTCGACATGACGCCCGTCGCCAGCGCGGGTAAAAACAACTTCTACGACGGCAACCTCGCGCCCGGCCGCTCCTGGTCCGACCCCTACTCGCTCCTCACCCTTACCGCCGGTACCCAGACCGGCGCGAGCTTAGGCGTCACCGTCACGTACGACACTCCCTGCGCCACCGTCGCGCTCGCCTCCCCGACGATCCTGGCCGCCGGCGGCACCGGAACCCTCACCCTCACCGCGCCCCCGTTCTGCGCCTGGACCGTCAGCTCGAACGCCCTCTGGATCGGCTTTCCCGGCGCGACCAGCGGGTCCGGCTCGGCCGTCATCCCGTTTACCGCCACCGCCAACACCACCAGCCTGCAGCGCAACACGTTTCTGACCGCGCAACGCCAGTCGGTCGCGCTCGTGCAGCCCGGCTCGGGGCTGACCATCGCCGGCATCGCGCCTAACGCCGGCAGCTCGGCCCCGGGCGTCGCTACGCCCTTCACCCTCGCCTTCTCGGACGCGCTCGGCCTTGCGGACCTGAGCCAGACCAACCTCGACTTCTCCGGCTTCGGCGGCCCCGACTGCCAGGTCGCCGCCGTCTACTCCGGCCCGTCGGTCTACCTTTATCTTCTCTCCGGCGGCAGCTACACGACGGGCATCGCCGCGGGCTCGGCCGGCACGCTCACCAGCCCATCCTGCAGCCTCTCCGGCGCCGGCAGCAGCTATAAAATCGCCGGCAACAGCGCCACTCTCACCCTCGGCCTCACCTTCACCAGCGCCTTCCCGGGCGAGCACAACATCCTGGCCAGCGCCTACAGCTACTCAGGAACCGCCGGCAACACCGGCACCCTGCCCCTCGGCATCTGGACCGTCACCGCACCGTCGACGCCTCTCAACTCCACCACGACCACCGTCGCCGCCAGCCCCGGCAGCACCGTCTACGGCCAGCCCGTCACCCTGACCGCCACCGTCTCCCCCGCCACCGCGACCGGCAGCGTCAGCTTTTTCACCAACGGCACCCCGCTCGGCAGCGCTCCGCTCGGCAACGGCGTCGCCACGCTCAGCGTTACCACCCTGCCGGTTGGCACCGACCCCGTCCTCGCCACCTACGCGGGCGACCCCGCCGATGCACCCTCCACCTCGGCCGCCGTCTCCGTCACGGTCGCCGCCCTGCCCGCCTCTACCGTCGTCCTTACCCCATCCTCCAGCACCGTGGCCGTCGGCGCGAACCTCACCCTGTCGGCCGCCGTTACCCCCGCTGCGGCCACCGGCACCGTCACCTTCTACAGCTCGCCCCTCACCCACCCGCTCGTCATCCCGATCGGGACCGGCACCCTGGCCAGCGGAGTCGCCACCTTCTCGACCAGCAGCCTCCCCGCCGGCACCTATTATCTCTCCGCGCTCTACGGCGGAGACACCAACAACGGCACCGGCAGCTCTTCCACTGTCATCGTCAACGTCGTCGACCTCGCCGGCACCGCGACCACGCTGACCGCGTCCACCAGCTTCATCGTCCCCAGCGGCTCCGTCACGCTCACCGCCAGGGTCGCCGCCGCGTCCGGCACCACCATCCCCACCGGCAACCTCGCCTTGTCCGACAACGGCACCCTCGTCGCCACGCTCCCGCTCGTCAATGGAGCCGCCGCCTACACGGCCTCCGGCCTGGCCGCCGCGCCCCACACCTACACCGCGCTCTACCAGGGCAGCGCGACCGCGTTCGACCCCTCGCAGTCGCTCCCAGTCACGGTCACGGTCGCGAAACTCCCCACCAACTTCGCCCTCACCGGAACCGCCAGTACCGTGCTCGCCGGCGGCACCGTCACCCTTACCGCTGCGCCCAGCGCCAACATCCCCGGCTCCGGCACGCTCGCCCAGACCGCCGGCACCATGGTCTTCCTCGACGGCCCCACCGCGCTCGCGACCGTCACGCTCGCCAACGGCTCCGCCAGCTTCACCACCGGCAACCTCGCCGCCGGCCCGCATAGCTTCACCGCCGTCTACAGCGGTTCGGTCGACCTGACCGGTGCCACCGGCGGTCCCTACCCGGTCGCCGCGCAGGACTTCGCCCTCGCCGCCGCCGCCAGCGTCACGTTGAACCCCGGCACTGGCCAGTCCTTCCCCCTCACCCTCACACCCGGCAGCACCGGCTTAACTACCGCCATCGCCCTCACCTGCGCCGGCGCTCCGGCTCAATCCACCTGCAGCGTCTCCCCCTCAAGCGTCACCCCCGGCACCGCCCTCGCCACCGCCACCCTCACCCTGACGACCACCGCCCGCCCCACCCCCACCCCGGGCTGGCTGCTCTTCCCGCTCGCCTTAGTCGCCCTGCGCCGCCGCAATCGCAGACGCCTGGCCGCCGCCCTAGCCGCCTGCACCCTCCTCCTCGCCGGCTGCGGCCAGGGCAACTTCGGCCAGGGAATCGCGCCCACCGGAACCCCCGCTGGAACCTACACCCTCACGATCACCGGCACTGCCACCGCCGCCACCACCCTCACCCACACCACTACCCTGATCCTGAAGATCAACTAGGGAGGGTCTGATTAAGTCCCGAGCCTTGCCCTCAGAGGCTAAAGCCGCCTGCATTCCGCACACTTTGCGGCACGGCTGAAGCCGTGCCCTTAAGCAAGATAGTACTTGATCAGAGGTTCCCTAGAGGACCCCTAAGCATGGAGTGCCGGTTCCAACCCAGGTTCTTGCACTTGGTATTTTTCATTGCCATCCCGTAGGGATCTGCGTGTCGCTGTACCGTCAACACACCCAACACTGCAACATGCGCCTGAGCATGTCAGGTAGCCTGCGCAGCAGTCTGGCCGGAGCCGTGCCCAGAGCGCTATAATCATGGCTCTGAGTCCTCGCCTGCCCGCTCTTCCGGCAATTTCTGGCGAGGACCTTGCCATCCCCCAGAGTTGCTGGAAGCAATCCAAGGTACCACTCGAAAGTAGAACCGACATGCCGGAACACATCAAAGCCAGGCTCGCCGAAGAGATCAAGGCGCTGGAATACGAGCTGACCACCGAGCTGCCCGCCGAGATCAAAAAGGCAGTCGCGCTTGGCGACCTGAGCGAAAACGCCGAGTACCACATGGCCAAGCAGCGGCAGGTCTTCGTCAACGCCCGCCTCGGCCAGCTCAAGAAACGCATGGGCGAGCTCGCCATGGTCAACCTGGCCAACATCCCGCACGACCGCGTCGGTTTCGGCTCGCGCATCACCGTCTTCGACTCCTCAAAAGACGAAGAGATCATGTACAAGCTGGTCACGAGCGAGGAGTCGGATGTATCGCAGGGGCTCATCTCGACGACCTCACCCATCGGCCGCGCGCTGCTCGGCAAGGTCGTCGGCGACGTCGCCATCGTGGTCACGCCGGGCGGCAAACGCGAGATGGAAGTGCTCACGCTGGCCACCATCCACGAGCTCGCCGCCGAGGCAGAGGCCGAACTGGCAGCCACCAAGGCCGCGCAGGCAGCCGCTGCCGGCTAGGACAAGTCATACCGGAAAACGACCAACCTGCAGCAAACAAAGTAACTTAGCGAAAATATCGATGCTCCTGAACGCCTCCATCCTCTCCTTCGTCCCGGTCAGCGACCTGAACGCCGCCGAGCAGTTCTACGTCCGCACCCTGGGGCTCACGGTCGTCGAAAAGAACGAGTTCGCGCTCGTGGTCGCTAACGCCGCCGGCCAGCGTCTGCGTTGCGTACTCACGCCGGACGCCAGGGTGCAGCCGTTCACCGTGCTCGGCTGGGAGGTCGTGGACCTGCAAGCGGCCGCGCGCGAGCTCGCCGCCAGCCATCTCCGGCCCATCCTCTACCCGCACTTCCAGCAGGATGCGGACGGCATCTGGATTTCGCCCGATGGTACCGCCAAGGTTCTCTGGTTTCACGACCCGGACGGCAACGTGCTCTCCCTCTCTCAACATGCAGGAGCCGCAAAATGACCCGCCAAACGACCTGGACGGGAGCGTTCGGCAGGGCATGCGGCTGGCTGCTGCAGAAGATCGTGAACGGCCTCGCGATCTCGAAGATCTCGCCGAACGCGCTCACCTTTGTCGGGCTGCTCATCAATATAGTAGCTGCGCTTTTCTTCGGGTTCGCCCGCGGCGACCACGCCGTGCGGTACTTCGTCTACGCCGGCCTCACGATCATCGGCGCGGGCGTCTTCGACATGGTGGACGGACGCGTCGCGCGCCAGACCAACCAGGTTTCGGTCTTCGGCGCCTTCTTCGATTCGGTCATGGACCGCTACTCGGACGTGGCCATCTTCTTCGGCCTGCTGGTCTACTACGCCCGCGGCAACCGGTTATTTTACGTAGGTCTGGTAGCGTTCGTCATGACCGCGTCGGTCATGGTGAGCTACACCCGCGCCCGCGCCGAAGCCCTCATCGGTCAGTGTAAGGTCGGCTTCATGGAGCGGCCTGAGCGCATCGTCTGCGTTATCTTGGGCGCGCTCGCAAACAAGTGGGGCGTCATGGCCCCAGCGCTCTGGGTGCTCGCCTTCTTCTCCACAACGACCGTCATCCACCGCATCCGCTACACCTACCTGCAGACCGAGCGGCAAAAAGCGGCGACCATCTCAGCCTAGACACAAGCACCAAGTATCTAAAGTCCTTGCTCTTGGTCATTGCCATAGGCGATCTGCGTTTGGAAGCGTCACGACACCAATAGGCAATCGGCACTGTACCTTCGAAGGAAACGATCGACTCCCAACCACCCTACTGCCCCAAATACCGCTTGTACTCCGTCTCCACCACCCCCGTATTCCGCGCCAGCTGCAGCTTCGCATAGTTGTACTGGAACTCCGCCTGGATCACCTGCGTCTGTGCGCCCTGCAGTGTCACCTGCGCCCGCACCACCGGCAGGTTGTCGTCCACGCCCGCGGTAAACCGCTGCGTCGCATCGCTCAGCTCCTGCGCCGCCAGCTCCACGTTCGACCGCGCCACCCGCACCAGCTCTCGGTTCGACTCCACATCCAGCATCGAACTCCGGATATCGCCTTCGATCGACGCCTTGCGCCCGTCGATCTGCTGCCGCAGCGAGATCACCTGCGCCGCCGCCACCTGGCGCTGACCCCGCAGCGTGGCCTCCTGGAACACCGGCACGCTCAGCCGCCCTTCCGCCGTAAACACCCCGTGGTACAGCCCTGTCGTCTCGCCCAGCACACCATAAAACCCATCCACGCCGAGCGTAGGCACGTATTCGTATTTCACCGCTTTTTGCGCCTTTTCTGCCACTTCCAGCTGCGCTTCTAGCCCGCGCAGGTCCTTGCGCCGCACGTACGCCAGCGTCAGCGCATCCGCCAGCGGCATCTCGTCGAACTCCGCAAAAGGCACCGCATCCGTCAGCGCCAGCTCCTGCCCGGCCGGCTGACCCATCTCGCGGTTCAGGTTCACCTTGTCCTTGGCCACGGCGTTTTCCGTCCGGATCACCTGCTGCTGCTCGCTCTGCAGCTGCACCTGCGCGCGCAGTACATCCAGGTTGATCCCCACACCGGCGTCTTTTGACGCCTTGGCATGCTCATACACCAGCTCGTCCTGCACCACCAGCGCGCGCGCGTTCGTCGCCTGCGCCGCATCCGCCCGCGCCTGCAGGTACAGCGCGCCCACCTGCAGCACCACGCCGCCACGCGCGTTCAGCGTCGCCCAGCTCGCCGCCTCTTCCGACTTCTGCGCCGCGCGATAGAGAAAATACGCCGGCACATTGAACAGCTGCTGCGACAGCGAAATCTGCGCGTTCGTCGTATTAACCTTCACAATTTCGGCGAACGCAAACCCCGTCGGAAACCCTGGAATCGTCAGCCCCTGCAGGATGCCCGGCTTAAAGCCCATCGCTGCCAGGTTGATCTCCTGCGCCTGCGTGTACGCAGAAGCGCTCAGGTTCGGCGTCAGCACGCTGCCCACCGTCAGGATCTCGCCGTGCACGTACTTTTCCTGCTGCCCGCGCACGATCAGCTCGGTATTGTTCCGCAGCGCCACCGCAATCGCCTGGTCGAGCGTCAGCGCGATTGTCCCCGGCTGCTCGCGCTCGATCGTCACCCCAGCCGTAAGCTGCAGCGGCCGCACCACCGCGCTCGGCGCCGCCGGCAGCTGCGCAAACGCACACGCGCCAAACATCCCGGCCGAAGCCAAACTCGCAACATGTCTCTGCCTGATCACAACCATTAGAGTGCCACAGCCAATCCCGGGTTGCGGAAACATTTTCCTTCTGCCTTTCATTGTTCATCCCGCCCTCCGCTGCCTTACACTGTATCCGTGCGTCTACCCAAGATGAACCTCCGCGCCCTGGCCTTTGCCGCCGCCCTCGCCCTCGTTCCCGCCTCATTCTCCGGCATGCTCGCCGCGCAAGGCTCCGCCGGCGGACCCGGCGATCAGTTCAAAGACACCTCCATGCTCAAGCTCCCCGAGGGTGCCCGCGCCGCCATCTTCGAGTTTGAAGACCTCGAGTGCCCCGCCTGCGCCAACGCCGCGCCCATCGTCAAGCAGGCTCTCGACACCTACAAAATTCCCTTCCTGCGCCACGACTTCCTGATCCCTTACCACTCCTGGTCCAAGGACGGCGCCATCACCGCCCGCTATCTTCAGGACAAGGTCAACCCCGACCTCGCCGAGCAGTACCGCCGCGACGTCTTCGCCAGCCAGCGCCTCATTTCGAGCGCCGACGACCTCCAGCAGTTCAACCGCAAGTGGTTCCCCGCCCACGGCCAGCAGCTCCCTTTCGTCATGGACCCCTCCGGCCGCTTCATCGCGGAGGTCAACTCCGACGTCACGCTCGGCCAGCGTCTGGGCCTCGTCCACACCCCCACCATCGTCGTCCTCGCGCCCCACGGCTGGACCCAGGTCTCGGACATCGCGCAACTCTACACCACCATCGACAAGGCTCTAGCCCAGACCCCCGCCAAAATCCCCGCCAAAGCCACCCCCGCAAGCAGCAAAGCCCACAAACCCGCCCCCACCCAGAACTAACTCCCCCCTGAACCCTGAACCATCCGGGGTGCCCCACCTCTCGCTTCTGAGAGGTGGCTGAGCCGCCACAACCCTGGACCAAACGACTGAATGACACAAACTCTTTGCTCCTTTGTTTGTCATTCCCGCAGGGAATCTGTGTTTGGGAGCGCCACTCTCTCGACTGACAATCGGCCACAAGCGTCAGACCCCCTCTAAAGGTCCGTAGCCCAGTCCACCACCTGCAGCCAAGGCGTCAGGTGCTGAAACGCCCTGTCATGGCTCACCAGCACAGCCCCCACCGCCACGGCATGCGCAGCGATCAGCAGATCCGTCTCGCCAGGCTCTTGCCCGCTGCACTGAGACCTGCCCGAATCCTGGCATAGCTCATCGCAGCTTCCGACGTCCATGGCAGCACCTCGATCGTCCTGAAGAACAGGTCGAATTCATTTCTCAACCGCAAGGCCTCCGGCTTCTTTTCCAGCCCAAAGCGAATCTCCGCTTCAGTGATCACGGAGAGCGTCATCCGGGCA
>CAXUDC010000082.1:0-14961 GCA_964249685.1 uncultured Acidobacteriaceae bacterium
GTCGCGGTCTTCGCCGGCGAAACCCGCGACGCCGCCAAGGCCATCCTGCGCTCTGCCTGGATCGCCGCTCCGCTGATCGCCGCCATCTTTATCCTCGGCACCGCGTCGCTCCTCACCTACATCCCCGCGCAATCGGTCGATCTCGTCGGCCCCGTCCCGCAGGTCCTAGCCGCCGCTTTTGGCGGAGCACCCAGTCAGGGTCTCGACTGGGGCCTGATGCTGGGCCGCGCCGCCATCCTCGGGCTTGCCGTCGCGGTCGTCGCGCAGTACGCCCTCATCGTCGCCGAAACCTCGCGGCTCCCGCTCGTCGCCGGCTGGGACGGCATTGTCCCTGCCTGGTTCACGCGGCTCAGCCCACGCTTTGGCACCCCCGTCCGCTCCATCCTCGTCATCGTGGTGCTGGGCGTGGGCGCCGCCTTCCTGGCCAGCTCCGGCGCGGGCAAGCAGGAAGCCTACCAGCTCCTCACCACCTCGGCCAACATCGTCTACGCGATCTACTACGGCATGATGCTGCTGATCCCCATCGTCGCCGGCCGCCGCTTCGGTCCAGCCGCCAGCCCCTGGCTAAAGTCAGCCGCCGGCATCGCGTTCGTTGTCACCCTGCTGGCCACCGGCATGAACCTCTTCCCCATCGTTGACGTCCCCAACCCCCTCCTGTTCGGCAGCAAGGTCCTCGGCGTAGCGCTGCTGGTCAACGCCCTGGGCGCCGCCCTCTACTACACCAGCCGCAAACCGACAGCCAACCCGGGTGCCCCATTCATCGCAGCTTCACCGCGATGAGTGGGAAGTCTCCTTACCCCACCCAACCCACTACTTCTGCAACCCATGCGCCGCCTCCAGCGCATCCAGCATCTCCTTGTTAAACCCACCCATCTTCCGCGCCTGCGCCACCGGAATCACCACCGGCCCAAGACACGGCAGCAACACATGCGGCACGCTGCTCGGCATCGCCTCGATCGCTCCCGCCTTCGCGTCCAGCCAGAGCACAAACGGCAGCGCCTGCTCGGTCGCGAAGAACTCCCGGCAATCCCCTTCGGCACCCTTGCGCTCCATCGCGGTCAGCACCGGCCAGACGACCGCGCCGATCTTGTTGCCGTCCGCCGCATCGTCGACCCCGCTCCTGGCCCCGGCCGGCAGCAGCTTCAGCCAGTTGACAGTGCCGCCCGTGTTCAGGTCGTACACAATCGGCAAGGTCCCGACATCCGGGTGCGGGCCGCCGCAGGTGAGCGAGTCGTCGATCATCACGCTCAGGTAACGCGGCCCCCGCATCGTCACCTCCACCCCACGATCCCAGGCATCCTCCACCGGCTGGTGCACCAGCGCCTCCGCGCCCTTGCGGCAATCCCGCGCCGCGACCGCAACCTTCGCATCCAGCCGCTTGAACGCCGCGTTGATCTTCGCCGCCGGCTCCGGCTCCACGCCCCCGACCACCTGCGGCATCGCTTCGACGTTTTTCGCCACCTCCGGCTGCGGCTTCAGCTCCACCGGCCCCGCCGCCACCACCGATTGCCCCACCACCATCGCCAGCACCAGTCCCAGGCTCTTCATCGCGCCCTCCATGCCCTAAATCCTACCGCAAGCTACACTCATACGAGCAGCCACGCATGCGCATCCTCACCCGCTACATCCTCCGCGAAGTCCTCTCGCACGCCCTGCTCGGCGGCGTCCTGTTCACCTTCGTGCTCTTCATGCGCGATCTCGGCAAAATTCTCGAGCTCTGGGTACGCGACTCCGCCTCCGTCGCCGACATCGCCCGCATCTTTGCCTACACGCTCCCCAACGCGCTCATCGTCACCATCCCGATGGCCGTGCTGGTCGGCATCCTGCTCGGCCTCTCGCGCCTCGCCGCGGACTCCGAAATCACCGCCATGCGCGCCTCCGGCATGGGCGCGCTGGACTTCGTCCGCATCGTCTCGATCGTCTCCACTGTGGCGCTCTGCCTCGGCCTCTTCAACTCGCTGTACCTCGTCCCGCGCTCGTCGGCAGCACTGCTGGCGCTTGAAGACCAGCTGAAAAACGCGCAGGTCTCGTTTGAGGTCCAACCCCGCGTCTTCGACGAAGGCCGCAAAAACCTGGTCCTGTACGTGCAGGACGTCCGCTCCGGCTCCGGCGCCGCGCTCTGGCGTCACGTCTTCCTCGCCGACATCACCGACCCCGTCGCGCCCAAGATCACCACCGCAGACCAGGCCCTCGTCACCTCGACCGGCCCCGCCGACATGCACATGCTCCTCAAGGATGGCGGCGAGCACACCCTCTCCTCTACCAACCCCAACCAATACAACATCTCCACCTTCTCCACCAACGACGTGCCGCTTCAGAACTCCGCCCAGGAAGACACTCACGTCTCCCGCTCCGACACCAGGATCCTCGCGCTTTCGCTCCCTGAGCTCCTCCGCCATGGCCGCGACCAGAACCCCAAGGCAGCCCGGCCCTACCGGATTGAGTTCAACAAGCGCTTTTCCTACCCCTTCGCCTGCCTCGTGCTCATGCTCGTTGGCGTTCCGCTCGGCCTCTCGTCCAAGCGCGGCGGTAAATCCACCGGCTTCGTTACCTGCATCATCCTCGTCTTCATCTATTACTTCCTCTCGTCGTTGGGCGTGGCCTTTGCGTCTCAGGGCAAGCTCTCGCCGCTGTTCGGCGTCTGGGGCGCCAACTTCCTCTTTGCCGCCGCCGGCGCCCTGCTCCTGCAGCAGATGTCCCGCGGCGGCGTGGCGATCTCGCTCTTCTCCACCCTTGGCGTTGCGCTCTCCCGCGCCCTCGCCCGCCTGCGCCCGCGCCACAAATACCAGTCGTCCGAGCTCTCCACCCAACTTCCCCAGCGCCTCCGCTCGCTGCTGCACATCCGCTTCCCGCTCATCCTGGATGATTACATCATGCGCGAGTTTGGCTCCAACTTCGCCATCGTCCTCTCCTCCTTCTCCGCCATCTTCCTCATCTTTACCCTCTTCGAGCTCACCGGTCCCATCATCCGCAACCGTACCCCCCTCGTCACCGTCGGCGACTACCTCCTCAACCTCATTCCCTACATCCTCTACAACGTCACCCCGCTCTGCGTCTTGGTCGCCGTGCTGATCACGTTTGGGGCCTTGAGCCGGACCAGCGAGTTCACCGCCATGAAGGCCGCCGGCGTCTCCCTCTACCGCGTCGTCACGCCCGTGCTCGTGCTCACCGCCGTCATCGCCGCCGCGCTCTTCGCCTTCGACGAGTTCTACCTCCCCGCTGCCAACCGCCGCCAGGAAGCCCTGCTTTCCGTCATCAAGGGCAGGCCCGCCCAGACCTTCCTGCGCCCCGACCGCCAGTGGATCTCCGGCCAGACCTTCGCTCAGCAAGCGCAGGATGCGACCGCCCCGCCCCTGGCCTCCTTCCTCCAGACCGCCCCCGCACCCTTCTCCCGCCGCGCCGCCGAGCCGGCCCGCATCTTCTACTACCAGTTCTTCGACCCCGACAAGAACCGCTTCGCCAACCTGACCGTCTTCGAGTTCGACCCCGCCACCTTCACCCTGCAGCGCCGGGTCTTCGCCGGCTCCTGCCATTGGGATCCCGACCTCGGCCGCTGGATCTTCGAAAACGGCTGGGTTCGCACCTTTGCGGGCGAGACCATCTCCAGCTACCAGCCGTTCCTGCTCACCACCTTCCCCGAAATCCGCGAGCAGCCCCAATACTTCAAGAAAGAAAACCGCCCGTCGCAGGAGATGAGCTTCCACCAGCTCACCGACTATATCGCGGACCTGCGCCAGTCCGGCTTCGAGACCACCAAGCTTTCCGTCCAGCTCCAGCGCAAGCTCGCCTACCCGGCCATCACGTTGGTCATGGCCCTGCTTGCCATTCCCTTCGCGCTCGTCACCGGTAAACGCGGCGGCGTAGCCGGCTTCGCCCTCGCGATCCTGATGGCGGTCGTCTATCTCGGCATCTCCAGCCTGTTTGAGGCGATGGGCAACGTCAACACCCTGCCGCCGGTCCTTGCCGCCTGGTCCCCGGACCTCCTGTTCTCACTCGCCGGAGCCTGGTTCCTCCTGAGAACTCCCACCTAACCTCGCCTTTACAAACAACTAGCAAAGTAGCAACTACTCAAACCAGCCCTTGCCGTTACCCGTTCCAAGCCGTCAGCTGAAAGACACCCTCCCAATGCACAAAGTACAATTGAAGCCATCATGAACCTCAAGCCCGCCGCGCTCCTCTTCCTCGCAGCTCCCGCCCTCGCGCAGACCGCCACCAGGCCGGCCGTCCACCACACTCCCACCCACACCGCCGCCAAACCTGCCGACGCCTGCGGCACCGACGCCCAGCCAACGCTCCCCATCGCTATCCCCAAGGTCGCTGGCTGCGCCCGGCCCCTCTACGCGCTGCGCTACCTGGATACGGTCGTCGGCACCGGCGCGACCATCTCGCCGCGCAAGTGGCTCACCGTCGCCTATACCGGCTACCTGACCGACGGCACCAAGTTCGACTCGTCCATCGGCAAGGACCCCATCACCTTCCCCTACGGCGCACACCAGGTCATCCCGGGCTGGGACACCGGCTTCGAGGGCATGCACATCGGCGGCAAGCGCCGCCTCTTCATCCCCTTCGAGCTCGCCTACGGCGAAGCCGGCCGCCCGCCCGTCATCCCCGCCAAGGCCGAGCTCGTCTTCGACGTAGAGCTCATTGCCATCTCCGACAACCCACCCGCGCCGAAAACTCCGCCGACGCCGCCCACACCGCCACCCACACCGCCGGCCGGAGCTACCCCCCCGCCAACCAGCCAGCCACCCGCCCAGCCAGCACCCGACGGAGCCAAGCCCGCACCCCCAGCCCCCACCACCGACCCCACCAAACCCACCCCCACACCCCCCAAGCAATAACCTCCGGGGGTGCCCCATGATGTACCGCAGCACTATCGCGGTCATCGTGGGCGCAATCCCTCACCCACCAACTTCAAGACTCCAAACCACCACCCCGCACATCAAATCCCCATGCTAGACCGCCTAAAACCCCTCGCTCCCTACCTCCGGCGCTACTGGAAGCACTTCGCCGGGGGCGGGGTCGCGGCCATCCTCTACAACGGCATCAAGGCCGCGATGCCGCCAGTCGTGGGCCGCGCCGTGGACGAGATGCAGCACGGCGCAACCCCGCGCCAGATCGCCCTCCAGGCCGTCTACCTGCTCGGCCTCGCCGCTCTCGCCGGCATCGCGCTCTACATCACCCGACAGGTCCTCATCGGTGCCTCGCGCGAGATCGAATTCGACCTGCGCAACGACGTCTTCGCCAACCTTGAGCGCCAGCCTGCCGCGTTTTACCAGACCCACCGCACCGGCGACATCATGGCCCGCACCACCAACGACCTCTCGGCCGTCCGCCAGCTCCTTGGCCCGGCCATCATGTACTCCGCCAACACCCTCTTCTTCACCATCGCCGCGCTGCCGCTGATGTACCGCCTCAGCCCGCGCCTGACCCTTATCGCGTTCGTGCCGCTACCGATCGCGAGCGTCGTCGTGCAGCAGTTCGGCGCACGCATCCACAAGCGCTTCGAGCGCATCCAGGCCATGTTTTCGGACATCAGCGCGCAGGCCCAGGAGAACTTTTCGGGCGCGCGCCTGATCCGCGCCTTCGCCCAGGAAGACGCCGAGATCGCAAAGTTCGAGACCGCCAACCAGGAGTACATCGCACGCTCACTCCACTTGGTGCGCCTGATGGCGATGCTCTGGCCCACGCTCGAGCTCGTGCTCGGCCTGTCGCTCATGATCACCCTGCTGGTCGGCGGTCATGAGGTCCTCGGCGGCCACATGACCGCAGGCCAGTTCACCGAATTCAGCTTCTTCATGGTGCAGCTCACCTTCCCCATGATCGCCATCGGCTGGGTTGTGAACCTCTTCCAGCGCGGCACCGCCAGCATCATCCGCATCGACGAGATACTCAAAGCCGAATCCACCATCACCGATGAGCCCGCAACTCCGGGTGCTCCACCTCTCGCCCCTGAGACGTGGGTTTCAACACCTCTCCAAGGCAACATCGAGTTCCGCAACCTGACCTTCGCCTACCCGACCGGCCCCGAGGTCCTGCACGATATCAATCTCACCATCCCCGCCGGCTCGTCGCTCGCGATCGTAGGCCCCACCGGGTCCGGCAAATCCACCCTCGTTTCGCTCATTCCGCGACTCTATGACGCTGGCCCCGGCGAGGTCCTCATCGACGGCAGACCGGTTCGGGATTTCACCTTGAACGCCCTACGCGAGAATATCGGCGTCGTTCCCCAGGAGACCTTCCTCTTCTCGGACACGGTCGGCCAGAACGTCAGCTTCGGCGCGCCTGACGCCACGCAGCAGCAGATCGAGGACGCCGCCTCCATCGCGCACATCCGCACCGAGATCCTCGAGTTCCCCAAGGGTTTCGGCACCCTCGTCGGCGAGCGCGGCGTCACGCTTTCGGGCGGCCAGAAGCAGCGCACCGCCATCGCCCGCGCCGTCATCCGCAACCCGCGCATCCTCATCCTGGACGACGCGCTGGCCTCGGTCGACACCTTTACGGAGGAGCAGATCCTCGCCGGGCTGCGCACCATCATGCACAACCGCACGACGATCCTGATCTCACACCGCGTCTCCACCGCGCGCAACGCGGACCAGATCGCGGTGCTGGTCGAAGGCCGCATCACCGAACTGGGCACCCATGAAGAGCTGCTCGCCCGCCGCGGGTACTACACGCGCCTGTATGAAAAGCAGCAGCTGGAAGAAGAGCTAGCCGTAACCCACTAAAGATAGCGGGGTGCGGAAGTCTCTGGCACCCTTTAGCCGCGGACTGATTTCAAACGAGACTTGATCAGACCTTCCTCAGGCGGACCAGCGGGCGGCGACCGACTCTTCTGACTGTGCAGCCATCGGCAGCGCCGCCACAAACTTCTCTTCCCGCGTCCGCAGCTCACGCGGCAGGACCTTGCCCGCCGCAGGGTCCTGCGCGACAATCGCCCAGGCCTCGCGCACGTTGCGCACGCACGCGAGCACCTCATCGAACCCATCCGGCGACGCCAGGTGCGACGCCTCAAGCGTCATCGTGAACATGGCCGCGTAGAAGTCCGCGAGCGCCACGGCGGCGGTCCCGCCAACGTCCGGCCGCAGACGCGCCTGCAGGTACATCAGGATGTCGACGACCTTCTTGACGGCCACGCGCCGCCCGATCGTGTCGTCCTCCGCGCAGCACTGCTTTGCGCGGTAGAGCTCGCGAATAACTTTGTCGTACAGGCCGACGACGAGCTCTACGCCGGTTGCGCCTACGAGCGATTGCTGTTGATAGTTCATGCTGTCTCCTTAGCTCTGGGTGGAGTTGTAGCCGGTGACGGCGCTGTAGATCTTGTTGATCTCGTCGATCTGCTCGGGGATCGATTGCAGGATCTGGTTGGCCGTGTTGAGCTCGGTCGTGAGGGTGGTCTTCTGGTCGGCGACCCGTGCATCCTCGTCGCTCACATCCGTGTTGAGGCCGGTTTCAATGGTCGAGTTCTGATTGAGCGCAAGGTACAACGCGCCGTTGGTCGCCGTGGAGCTAAGGCCGTTCAGGGTTGCGGACAAGCTCAGGCCGAAGCTGCCCGCGCCCTGCAGAAAGCCGGAGACGTCGTTGAAGTTGGCATCGAGCGCGCTCTCGAGCGTGCCGGTATCGAGCGTGAGCTTGCCGTCGTTGCCGACCGAAAGCCCAAGCTGCGAGATGTTGTTGATCGAGCCGCTGGCCGCGCCCGTGTTGAGCGCGGCGGCCAGCGAGTTCTGCAGCAGCGCCAGGGTAGGGTCGCCGAACAGAGGCTCGGCGGCGCCCGTCGCGTCCTTGCCTTCCTGGGTGGCGATGTCGGTCACGACGGCGTTGTAGGCCGTGGCGAGGGTCTGCACGGCAGTCTCGATGGCGCTGTTGTCGTTGGTGATCTGCACCTGCACGGGAGAGTTGGTTGGGTTCGACAGGAGCTGAAAGGTGACGCCGGGGATGGCTCCGGTGACGGTGTTCGAGGCGCTGGTGGTGGGGAGTCCGTCGACGGTAAGCTGGGCGTCGGCGGCGCTCTGCCCGGTGTGGAACTGCACGCTGTTCGCGTTCGCCGTGTCTGTAATGCCGCCGCCGAGCGTGAGCGCGCCAGCCGCGCCGCTGGTCGCGCTGACGAGCGAAAGACGCGAGCCGCTGGAGTCCTTGACGACTGTCGCCGTGACCCCGTATGAGCCGTTGTTGATCGTCGTAGCGAGCGTTGCGAGGGTGTCCGTGCTGCCCAGCGTTATGGTCTGGGCCGACCCCGTGCCGACCTGGATCGAGAGCGTGCCGCTCAGCACATCGCTCGCGTTCTTTACGCTATCGGTGTACTGCGAAGCCGTGGTGGCGAGCGACGTGACCGTGATGGTGTGGCTGCCGGCTACGGCGGTAGAGCTTGCGGCGGTAAGCGTGAGCACGTTCGTGTTGGAGCTCGAACCCTGCTTGGCGGTCAGGACGCCATCGAAGTTGGTGAGCGCGCCGACCGCGGTCGAAAGCGACGCCAGGTCCGTGCCGATGGTGCTGAGCGCGGTGTCCTGGGCCTTGAGCGTGGCGAGTTGCGCCTTCCACGGCGTCTCCACCGCGGACTCGATGGCGAGGATGGACGTGACGGTGGTGGTGACGTCGAAGCCTGCGCCACTGGTTGCGGATCCGAAGCTGAGTCCTACTGTAGCCACTCTGGTTTCTCCCTGGTGCTGTGCATTGCAACTGTGGGGCCGAACAGTGGTGAGCAAAGATAAGAGCCCGCACAGAATGTTTGGCCTGTGCGGGCTCGTGGATTGGACCGGCCGTGGTTGTGGCCGGCGCACCGGTGGTTCGTACCTTGGGGGCTGGCCCCGGCATCTGTGTGGTGCGGCAGGTCCAGGCGGATGCCTGGACCTGCCCCAGAAGCGAAAGGCGAGATCGTGGGTTGGAGTTGAGTGGCGCTGCACCCACTCGTCACGGTGGAGCTGTGATGAATGGGGCACCCGTTTCAGCGACCGTAGTTTACTGCAGCAGCTTCAGGACCTCCTGCTGGACGCTGTTGGCCTGAGCGAGGGCGCTAATGCCGGTCTGCGAGAGCACCTGGAATTTGGCGAGATCGCTGGTGGCCTGGCCGTAGTTGGTGGCGCGGATGGAGGACTCGGCCGAGGTAAGGTTTTCACTCTCGGAGGAGGCCACGTTTGAAGCCGCGGTGAGCTCGTTGATGTCCGCGCCGATGATGCCGCGCTGGTAGGCGACATCGGCGATGGCGGAGGTGACGGTGGTCAGGACGGTCTGGGCGGACGATGCCGAAAGCGTGGCAACGTTTGCGGCGGTGAAGTCGACGCCGTTGCCCGAGGTGCCCTGCGTGGCGGGTGTGGTGTCGGTAAGGGACGTGCCGGTGAGGGTCTGCGAGCCGGCATTGCCGGCGGTGTTGGTACCGGTGATGACGAGCGACGTGCCGGTATTGGCTACCGACGCGCGCAGGGACGAGCCGGCGTTGGTGTACTGCGTGTTCAACTGGTCCGCGGCCTGCGAGATGGAGGTGCCGGAGGCAAAGGTGGTGGTGATGGCACCGAGCGAGCCGGCCGCGACGGCAAGTGTGCCGGAGACGGTATCGGTGGCAGCGCCGAAGGTGAAGGTGGAGGTGGAGGCTGCGGTGGTGGTACCGGCGACAGGAGTGGGATTGGTGAGTGCCGCGGAGGAGGACGCGGTGCCGGCGGTGCCTACGGTCTGGCCGACGCTGCCCTTGGTGAGCGCGCCGACGATATCCGAGTAAACGTTGGCGCCGTTGCTGGTTCCATCCGAGACGAAGACAGTCTTGGCGGCGGCAGAGAAGACGGAGTTGCCGTTGAAGTTGGTGGTCGAGCCGATGTTGCCGATCTCGGTCAGGATGTTCTGGTATTCCTGGTTGGCGCTCGAAACCTGGTTGGTGTTCAGCGTGCCGTTGGCGGCTTCGGTGGCCAGCGTGACGGCGCGGTTGAGGAGGTTGGTGACCTGCGACAGCGCGCCATCGGCGGTCTGCAGGAGGCCGATGCCGTCAGAAGCGTTCTGCGAGGACTGGGTGAGGGCGGCGACGTTGGCCCCGAGGCCATCGGCGACGGCGAGCCCGGCCGCGTCATCGGCACCGGAGTTGATGCGCGAACCGGATGAGAGCTGCGTGAGCGTGTTCTGCAGGCTACCCTGCGTCTGGTTCAGATTGTTCTGTGCGTAGATCGCAGCGATGTTGTTCAAGACACCCAAGGACATATCGAAAATTCCCTTCCGTACGGCTGGTTTGAGTTGCCACGATGCCTGGTCCCGGGCGCCGGCTGCCCGGCTAACGGAAGACTCCGTGTTCCCTCCCTTCATCGGAAGAGCGCGGCGGAACTTGAATTGTTTTCTGCGCTGTTGCTTTCGGTGCATGCGCCGATGAGGTTTGGGAAGGACAACAACTCATGATCGATCTGACCCGTCTGAATGGACACCGCTTCGTCTTGAACTGCGACCTGATCAAGTTTGCGGAGCCCGCGCCGGACACCACTATTACGTTGATCACGGGCGAAAAACTGATCGTGCGCGAGAGCTGCGACGAGCTGATGGAACGCACGGCGGCATGGCGATCGCAGGTACTGGAAGGTGCCGGAATGTCTGCCGGCACGGGGCTCGCGGCATATCACTCTACGCTTGGGATAAGGAGCTAAACCATGGATCTGGCAAGCATTGGCGGAATCCTGCTGGCGGTGATCGGCATCCTGGCCGGCATGATGATCGAAGGCGGCAGCATCGCGCAGATCACGCAGCCCACGGCGGCGATGATCGTGGTCGGCGGCACGGCCGGCGCGGTGATGCTGCAGTTTCCCATGCACATCTTCATGGCCGCGCTCAAGGCCGTGGTCAAGGTCTTCCTGCACAAGGGCGGCGATGGCGAGGCGGTGCTGCAGCAGCTGGTCGGCTTCGCGAACAAGGCGCGCAAGACCGGGATCGTGTCGCTCGACGCGGACCTGGCGAGCGTCGAGGATCCGTTCCTGAAGCAGGCGCTGATGCTTGCCGTGGACGGCACGGAGCCGAGCGAGGTGCGCAAGATCATGCAGCTGGAGCTGGATAACAAGAGCGAGATCGAGGAGAAAATCCCGGCCGTGTTCGAGGCCGCAGGCGGCTATTCGCCGACCGTCGGGATCATCGGCGCGGTGCTCGGCTTGATCCAGGTGATGAAGAATCTCGACAACATCGACGAGGTCGGGCGCGGCATTGCGACGGCGTTTGTGGCCACGATCTACGGCGTGGCGGTGGCTAATCTGATCTGTCTGCCGGCGGCGGGCAAGCTCAAGTTTCGCCATCGCGAAGAGGTGATGCAGAAAGAGATGATGCTCGAAGGCGTCATCTCGATCATGGAAGGGATGAACCCGCGGATGGTCGAAACGAAGCTGCGGACGTTCCTGTTCGACTCCAAGCCGGCGTCCGCGACGTCAGGTACAGGCAATGCCGGGGTCAGCGCTGCGGAGGCTACGGCATGAGCAAGAAAAAGCATCCCGAGCACGTGAACCATGAGCGCTGGCTTGTCTCGTACGCGGACTTCATCACGCTGCTGTTTGCCTTTTTTGTCGTGCTGTTCGCCTCCGGCCAGACGGACAAGCGCAAGCAGGTAAAGCTGGCGCAGGCGATGCAGAACGCGTTTACCTACAACGGCGTGTTTGATGCGCACTCGAAAACGCCGCCGATCTCTCAGGATGCGGCGGCATCGAGCACCGGCGCGCCGGCACCGATCACCATGCCGTTGCCGGCGCTGCCGAACCTGTCCGCCGAGGCCGCGGTGCAGAATGAAAAGCACATTCGCGAGACCGTGCAAAAGGCGGTGAGCGCGAAAACGCTCGACAACGGCGCCGTGACGCTGCGAGCTTCCGCCGAGGGCCTGGTAGTATCGCTGCACGAGGCTGGGTTCTTCGAGTCGGGGTCGGCGGAGGTTCGCCCGGTCGCGCTGGAGGCGCTTCTGGCGGTTGCGCACGCGCTGCCCCACCAGGCGATGCGGGTGGAAGGCCACACCGACGACGTGCCCATCCACACGGCGCAGTTTGCGAGTAACTGGGAGCTTTCCACCGCGCGCGCGGTCAGCATCACGCGGCTGCTGCTGGGGGAGCATGCGACCAAGGCAGAGTGGATCTCAGCCGCGGGGTATGCGGAGTTTCGCCCGGTGGCTGCGAACGATACGGAGGCGGGGCGGGGGCGGAACCGGCGGGTGGATATTGTTTTGTTGAAGTGATCTCACCCGGTGTTGCAGGCTTAGGCTTCGAGGCCTAAGATTTTTACGATGACTTTCTTGGCACGCTGGCCGTCGAACTCGGCGTAGAAGATGCGCTGCCATCGGCCCAGATCGAGGCGGCCGTTGGTGATGGGCAGGGTGGTTTCGTGATGGAGCAGCAGGGCTTTCAGGTGAGCGTCGGCGTTGTCCTCGCCGGTGCGGTGGTGCTTGTAGCCAGGCCAGCTGGGGGCGAGCTTTTCGAGCCAGGTGGAAATATCCTCGATCAGGCCTTCCTCGTGGTCGTTGACGTAGATGGCGGCCGTGATATGCATGGGCGAGACGAAGCAGAGGCCGTCGACGATGCCGCTGCGCCGCACGATGGCTTCGACCTGCGCGGTGATGTGGACCATCTCGTAACGCTCGTGGGTGGTGAACGTCAGGTACTCCGTGTGGGCCTTCATGCCTGCCATGGTGCCTCCATTTATACTGAGTGTATGGCATGGCGCGGGAACACGGCTGGACACTTGTTGGCTTCGTTGCTGTGCGTGCTGGTCCTGCTGCTGAAGACCACGCCCTGCGCGATGGCGATGCCTGCGCAGGCGAGGACCATGGTGGATTGCGCGCCTTGCTGTGGCGGGACGGTCTCGGCCGCGTGCCCGGCGATGTGCTGTACGGTGCACTCACAGCCGGCGGAACATGCGGCGGTACAGGATGCTCCGGATGCGCTCGCGCGGATTGTTCTCTTGGTGGTCGCTCACCCGGTCACGCTGCAAGATCTGCCGGTGACTGCCCCAGGCACCGTGCCTTCCCCACCTCCCTTGCTGCATCCCATTCTTCGCATCTGAGCGCCACCCCGAAACACTCGTTCGCCCGCTCGCGACGCCGCCCCGGCGCGTCTCTCCGCCAGCCAAACGAACCCCCAGGGGACCTCTCACCATGCAGCTTCGCACCTTGCTTTTCAGCCTAGCCGTCGCGGCCTCCGCGCGCGCGCAATCCATGCCGGGCACAACCATGCCCACAACCCCTTCAGACTCCATGCTGAAGATGAAGATGGGGCCCAGCGCCAACTTGATCGACTCCATCCTGGCGCATAGTTCATCCGGCACCAGCGCCGAGCCGCCCTCGTCCCCCATGCCGATGTGGATGTTCCGCCCGCAGCCCGGCGGATGGCGCTTGATGCTGCACGGCAACGCGTTCGTCGCCGATATCCAGCAGCACGCGACCACCACGCCGAGCTATGGAACGGTGTGCCCTGTGCAGCCCGGGGCCACGTGCCCGGTGCCTGACCGCCGCGGCGCGGACAAGCTTTTCTCGACCAACTGGATCATGCCGATGGCCATGCACCGCATCGGCGCGAAGGGCCAGCTCACCGTGCGCGGCATGTTCGATCTCGAGCCCGCGACCATCTCCGGCGGCGAGTACCCGGAGCTCTTCCAGCAGGGCGAGACCGTCGGGGGCAAGGCCATCGTCGACGGCCAGCACCCGCACGATGCCATCATGGAAGTTGCCGCGCTCTATGACTATCGTGCGACAGAAGGCTCGCTGGTCAGTCTGTATGTCGCGCCGGTAGGCGACCCCGCGCTAGGGCCGACCGCGTACCCGCATCGGCTCTCAGCCTCCGAGCACCCGATCGCCGCGCTCGGACACCACCAGGAAGACTCGACGCATATCGCATTCAACGTGGTGACGGGCGCCATCACGTATCGCTGGATCAGGGTGGAGGAGTCGGGCTTTCACGGCGCGGAACCAACCGAGGCGCGCTGGCACTTCCAGCCTTCACCCAACGGCCACGCGCTCGACAGCTACAGCACGCGCGTCACGTTGACGCCCTCAGCCAACTGGACCGCGCAGTACAGCGTCGGGCACCTGGTCGCTCCGGAGGCGCTCTCCCCGCAGCAGAACCAGCAGCGCCAGACAGCATCCGTGATGTACAACCGTCCGCTCGGCGCGCACCATGACACGACCTCGATGCCGGGCATGGACATGAGCACGCCGGCCACGGGCAACTGGTCGAACACGCTGCTGTGGGGCCGCACCAAAGCCGTGAACGGCACCGATGTCGAGAACTCGTTCCTGTTCGAAAGCCTGCTCAACTTTCACCGGCGCAACTACGCTTGGACCCGGGTCGAGGTCGCGGGCCGCTCGAGCGAGCTGGTAGCGACCAACCCAGGCGGCGAGTTTCCCGACGGCCACGTGCAGGCCTACAGCCTGGGCTACGACCGCGACATTCGCATCGCGCCGCACCTGCTCGCCGCGCCCGGAGCGCAAATAACGGCATACCGCGCGCCCGACGCGTTCGCGAGCGTCTACGGACGGCACCCGTTCGGCGCGGTCGCGTTCGTACGCTTTCGCATAACCCAGTAACCCGGGTGCCCCAGGTCTCGCTTCTGAGACCTGGGTTTACACTCACCTCATGCGCCTGGCCCTGGCACTTACGCTCCTCACGCTGTCTTCGCACGCTCAATGGCAGGTCCAGCAATCGAACACGACTGCCGATCTCCGCGGCATTCATGCCCTCGCCAACGGCGTTGCATGGGCGAGTGGAAGCAAGGGGACCGTGCTGCGGACAGTCGACAACGGCACGACCTGGCAGCCCTGTGCGGTGCCTTCAGGGGCTGACGCACTGGACTTTCGCGGCGTGCAGGCCTTCGATGCGCAGACCGCGATCGTCATGTCGAGCGGCAAAGGTGATCTGTCGCGGGTGTATAAAACCGCGGATGGCTGCAGGACTTGGCGGCTGCTCTTCAGCAATCCCTATGGAGAGGACGGCTTCTTCGACGCGCTGCTCTTTGTCGACGCGCAGCATGGGCTTT
>CAXUDC010000083.1:0-14924 GCA_964249685.1 uncultured Acidobacteriaceae bacterium
AGCTTCTCGCAGTCAGATCGAATGGACAACCTCCTGAAACTTCACAGCTAGACCCGTTTACGTTGAAGCGTAGCCGCAGGAGCAATGCGGGGGTCCTTCGCGCGGCTCAGAATGACGGCGAACGAGAGGACAGCAGCACAGTTGGAGGTAAACGGGTGTGGCAAGGATCCGATTCAGGCGATTCGTCGGTGCCCCTATAGAGCGCCGGGCTAAAGCTCCTTTATTCCCCTGAGCTTGTGTTCATGGGACTAAAGTCCCATGCTTCCACCCAGGTACTTATCAAAGGCTCCCTGCCCCTCCCGATAGATGCGTCGCTCGGTCGAACCGCAGATCCGTACGGGATGACAACAGAATACAAGGGCCCCTTTTGCCCGCGCTCAGGACTTGGTTGCAACGAAGATGGGGGTGGTGGCGCGCTCCTGGATCTGCCAATCGCCTGCCTGGTTGCGGGTGAAGAGCTCGCGGATCTCGGCTACGACGGAGACGACGGGCTGACGGCCGGCATCGTCGGAGCGGAAGACTGTTAGCAGTGATTCCAGAACGGCGTTGGGCCCTTCCTGCGTCAGCCGGAAGTTTGTGGCGACGTGCCGCGTGGTGACCTGCGTCTGCGACTGGCGGTTGGTGAGGAAAGCACGGATGGCCTCCATGCCTTCGAGCGTGCCCGGCTTGGGCGTTCCCGGACCGAAGACGAGCCGGGCATCGGGGGCGAAGAGCTCCTCTGCCTGGGCGGCGCGGCCGTGGTCGACGAGGTAGCCGAACTCTGAGCTGATGGCGGCGATGGCGGTCAGGGTGGCTAGTTCGGAGGGTGAGAGTGGCTTCATGCGGGCTCCAGGACGGCTGTTGGAAGGGGGAGTGGCGCAGGCTTGGTGCGGGCCGGGGGCAGGTCCGTGATGGTGCCGGCGAAGACCTCGGCGGCCAGCCCGATGGTTTCAGACAGTGTGGGATGGGCGTGGATGGTGAGGCTGATGTCGGCTTCGTCCGCGCCCATTTCGATGGCGAGGCCAACCTCGGCGATCAGCTCGCCCGCGCCTGGGCCAACGATGCCGGCACCGAGGAGCCGCCGCGTTGCGGGGTCGAAGAGGAGCTTGGTAAAGCCCTCGTCGCGGCCGAGCGCGAGCGAGCGGCCGGAGGCGGCCCAGGGGAAGACTGCCTTGCGCACGGTGACGCCGGTCCGTTTCGCTTCGAGCTCCGTCAGCCCGACCCAGGCGACCTCCGGGTCGGTGTAGGCGACGGCGGGGATGACGCGGGCCTCCATGGCGACCTTGTGGCCGCAGGCGGCCTCGGCGGCGACCTTGGCTTCGTGCGTTGCCTTGTGGGCGAGCATGGGTTGGCCGGCGATATCGCCGATGGCGAAGAGGTGAGGGACCTGGGTGCGCATCTGCGCGTCGACCGGGATGCTTCCGTCCGGCGCGAGCTGAAGGCCAGCGGACTCGACGCGCAACGCTCGTCCGTTCGGTCTGCGGCCGACGGCGACGAGGACGCTGTCGAACTCCTGCTGGAGCAGGCCGGATGGGGACTCGAGCTGGGCGACCAGGACGTCGGGCCGGGCTTCGAGAGCCGTGATTTTGGTCTGTAGATGAAAGCGGATGTTCTGCGCGGTCATCTTTTTCTGCAGGGGTGCCACGAGGTCGCGATCGGCGCCGGGGATGATCTGATCCATGAGCTCGACGACGGTGACGGTGCTGCCGAGGGCTTCGTAGATGGTCGCCATCTCGAGCCCGATGACGCCGCCGCCGATGATGAGGAGTCGGCGGGGAATGGTCGCCAGGGCGAGCGCGCCGGTGGAGTCGAGGATGCGCGGGTCGTCCTGCGGGAGGAACGGCAGGCGCACAGGCTCGGAGCCGGCGGCGATGATGGCCTGGTCGAAGGAGACGGGACGAACCCCTTCGGAGCCCTCGACGTCAATATGGTTGGGACCGGTGAAGACGGCGGTGCCGCGCAGCACGGTCACTTTCCGGGTTTTAGCCAAGTCGCCGAGGCCGCCGGTGAGACGGTCGACGACCGAGTCCTTCCACTGGCGCAGGGTATCGAGATCGACCTGCGGAGCACCGAAGCGGATGCCGTGCGAGGAAAAATCCGACGCGTCCTTGATGACCTTGGCGGCGTGCAGCAGGGCCTTGGACGGGATGCAGCCGACGTTGAGGCAGACGCCGCCGAGCTGATCCCAGCGGTCGACGAGCATGACGGAGCGGCCGAGATCGGCGGCGCGGAAGGCGGCGGTATAGCCCGCGGGGCCGCCGCCGATGACGAGCAGATCGGCATGGATGAATGCGGGTGAGATCACAGCATAACCCTTCTGAAATCGGCGAGCAGACGCGTGAGCGTGACGAGGAAGCGTGCGGCGGCGGCGCCATCGACGACACGATGATCCCAGGAGAGGCTGAGCGGCATGACGAGCCGCGGCTGGAACTGGGTGCCGTCCCAGATGGGCTTCATGGCGGCCCGCGCGGCGCCCAGAATGGCGACTTCTGGAGCGTTGATGATTGGCGTGAAGCCCGTGCCGCCGATGCCGCCGAGCGATGAGATGGTGAAGCTGCCGCCCTGCAGATCGGCCGGCTTGAGCTTGCCGGTGCGTGCCTGCGCGGCGAGCGAGGATGCTTCCGCCGCGATGGTGCGGAGGCCCTTGGTGTCGGCGTCGCGGATGACGGGGACAACGAGGCCGTTGGGGGTGTCGGCCGCGAACCCGATGTGGAAGTAGCGCTTGAGGATGATCTCGTCGCCGTCGAGCGACGCGTTGAAAGCTGGGTGCTCCCTGAGCGCGGCTACGCTGGCCTTGATCAGGAAGGCGAGCATGGTCAGCTTGGCGGCGCTGCCCTCGGGCTCCTGATTGAGCGCGACGCGAAAGGCTTCGAGGCCGGTGATGTCGGCCTCGTCGAAGTTGGTAACGTGAGGGATGAGGATGGCGTTGCGGGTGAGGTTTGCGGCGGAGATCTTCCTGATTTTGGAGATCGAGGCGCGCTCGACGGGGCCGAACTTGGTGAAGTCTACCTGCGGCCAGGGCAGCAGATCCAGGCCGGTACCTAGACCGGCGGAGGGTGCGGTTGCGGGACGGGTGACGACGTCCTTGATGAAGGCCTGCAGATCGCTGTGGAGGATGCGCGCCTTGGGACCGGAGCCGGGGATGCGGGTGAGGTCGAGGCCGAACTCACGAGCGAAGCGGCGCACGGAGGGTGAGGCGTGCGGTAGAGTGCCGGGGGGGGCGGGCGGTAATGGGGCTGGTGGCGGCGGGGCCGGCGCAGCGACGGGTGCAGGGGCGGGGCTCACCTGAATGGGCGGGGCCGGGGGTGCGGGGGGCGGAGTAGGAATGGGCGCGGGTTTGGCGGTCTGGGCTTCAGCCCCTTGCGGCTCGAGCAGAACCAGCAGGGTTCCGCAGCTGACCTTGTCGCCAAGCTTGACCTTGACCTCGCGGACAATGCCGGCGGCCGACGAAGGCACGTCCATGGTGGCTTTTTCGGTCTCGAGCACGGCGAGCGTTTGATCGATGGCGACCTGATCGCCGGCCTTGACGAGCACCTCGATGATGGGTGCGTCCTTGATGTCGCCGAGATTGGGGACCGTAATTTCAAGCAGGCTGAGAGCGGACGGGCTTGTCATGGGAGTCCTCTATACCTTCCACGGAGCGGGGTTGCCAGTGTTGACGCCGAGGCGCGCAATGGCGTCGAGCAGGGTGGCGCGCTCGAGCGCACCTTCGCGCACGAGTGCCTCGAGCGCGGCGAGGACGATGTGCGCGCGGTCGACCTCGAAGAAGCCGCGCAGCGCGGCACGGCTGTCGCTGCGGCCGAAGCCGTCGGTGCCGAGCGCCACGAATCGTGCCTCGACATAGGGCACGATGAGTTGCGGGTAGGCGCGCACGTAGTCGGTGGCGGCGATGACGGGGGCGCGGCCGGAGAGGAGGTTTTCCACGTGGCTGCGGCGGGATGACGGGTCGGCGCCGAGACGGCGTTCGCGCTCGACCTCGGCGGCGTCCTTGGCGAGCTCGCTGAAGCTGGTGGCGCTGAAGATCTCGCTGCCGATGCCGAAGTCCTGCTGCAGCAGGTCGGCGGCGGCGATGACCTCGCGCAGGATGGCGCCGGAGCCGAGCAGCCGCACGTGAGCCTTGCCGGGCTGCGCTGGGCGAACGTCGAAGCGGTAGAGGCCGCGGAGCAGATCGGCCTCCGAGCCAACGACGAGCGAGGGCTGGGCGTAGTTCTCGTTCATCGCGGTGATGTAGTAGAACTCGTCGCACTGCTGCTCGAGCATGCGGCGGGCGCCGGCATCCATGATGATGGCGAGCTCGCAGGCGAAGGCGGGGTCGTAAGCGCGGCAGTTAGGAATGGTGGCCGCAACGATGTGGCTCGAGCCATCCTGATGCTGCAGGCCCTCTCCGCCGAGGGTGGTGCGGCCGGCGGTGGCCCCGATCAGGAAGCCGCGGGCACGCTGGTCGGCGGCGGCCCAGATGAGGTCGCCCACGCGCTGAAAGCCGAACATGGAGTAGTAGATATAGAGCGGCAACATCTGCAGGCCGTGGACGCTGTAGGACGTGGCCGCGGCGACCCAGGAGGAGATGGCGCCGGCCTCGGTGATGCCTTCTTCGAGCAGCTGCCCGTTGCGCGCTTCGCGGTAGTAGAGCATCGAGCCAGCGTCCTCGGGCTCATACAGTTGACCGTGCGAGGAGTAGATGCCGATCTGGCGGAAGAGGCTCGCCATGCCGAAGGTTCGGGCCTCATCGGCAACGATCGGGACGATGCGCGGGCCGAGCTCCTTGTCCTTGAGCAGGCCGCCGAGGATGCGCACGGCGGCGGTCGTGGTCGACATCTCCTTGCCGTCGGAGTCGAGCGCGAACTGCGCGTAGGTCTCGATCGCGGGGACGGTGAGGGTATCGGGAGCGTTGCGTTCGCGGCGCGGCATGTAGCCGCCGAGGGCCTGGCGGCGCGTGCGCAGGTAGATCAGCTCGGGGCTCTCTTCGGTCAGCTTGCAGAAGCTGAGGGAGGTGACATCCTCGTCGCGCAGCGGGAGCTGAAAGCGATCCCGGTAGGCGAGCAGGGCTTCGAGGTCGAGCTTCTTGGCTTGGTGCGAGGTCATGCGCGACTCGCCCGCGCTGCCCATGCCGTAGCCCTTTTTGGTCTTGGCGAGGATGACCGTGGGGCGTCCCTTGTGCGCCTTGGCGGCGGCGAAGGCTGCGTAGAGCTTGCGGAAGTCATGGCCGCCGCGCTTGAGCGCGTGGATCTCCTGATCGGACAGGGTGCTGGTCAGCGCGGAGGTCTCCGGGTCGCGATCGAAGAACCGGGTGCGGTTGTAGTCGCCGTCCTTCGAGCCGAGCGTCTGGTACTCGCCGTCGACGGTTTCGGCAAAGCGCCGCAGCAGGACGTTGTTTTTGTCGCGCGAGAAGAGCGCGTCCCACTCCGACCCCCAGAGGACCTTGATCACGTTCCAGCCGGCACCGACAAAGAGCGCTTCGAGCTCCTGGATGATCTGCCCGTTGCCGCGGACCGGGCCATCGAGCCGCTGCAGGTTGCAGTTGACGATGAAGGTGAGGTTGTCCAGCTTCTCGCGCGCGGCGAGGGTGAGTGCGCCGATGGACTCGGGCTCATCCATCTCGCCATCGCCGAAGACGCCCCAGACGTGGCGATCCCCAGCGTGTTTGAGCTCGCGGTTTTCGAGATACCGCATATACCGAGCCTGGTAGATTGCGCTGATGGGGCCGATCCCCATGGAGCCCGTGGGAAACTGCCAGAACTCGGGCATGAGCCATGGATGGGGATAGGAACAGAGTCCTTGGCCGCCGACCTCCTGCCGGTAGTTGGTCAGTTGCTCTTCGGTGATGCGGCCTTCGAGAAACGCGCGCGCATAGACGCCGGGGGCGGAGTGCGGCTGGTAGAAGACGAGGTCGCCGGCATGGTCGGGCGAGGCGGCGTGGAAGAAGTGGTTGAAGCCGAGCTCGAAGATCTCCGCCGCGGAGGCATAGCTGGCGACGTGTCCGCCGAGGTCGCCGTAGGCCTGGTTGGCGCGCATGACCATGACCAGCGCGTTCCAGCGCATGATGGCGGTGAGCTTTTCTTCAAGCACGGGATCGCCCGGATACGCGCCCTGCCGGTCGAGCGGGATGGTGTTACGGTACGCGGAAAACGGCTGCGGCAGGCCGGTTGTACCATTTTCCTGCAGTAACTGTTCCAGGCGCGCCACCAGGAACTGCCCGCGCTCCGGCCCGACCTCCTGAAGCACGCTCGCGAGCGCGTCCAGCCACTCGCGGGTCTCGACCGGATCACGATCTTCCTCATGCGGATGTGCGGCCTGCGAACTGGACTGCTGCGAAAGATCTACGATCGACGATGCCATGGGGAGAGTCCTTTGCTGCTAGATTCCTTGCTGCTAGATGACGTAGAGGTCGACGTACTCATGCACGGCCATCGCTTCAAGCGTGCCCTGGTCGAGCGAGGCGGCGAGGATCTTTTCCTGCTGCCGGGCGGGGAACCTGCGCGTGAGATTCTTGCGGAACTTGGCCTCGAGCAGCGGGATGCCATCCTGCCGACGACGCCGGTGGCCTATGGGGTACTCGACTGTCTCTTCGAGTATGGTGCCGTCCTTGAGCTCGACCTTCAGGCTGTTGGCGATGGAGCGCTTTTCGGGGTCGTGGTAGTCGCGGGTGAACGCGGGGACCTCCTCGGTACGCATCTTCGCGCGCAACGCGTCGATACGCGGGTCGCCTGCGATGTTGTCCTCGTAGTCCGCCGCGGTAAGACGGCCGAACAGCAGCGGGATGGCGATCATGTACTGGATGCAGTGGTCGCGATCGGCCGGATTGTTCAACGGCCCCTTCTTGTCGATGATGCGCAGGCAGGCCTCATGCGTCAGGATGGTGATGCTCACGATGTCCGCGGCCGTGTGGCCCGCGGCCTGCAGCTTCGCGTACAGCGTGACCGCTGCTTCGACCGCGGTCTGCGAGTGAAACTCGGCGGGAAAGCTGATCTTGAACAAAACGTTTTCCATGACGTAAGAGCCATAGGGCCGCTGGAAGGCGAACTCCTTGCTACCGAAGAGTACGTCGTAGAAGCCCCAGATCTTCGCGGTCAGCACGGTCGGATAGCCCATCTCGCCGGTCTTCGCCATCAACGCGAGACGCACGGCGCGGCTGGTCGCGTCGCCGGCAGCCCAGCTCTTGCGGGAGCCCGTGTTGGGCGCGTGGCGATACGTGCGCAGGCTCTGCCCATCGACCCAGGCGAGCGACACCGCTGCCAGGCTTTCCGCGCGTGTTAACCCAAGCAGTTCGGCGATGACGGCCGTGGAGGCTACCTTGACGAGCAGCACATGGTCGAGCCCGACTTTGTTGAAGGAGTTCTCAAGCGCGATGCAGCCCTGGATCTCGTGGGCCTTGATCATCGCGGTCAGCACCGCGCGCATGAGCAGTGGAGGCTTACCCGCGGCCACCGCGACGCGGGAGAGCCAGTCGGCTACGGCGAGGATGCCGCCGAGATTGTCGGAGGGATGGCCCCACTCGGCCGCCAGCCAGGTGTCGTTGAAGTCGAGCCAGCGGATCATCGCACCGATGCTGAAGGCGGCCTGGACCGGGTCGAGCTGGAACTGGGTGCCGGGCACCTTCGCGCCCTGCGGGATGACGGTTCCGGGAACGATCGGTCCCAGCAGCTTGGTGCAGGCCGGGTACTCCAACGCTTCGAGCCCGCAGCCGAGCGTGTCGATGAGGCAGTGGCGAGCAGTGGTGTAGGCGAGCTCGCTTTGGATGGCAAAGTCGCGAACGTAGTCGACGATGTCGACGAGTACCTGGTCGTAGGGGAGTGCTTCCTTGCTGATGATTGCGGACACTTTTTCTCCGAAAACTGGCGTGCGATGAGGTCGTTACTTGCGCTCGGCGAGCGGGACGAAGGTGCGGTTTTCCGGGCCGTTGTAGGTCGCGGCCGGGCGGATGATCTTGCCGTCGATGCGCTGTTCGATGACGTGCGCGCTCCAGCCGGTAGTGCGCGCGAGGACGAAGAGCGGCGTGAACATGGCGGTCGGCACGCGCATGACGGAGTAGCTGACGGCGGAGAACCAGTCGAGGTTGGGGAACATCTTCTTGATCTCCCACATGACCGACTCGATGCGCTCGGCGATGTCGTAGAGTTTCATGCTGCCGGCTTCCTCGGAGAGCTTGCGCGCGACTTCCTTGATGACCTTGTTGCGCGGGTCGGAGATGGTGTAGACGGGATGGCCGAAGCCGATGATGACCTCGCGCGCGGCGATGCGTTTGCGGATGTCGGCCTCCGCTTCGTCGGGCGACTCATACCGCTTCAGGATGTCGAGCGCGACCTCATTGGCGCCGCCATGCTTGGGTCCGCGCAACGCGCCGATGGCCCCGGCAATGCAGGAGTAGAGGTCCGACCCGGTGCCCGCGATGACGCGCGCGGCGAAGGTGGACGCGTTGAACTCGTGCTCCGCGTAGAGGATGAGGCTGGTGTGCATGGCGCGCACCCAGGACTCGGACGGCTGCTGCCCGTGGAGCAGCTGCAGGAAGTGCGCTCCCATGGACTCATCGCCGGTTTCGACGTCGATCCTGCGGCCATGCGTGGCGAAGTGATACCAGTAGAGCAGCATGGAGCCGAGCGAGGCGAGCAGACGATCCGCGATGTCCACGGCGCCGGCCTGGCTGTGATCGTCCTTCTCCGGCAGCACGCAGCCGAGCACCGAGACGCCCGTCCGCATCACGTCCATCGGGTGCGCGGCCGCGGGCAGACACTCGAGCGCGGCTTTGACCGCGGCAGGCAAGCCACGCAGGGCCTTGAGCTTGCTCTTGTAGGCGGCGAGCTCCGCAACCGTGGGCAGGCTGCCATGCACCAGCAGGTGGGCGATCTCTTCGAACTCCGCGTTGCCGGCCAGATCGAGGATGTCGTACCCGCGATAGTGGAGTTCATTGCCGTTTTGCCCGACCGTGCACAGCGCGGTGTTGCCCGCGGAGGTACCGGAAAGCGCAACCGACTTCTTGGGCTTGAACGTCGTCTGTTCCTCTGTCAACACTGCACTCACCGCAACCTCCAAAGAATCTTCGTCAAGACTGCCTGTTTCTTGCAAACAGGCGGTCCAGCGTCTGCTCGTACTCGTGATAGTTAAGAAACTGATAAAGCTCGCTGCGCGTCTGCATGGTGTCGACGACTCCCTGCTGCGTACCGTTCGCGCGGATGGCCTGATATACCTTCAATGCGGCGGCGTTCATCGCCCGGTAGGCCGAGCAGCAGAAGAGCACGAGATCGACACCGGCCTGGCCAAGCTGCTCAGTGGTGTAAAGCGGGGTGTGCCCGAACTCGGTGATGTTGGCGAGGATCGGGACGCCGGCCGCGGCCTTGAAGCGTGGGTAGAGCGCGAGGTCGGTGACGGCCTCGGGGAAGAGCATGTCGGCGCCGGCTTCGACATACGCCACGCAACGCTCGATGGCTGCGTCCACGCCTTCCCCGGCGAGCGCGTCCGTGCGTGCCATGATGACGAAGTCGGAATCGATGCGCGCATCGACCGCGGCCTTGATGCGATCGACCATCTCGTCTTTCGACACGATCTCCTTGCCGGGACGGTGGCCGCAACGCTTGGTTCCGACCTGGTCTTCCATGTGCACGGCCGCTACGCCGGCCTGCTCCATGGAGCGGATGGTGCGCGCGATGTTGAACGCTCCACCCCAACCCGTGTCGATATCGACCAGCAGCGGCAGCGCGGTCGCGTTGGTGATGCGTCGCGCGTCGGTCAGGACATCTTCCATCGTGCTGATGCCGAGATCGGGCAGGCCGAGCGAGTTGGCCGCGACGCCGCCGCCGGAGAGATAGAGCGCCTGGAAGCCGGTGGCTTCGGCCATGCGGGCCGCGAACGCGGTGATGGCGCCGGCGACCTGCAACGGGTGCTCCTTCTCTACGGCGCTGCGAAACCTGCTGCCCGCGCTCTTGCGCTCTTCGTGTGCCGCCACTCTTTGCCTCCACAAACCACTGCTTGTGTTGCTGTTGCTCGTATGACTACGTGGCCATCCGCATATCCGGCCGGGTGGCCGGCTCTAACTCGCCGCCGTAGGCCATGCGGTGCAACTCGTCCACGGCGAGGCCACTCTCGCGTGCATGCTCCATCTTTGCGGGGTCTACAAAGCGGCCGACAGGGTTCGAAAGGAAGACGGGAGAGGTCTCCATGAAGGCGCAGGAGACGGCGGCATCGTTGTTCCAGTCTGCCTGAAGTTCGACGCTGTTGCCATCCGGATCGAGGTAGTAGTAGGAAAGGACGAAGCCGTGATCAAGGCACATGTGCGGCTCGATGCCTTCGGCCTTGAGACGTACCCAGGTCTGCAGCAGATCCTCGACGCTGGCGTACTCGTACGCCGAGTGATGCATGCCGGTGTGCGAGGCGCGGTCGGGATCGTCGCTGAGCTTCGGGCTGGTGAGCAGCGCAATGCGGCCCGGGACGAGATCATTGGTGACGAAGCCCATGACTTCATTCTGGAACTGTTTGCGAGCGCCAATCACCTTGCCGTACCACTCGATCATCTCGGTCATGCGGATCGTTTTGAGGTTGACGTGGTGCAGGATAGGGACTCTAATATCCATCGCGACGGCCGGGTTCTGATGCGCTGCTAAATTCATGAACACGTTCTCCTTTTCCATTGCCCGATCACCTTGCTGGATGCAGGGTATGTTTGTCAACACTTATTTTCAGGGTCGGCGCTTCTGTGAGGATACTGATGCGAACGGCCCTGGGTGAGTTATCGTGTGGCATACGGGTATTGCGTTCGCGGGACGGAGGGGAACGGTGGTTCAGACAGTTACAGTAGCCGCGACGGACACGGCCGCTTCCGGAGGGCTTCGAGAACGCTCCAAACAGGAGCGCCGGCAGCGGATTCTGCTTGCGGCGCGTGACCACTTTTCGAAGTACGGCTATGACGACGCCACACTGCGTGGGATTGCGGACTCGGCCGGGCTCGGCGTGGGAACGCTGTTCAACTACGTCAGCCACAAGCGCGACCTCATCTTCCTGATCTTCAACGAGGAGATCGATGCGCTGACCGCGAACGCGATCGCGACGACGCGGCCATGGCGAGGGTTCCGGGAGAATATGCTCGCGGTGTCGGACCCTCACTACGTGCTGTTCGCAGTGAATCCGGTGCTGTCCCGCATCCTGCTCTGCGAGACCGTGCTCGAAACGCCGGGGCTTCACCTGGCCCGGTACCTGCAGGTGCGGGTGCGGTTGCTGGATCAGTTGAAGGACCTGGTGGTGTGTGCGCAGGATCGCGGCGAGGTGCGGGGCGACATTAATCCTGGCACCATCGCGCGCAATACTTTCCTTTCGTTTACCTCCGCCTTGCGGTGGTGGATCATGCAGCCCAATCCGGATGTGCGTCAGGGCCAGCTCGAGTGTGCGGAGATGCTGGAGATGCAGTTTGCGGGGTTGAAGTGTGCAGGCAAGGTATCTGGCTGAGGGCAAAGCGCGCAGAGTGGCGGCACTTAGGGATGGTTATCATCGGGCTCCCCTTCGAGCGCCGGGGCTAAAGCCCCTCGACTTCCTTGGGCTTGTTCGTGGGACTAAAGTCCCACGCTTCCACCCAAGGACTTGATCAGACCGGGGTTAGTCGCCGCCGGACGCGGCTGAGACGAGAAAGGCGTCGAGGAACTTGAAGCGGGCGAGTTGTTGGGCGGAAGGCGGATCCTGAGCCAGGTGGCCGTCGGGCTGGATCTGCAACAGGGAATGCTGGCTGCGGAACTCCGGCCAGGGCGGCAGGCCGGCACCGTTGGGATTTCCGCTCTTTGCGAAGTTTACCCAGTACGCCATGAGCGTGGTACTGAGAGCGTGGTCTTGGGCATCGGCGGGTGGCCCGTTCAGGTTGAAGAATTGCGGGACGAAGTTGCCGAAGATGAACGGGATCTCCGCGACATGGGACGAGACGGGCGAGTAGGGCGACTGGTAGGAGAACTGATAGCCATAGACGGCAGCCTTGCCGGTCTGAGCTTCCAGGGTGAGCCAGCGCCAGGTCTCGGCCTTCTGGCGGAGGTCTCCGAAGAGTTGCTCGGCTGCCACCTTGGCCTCGGCGTCCGTGCTGCTGGGATAGAGGGCGAGAAACTCCTGCATCCGTTCGGGCCCGAAGACCCTCTGCACCGCGGCGAGGAACTCCGCGGCGTTATGGTGTGGCAGCGTCTCCGCCAGAAAGGCGAACTCCTCACGCTTGTTGTAGCCGGCGATGAGCGAGACGTCGTTCTGCTGGCCCTGGCGGAAGATGTTCGCGACCTGGGTGGGGAGCACGTACCCGTCGATGCAGGGCGCGAAGATGATGGGAGCGCCTCCGCGGAAGTCCCATGCGGCGGCTTTGTTGAGTTTATCGGCTGGCATGGCGCGGAGGTCGGCGATGGTGGCCGCACCGAGAGCGCCTGCGTAGGCCGCGCCGCGGAGCGACATCTCGCCCGCACCGGGCAGTTGCTGCAAGGAAGATCCGCTTTCGCCGATCGCGCGTTGGAACAGGCCCTTCGCCAGTGGTGAAGCCATCAGGATGCTGGCGGATTGCGAGCCTGCGGACTCACCGAAGATGGTGACGTTGGCCGGATCGCCACCGAAGCTGGCGATGTTGGCCTTGACCCACTGCAGGGCAGCGATCTGGTCCTGGATGCCGAAGTCGCCGGAGAGCCGGCCGTCGCTCCTGAGCTTGGGATGAGCGAAGAAGCCGAACACCCCGATGCGATAGTTGATGCTGACGAGGACGACGCCTTTGGTCGAAAGCAGCGTACCGTCGGTGCGGGGGTCGCGGCTGGTGCCGAACTGGAACCCTCCTCCGTGGAGCCAGACCATGACCGGGCGTTTTTCGCCGGCTGTTTTAGCTGTAGTCCATACGTTGAGGTAGAGACAGTCTTCATCCTGCGTAATGCCCTTGGTGGAGCCACCCAGGCCTTCCTCCGGCGTGTTGACCCAGCAACGATGGCCGAGGACGGTGGCATCGCGAACGCCCTGCCAGGGGCTGGCCGGGCGCGGACGCTCCCAGCGCAGCTCCCCGACCGGCGGCGCCGCATACGGGATCCCCTTGTAGCTCAGGACGCCGGCGGCATCCCGCGCCGCCCCGTGGAGCTGGCCTTTGTCGACCTGTACGTCTTCAGTGAGGGGAGGTGCGGCCTGCGCGAGCGCGTTTGCCGCGAAGAGAGCGATTGCTGCGAGCGAGATCATCCATCTATTTTTCATCTTGTCCTCAGGCCCTGTCGTCGAGAGCAAACCCTGGTGCTGTGCTGAAGGCTACCCGCCTGCGCGAGCAGCCCTCCGTGGGCTAGAACCGTTTACCTGGAAGTGTAGCCGCAGCAACAATGCGGAGGTCCTTCGCTTCGCTCAGGATGACGGCGAGAAAGAACAGCAGCTACACTTGGAGGTAAACGGGCTAGTAGTTGGCGCGCAGCGAGAACTGAAACAAGCGCGGGGAGTTGGTCTGCGTGGTCACGATGCCGAAGACGGCGCTCGAGGAGCTGAGGTTGGGGTCGCCGAATTGCGTGCGGTTGGTGACGTTGAAGGCTTCCGCGCGGAAGACGAGGTTGAAGCGTTCGCCGATCGGCGTCGACTTGCCGATAGAGAAGTCCCAGTTGTCGACGCCCTGGCTGCGGACTTGTCCGTCGACGCGTGGCTCGTTGCCGAAGCTGGTGGGGCCCGGAGCAGTAAAGCAAGCCTTGTTTAAGAGCGTCGTTCCGAGTTTTGCCTGCACGCTGTTCCCGATGACCTTGTGGCATCCCGGGACCACGTTCGGCCGAATGGTGCCGGCGCCATAGAGGTTGGAGAGCAGGTTGGCCGTCGCGGTGATCGCGTCCGGGAAGCCGCTCTGAAAGGTGTTGATCCCGCTGGCGTTCCAGCCGGAGGCGAAGGTCTGGGTCAAGGCCGAGCCGCCGTTCAGGTAGCGTTTGCCCTTGCCGAACGGCAGGTCGAGGATGTAGCTGACAACCAGGCGATGCGGAACGTCAAAGCTGAGATAGGACCGTTCGCCGCGCAGATTGTCGTAGTCCTGAATGAGGCCGGTCGCGTGTGTTTCGACCTGCGTGTTGTTGGCTTCGGCAGTGGATTGGAACTTGGAGAAGCTGTAGTTGAGCAGGAGCGTTCCGTCGCCGCGGAAGCGCTTGTTCAGGGTTACTTGCAGGGAGTTGTAGTAGGAATCGCCAATGTAAGGCGAGATGGCGGAGACATTTTGATAAAGCGGGTAAGGCCGCAGCTTGGGCGCGAAGAGGCCGCCGCCGGCGGCGGTGAGCTGCGCCTGGGGCAAGCCGTCGTACTGGTCGGGGAGCTGGTCGATGCCGGCGGTGCCGAACAGCGGAAGGTGCTCGCCGCGGGCACCCAGGTAGGCGAGCTGGAAGATGGTGCTGCTTGAGAAGTTCTGCTGGACGTTGGCGTTCCACTGCTGCAGGTAGGGGAAGCGTGAGTTTGCGATGCGGCCCTGGATAGCCTGGCCGAGGAACTGGGAGCCATTGTAGGCGCGCCCGATCGGCTCAAGCAACGTGGTCCCGCCATGCAGCGGCTGGCTCAGCAGGGATCCGGGATTCACCGATGTGTTGGGTGAGTTGACCGGCGAGCCGGATGGGCCGCTGTTGTAGATGGTATCCATGGGCAGGAAGGAGAGGCTGTAGCCGGCGCGGACCGACGTTCCTGCCTGCGGCTGGAACGCAAAGCCGACACGGGGCGAAAACAAGGTGTGGTGCGCCGCCAGGTCGCTACGGCTTGCATACGCCGGCGTATTTACGAGCACCAGCGGATTGGCCAGTTGCGGCAGCAGGACGGTGTTGGAATCGTGCTTTTCCGTAAAGCCGCCCGGGATCTCATAGCGCAGTCCGGCGGTCACGGTCAAGCGCGGCGACATCTGAAAGACTTCGTTGCCGAACACGCCGCCGTAGTGGTTGACCACGCTGGGGAAATGCAGGGTCGTGAAGCCGAGCGAGGGGGTGGTGACGCCGGTCACGAAGTGGGCGATGGGATTTGCGCCG
>CAXUDC010000084.1:0-5135 GCA_964249685.1 uncultured Acidobacteriaceae bacterium
GAAATCCTGCGCCAGGACCTATGCCGCGGACAACAACTGCTATGCCGGTGGCACTGCCGACATGTTTCTTGACCTGAACGTAGCGAGCAGCGCAGACCCTTCGCATGGCCGCTGACTAGGGACAAAGATTACGCGGATAAGACGGATCAGGACGGATCATTGCGGATCGTCCATTTGTATCCGCCTGACCTGTGTAACGTTTTGTCTTACATGGGTGCAAGCCTTGTGTTCTGGCGTATTCCCTGGGTCAAGTCGAGGTAAACTGGAGGAGGAGAAAGCCATGCTCAACCCTATTTAAAAGAAGCGCTACGAAAAGAGCTTTTCGACCATCGAGGCGAGCTTTCGCATCGAGAATATGGACCCAAGCGGGCAGCCGCTTTATGAACAGGTGAAAGCCAAGGTTCTTTCCGGCGAGATGACTCCGAAGCAGGCGCATGCCTTCATCGTCGAAAATGCACAGCAGCAAAGCCACATCGTGAGCAAGGTTGCTTGAGCGGCGATCCGTACTGCTACCCAGGTACGAACGTCCTCACTAATCTCTTCGATCTTCGCACTCAGGATGACCTGAAGCTGGTTGAAGAGCAGGTCGCGGCCATTGCCCTGCTTGCCCTCAGGGACGAGGCGGTATCCGGCCTCTGCAACGAAGCTCGCCTGAAAGCGACTCACCGAGGGATCTTTGGCGACGTTTATCAGTGGGCAGGCTCTTACCGCGCCAACATAGGCCGGATGACCAAGAGCCGCGCTCTTGGCTACACCGTGACCTACGGAGACTCACACTTCGTTGCGCCAGAGATGCACAGGATCTTTGAGGAACTTGCCGCCGAGAGCTGACTAAGCGGGCTGAGCCTGGAGCGGTTTGCGGAGCGGATCACCTACTTCTACAGCGAGATGGATTCTACCCATCCATTTCGCGAGGGCAACAGCCGCACCTTGCGCCAGTTCTCCGCGGACCTCGCCCTGGGAGCGGGATTCGACCTGGACTGGGAGCCGGCAGGCGCGAGCGAGGAGAGCAGGAACGCGCTCTCCTTCGCGCGCGACCAGGCCTACCAACTTCGGCAGTACGAGCCGCTCAGGGCGATCATCCTTCAGCACCTTACGCCGCTGCAGCCGTAGCGCGTCCGTCTTCAAGTGCTCGGCGACGAGGGTGCATTTGCCGCAAGGCGTTCCAAAGCCTATCATAGAGATTCATGACGCTTTCCACCGTTGGGCTCTCTTCGACCGCATCCAGGCAGGACGTGACGATGGCTCCTGCGCCCGATCACAAGCGTTATTTCATCGAGAAGCTGGGCCTGTCCGAGCGGCTGATGGAGCGGTGTCTTGGCGAGGCGCTTTCGGCCGGCGGCGACTACGCCGACCTTTACTTCGAGTCGGTGACGAGCACGTCGCTTGGGATGGATGAAGGGCTGGTCAAGACCGCCGCGCAGGGCATCTCGCTCGGCTGCGGCATCCGCGTGGTGTCGGGCGAGCGGACGGGCTTTGCCTTTACCGACGACCTCTCGAGTGAGCGCCTGCTGACTGCCGCGCGGACGGCCGCGCTGATTGCGAGTGGACCGGCGAAGGAGCGTGTCAGCGGCTTTCGCCACATCGAAACGCCGTCCCTCTATCCCATCGCGGGGCTCTCGGCCGATGGCGAGATCGAAGCCAAGCTCGCGCTGATCAAGCGTGCCGACAAGGCCGCGCGCGACTTCGATTCACGTATCACTCAGGTGCGCGCCGGCATCAACGATGAGCTGCGCCGGATCCTGATCGCGGCCTCGGACGGGACGTTTGCTTCGGATACGCAGCCGCTTGCCCGGCTGAACGTCTTTGTCATCGCAAAGGACTCCCAGAACACGGCGAAGGGGACAAGCGGCGGCGGCGGACGCGTTACGCTGGACTTTTTCGAGGCGGAAAAGAGCCCGGAGCACTTTGCCCGCGAGGCCGCGCGTACGGCGCTGCTGCAACTTGGCGCGGCGGAGGCACCGGCCGGAGAGATGGAAGTGGTGCTTGGTCCGGGTTGGCCCGGCGTGCTGTTGCACGAAGCCGTCGGTCACGGGCTGGAGGCCGACTTCAACCGTAAGAAGACCTCTGCTTTCGCCGGGTTGATCGGCCAGCAGGTGGCGTCGCCGAAGGTTACGGTTGTGGACAATGGCACCATCGCGAACCGGCGCGGCTCGCTGAACGTGGATGATGAAGGCGTGCCGACGCAGGAGACGGTGCTGATCGAAAACGGCATCCTCAAAACGTTCCTGTCGGACAAGATGAACTCGCGCCTGATGGGCACGCAGTCCACCGGCAGTGGCCGGCGTGAGAGCTACCATCACGTTCCCATGCCGCGCATGACGAACACGTACATGCTGAATGGCGACGACGTGCCGGAAGACATTATCAAGAGCGTGAAGCGCGGGTTGTATGCGGTTAATTTCTCGGGCGGCTCGGTCGACATTACGAACGGCAAGTTTGTCTTTTCAGCCAGCGAGGCTTATCTGATCGAGGACGGCAAGGTGACGCGTCCGGTGCGCGGGGCGACGTTGATCGGCAATGGGCCGGAGGCGTTAAAGCACGTCAGCATGGTCGGCAACGATCTGGCGCTCGACGAGGGGATTGGAACGTGCGGCAAAGCCGGGCAGAGTGTGCCTGTAGGGGTCGGGATGCCGACCATCAAACTCGACCGGATGACGGTCGGCGGAACGGGACAATAATGGCAGCGGAACGCGAGAAGATCTACGACATTGAAGTGAAGCGACGACGCGTCGCGACGGCCGGCGGTTACGAGCCGTTTTGGAAGATCAAGACGGTCAAGGACGCGCTTGCGGACAACGACAGCGAGTTTCGCTGCAAGGATTGTCATGGCGAGATGAAGGTGCTGGGCAAGACGGGCAAGGCGGGAACGATTCCGTATGTCGAGCACAAGCACCCGGGCGACAGTGAACACTGCGCGAACGGCATGCTGTTCCGCAAGGCGACCGATGGGCGCGAGCCGAAGCACTCGGAGAAGCCGATCAACTGATTTCTGCGCGGACCAGTGGCTGCGCTCCCGTACCGGAAAGAACCATGGGCGATCGACCAAAGTTTGTTCGAGGTGCTTGCAATGGCAACAGCGGAACGCGAGAAGATCTACGAGTTGGAAGTGAAGCGCAGGCGTGTGCGCGCGGCCGGTGGGTACGAGCCGTTCTGGAAGATCAAGCCGCTGGCCGATGCGCTTGTCGACGAAGACACCGAGTTTCGCTGCAAGGACTGCGGGGGCGCGGTGAAGCTGTTCCGCCGCAATATCAAGAGCACCAATCCGGCGCATGTGGAGCACAAGCTTAAGACGGACTCAGAATACTGCCTGAATGGGATGCACTTTCGCCAGGCGACGGATGGGCGTTCGTCGCGGATGAGTGCTGCGCCTGTTCGCTGATGAAGGTCAGAGATCTGCTTGAACGGATGGAAGGCGATGGCTGGTATCTTGAACGGCAGAGAGGCAGCCATCGCCAGATGAAGCACCCGGGCAAGCCGCAGACCGTTACGGTGTCAGGGCATCCGGGAGATGACTTCCATCCGAAAACTCTGCAAACGATTCTGAAGCAAGCGGGGTACAAGCCATGATGCGACGCTATCTTGTCGTCTATGAAAATGGTCCGGGAAACATGAGCGGGTTTGCACCCGATGTGCCTGGATGTGCGAGCACCGGTCACACCCTGGAGGAGATGCGTGACAATCTACGCGATGCGCTGGAATTTCATCTGGAGGGGCTTGCGATGAATGGAGACGCGATTCCTGCCGCTGTGACCCACCTTGTTGAATTGCCCGAAGACGGTTTGGCAGAATGGCTCGGCGTCGAGCTTCCCGTCTCCGAAGCGGTGTTGGCCTGACTGGAAGGATGCCATGCTTGCAACTGTCACTGATTTGAAGGCGATTGCCTCTGACGTGCTGGGCCGGGCGCTGCGGGCGGGCGCTACGGATGCGGAGGTGGTCGCGTATGAGGGCGACGACTTCGAGGCGATGGTGCGGCTCGGGCAGGTCGAGACGTTGAAGGAATCGGGCTCGCGGGCGATTGGGTTGCGCGTGTTCCAAGGGCTGCGGTCGGCGAATACTTCGTCTTCGGACCTTTCGCGGGAAGGGCTGGAGAAGCTGGTCAGCGGGGCGATTTCGCTCGCGAAAATCACCAGCGAGGATCCCTTTCTCGGCTTGCCGGATGAGGCTGCGTTTGGGCAGTTGCAGGGGGATCTGGGGCTGTATTTTGAGGATGTGAACGAGCAGCCGCCGGCGGAGCGAATCGAGCTGGCGCGGCGGTGCGAGGCGGCTGCGCTGGCTACCGATACGCGTATTCAGAACTCGCGCGGCGGCGACTTCGACACCGCGACCTCGCACAAGGTGATGGTGAACTCGCGTGGATTCGTGGGAGAGTTTCGCAAGTCTTATTGCGGCTTTTCGGCTTCGCCGATTGCGGTTGATGCGGACGGCAGGATGCAGGGAAGCAACTGGTACTCGAGCGCGCGGACGACGGCGAAGCTGGACAATCCGGAGGAGATCGGGAGGATCGCGGCGGAGCGCGCACTGCGGAGGCTGGGCGCGAGGAGCGTTCCGACGCAGCGGGTGCCGGTCGTGTTTTCGCCGGAGATTGCGCGCAGCATCATGGGCAGTATCTTTGAGGCGGCGAACGGCGATGCGATCTACCGGCATGCGACGTTCTTCGACGAGATGTTGGGGGAACGTGTTGCGGGCGAGAACATTACGGTGGTCGACGACGGGACGATGGTGTTCGACGGGATTGGCGGGTTTGGGACTTCGCCGTTCGATGGGGAAGGGCTTCCTACGCGGCGAACGGTGCTCGTCGAGCGCGGGATTCTGAAGAGCTATGTGACGAACACCTATACGGGGCGCAAGCTGGGGATTCCTTCGACCGGGAATGCTTCGCGTGGGCTGGCTGGGAATCCCGGGATTGGGGCGGGGAACTTTTACCTTGAGGCGGGGCGGCTTACGCCTGAGGAAATTCTGCGGCCGATCAAGCAGGGACTGTACGTGACTCAGACGATGGGATTTGGGGTGAACCTGGTGACGGGGGATTACTCGCAGGGGGCGGCTGGACTCTGGATCGAGAATGGGGAGCTGGGGTTTCCGGTGGAGGAGATTACGATTGCCGGTAACTTGAAGGACATGTACCGGAACAT
>CAXUDC010000084.1:5235-14803 GCA_964249685.1 uncultured Acidobacteriaceae bacterium
CCCTGGATTATTTGGGGGTTAGAAGTTGGAGGAGGCTTAGCTCTTCAGCGCGGAGGGCATGGAGCTGGTGTTCTACCTCTTCGGTGACTTCGGCTTGCATGGCGCCCAGCATCGCCCCGCTGAAATAGCCCTCGAGGACGGCGGGGTGGACGTAGCACTTGCGGCAGACCGAGGGCGTGTTGCCGAGGCGTTGGGAGACGGCTTTGATGGCTTCTACTACGTTCTTTTTTGCCTGCGATTGGGTGGTGTAGGGCTCGAACTCGCGCAGGAGCATGGCGGCCAGGACGGTTCCGGCCCAGGTGCGGAAGTCCTTGGCGGTGAAGTGCTCGCCGGTGGCATCGTGAAGGTACTGGTTTACGTTGTCGGAATGGATGTGGTGGCGATGGCCGTCGTGGTCTAGATACTGGAAGAGCTCGTGGCCGGGGAGGTCCTGGATCTTCTTGACGATCTTGGCGAGGCGCTTGTTTTCGAGGTCGATGGTGTGGTGGACGCCGGATTTGCCATGGAAGTCGAAGGTGATGGTAGCGCCGTGAACGTCGACGTGGCGGGTGCGCATGGTGGTGAGGCCGTAGGATTTGTTGGTGCGGGCGTACTCCACGTTGCCGACGCGGATGAAGGTGGTCTCGATGAGGCGGACGATGGTGGCTAATACCTTCTCGCGGGGGAGGCCGTGCAGGGCGAGGTCGTGGTCTACGCGCTCGCGGATGCGGGGCAGGGCGTCGCCGAAGAGGAGCATGCGCTCGTACTTGGTTTCGTCGCGGACCTCGCGCCAGTGGGGGTGGTAGCGGGATTGCTTGCGGCCGCGGGCGTCGCGGCCGGTGGCCTGGAGGTGGCCGTTGGGCTGCGGGCAGATCCAGACGTCCTCATACGCGGGCGGGATGACGAGGGCCTTGATGCGGGCGAGGGTAGGCTCGTCCGTGACGGGAGTTCCGTCGGGGTGGGTGTAGGTGTACTGGTCGCCTTGTTTGTGGCGGGTGATGCCGGGTTTGGCGTCGGTGACATAGCGTAGGCCGGCTGCTTTGGCGGCTGCGGCAGGGTCGGTGATGAGCTCTGCTGCGGGGGCTTGATTCTGCGACATGGTTGATTCAGATGCTGGTTGGGGGTGGGGCGGAAGGGAAAACTTACCACGGATCAGTGGGATCAAAAAAGGCATCAGGACGGATGGGGATTGGGATGCTCGGGCTTCAGGGACGAGGGTAGGATGTTTGAGTTCATGACCCCACGATAACCGCGATGAGACCGCGGTGATCATGGGGCACCCCGTCGGGTTTTGGCGTGTAGGATGGCGGGATGGTGCGTCGGGAGTTTTTGGGTGGGTTGCTGGCGGTGGGGCTGGTGGGGGCGCCGGTGCGGACGAGTGGGGAACGCCTGGCGGCGGCGGCTCGGAAACAGCTTGGGGTGACGACCGGGTATGATCCCAACTACTCGAAGATGGCTTACCCGGGTGGGGATGTGAGCCGGGTGACGGGGGTGTGTGCGGATGTGGTGGTGCGGGCGGCGCGGGATGGGCTGGGGGTGGATCTGCAGCGGCTGGTGCATGAGGATATGGTGCGGGAGTTTGGGGCTTATCCGCGGACCTGGGGGTTGCGGGGACCGGACACGAATATCGACCATCGCCGAGTGCTGAACCTGGAGGTGTTCTGGCGGCGGGTGGGGGCGCAGGTCTGGGCAGCCCGGGAGAAGACGGCGGGGAACGGGTTTCCAGGGCCGCTACTGGTCGGGGATGAGTTGACGTGGCTGCTCGGTGGGCGGCTGCCGCATGTGGGGATTGTGGTGGAGACGGGACTACTGGGGACCCGGGTGGTGCACAACATCGGGGGTGGAGTGGAGGAGAGCTGGTTGCTGGGGTTTCGCGGGGAGCAGGCGAAGGGGCACTTTCGGTGGCCGGTGGGTGAAAGACAAGGCGTTTCTGGGAATAAGACGGGTAAGGACGGATCAAGGCGGATGGGGTGGGGCGGTGAGGAAGAGACTTACCCCACGATAACCGCGATGGTGCCGCGGTGATCATGGGGCACCCCTTTTTTGGGTGCAGCTATAAAACGCAGATTCCCTTCGGGAATGACAAACAAAGGGGTGTGATGTTGAAGCTTGAGGGACTTCGACCTGGTCTAGCGGAGCTGGGCTACTGCGTTGTAGCCGTGCTGGGCGATGAGGGCGTCGCGTTGGGCTATTTTCAGGTCGGCTTGTACCATTTCCTGGACCAGCTGGTCGAAGGTGGTGCGGGGGGACCAGCCTAGTTCGGTGCGGGCCTTGGTGGCGTCGCCGAGGAGGGTGTCTACCTCGGCGGGGCGGAAGTAGCGGGGGTCGATGGCTACGATTATGTTGCCTTGGGGATCGCGGGCTTTCTCTTCCAGGCCGTGGCCGGACCAGGTGAGGTCCATGCCGAGGAGGCGGGCGCAACGCTCGATGAACTCGCGCACGCTGTACTGCTCGCCGGTGGCGATGACGTAGTCGCGGGCCTGCTGCTGCTGGAGCATCAGCCACTGGATTTCGATGTAGTCGCGGGCGTGGCCCCAGTCGCGTTTGGCGTCGAGATTGCCGAGGTAGACGGTCTGCTGGAGGCCGACGGAGATGCGGGTGAGCGCGCGGGTGATCTTGCGGGTGACGAAGGTGGCGCCGCGCATGGGCGACTCGTGGTTGAAGAGGATGCCGTTGCAGGCATACATCCCGTAGGCCTCGCGGTAGTTTACGGTGATCCAGTAGCCGTAGAGCTTGGCGACGGCGTAGGGGGAACGCGGGTAGAAGGGCGTGGTCTCGCGCTGCGGGGTCTCCTGGACGAGGCCGTAGAGCTCGGAGGTGGAGGCCTGGTAGAAGCGCGTCGTTTTTTCGAGGCCCAGGATGCGGATGGCTTCGAGCAGGCGCAGGACGCCGAGCGCGTCGGTGTTGGCGGTGTACTCGGGGGTCTCGAACGAGACGCGGACCTGGGATTGTGCGCCGAGGTTGTAGACCTCGTCCGGCTGGACCTTTTGCAGGATGTGGAAGAGCGAGGAGGCGTCGGTGAGGTCGCCGTGGTGGAGGACGAAGCGCGGGTTCGGGCCGTGCTGGTGGTCGTAGATGTGGTCGATGCGCTCGGTGTTGAAGACGGAGGCGAGGCGCTTGAGGCCGTGGACTTCGTAGCCCTTGTTGAGCAGGAACTCTGCGAGGTAGGCGCCGTCTTGGCCGGTGACGCCGGTGATGAGAGCCTTTTTCAAGACGCCCCCTGGACGTGGCTGTAGGCGGCTAGGTAAGCGTCGACCATCTTGTCGACGGTGAAGCGCTGGACGTTGGCGAGGCCTCGCTCGCGCATGGTGGGGCGTTCCGGGAGCGAGGCGGCGACGAGGGCGGCGGCGGCTTCCGGGGCTTCGGGGTCGAAGTAGAGTGCGGCGTCCGCGCCGAGCTCGGTCATGGGCTCGCGGTTGGAGGCGAAGACGGGGCAGCCGCAGGCCTGGGCCTCGAGCACGGGCCAGCCGAAACCTTCCTGGAAGGACGGATAAATCAGTCCTTCGGCGAGCGAGTAGGCGGCGCGCAGGTCTTCGTTCGCGATGCCGCCAAGGTAGGTGACGCGGTCGCGCAGGCCGGCGGCTTCGAGCCAGGCGAGGGTTTCGGGCTCGAGCGCGCCGCCGATGAAGAGGAAGCGTGGGGCTAGTTGGGGCAGGAGCTCGCACAGGCGTTTGTAGATGCGCAGCGTGCCAGGGCGGTTTTTGTACCAGAAGTCCAGGCCGCCGCCGACGTGCATGAAGTAGGGCTTGGCGGCGTCGAAGCCGACGGCGGTGAGGCGGGCGAGGGCGTCCTCGCGGGGCATGGGGGTGTAGGGATAGTTCAGCGACATGTAGATCAGCTCGGAGTCGCGCGGCGGGCGGCCGGTGACGCGGAGCATGTCCTGAAGCGTGATGGTGGACGGGCAGACGATGTACTGCGCAGCCTTCAGGCCGGAGAGGATCCAGGCCTGCAGGCGCTTGCCGGTGGCGGAGATGGTGTCGTTCTCAGGGATTTCGCCAAGCGCGCTCCGGATGGCGAGGACGTCGTGGCAGGTAACGAGGTGGGGCACGCCACGCAGGCTGCGGGTGTACATGGAGTTGGAGTGGTCGCAGAGGTGCGTGACGTCGTGCCGGCGGGCGGCGCGTCGCAGGGTGCGGGGGAAGAGCAGGAACTTGTCCGCGTAGGCGAGGTACTTGCGCGCGCCGGCGGGCTTACTGCCGTCGTGCAGCCGGACCTGGGGCTGTAAAAGCGTGACCTGATGGCCGCGCGCCGTGAGCTCGCGATGCATCAGGTGGGCGAAGCGGAGCATGCTCTCCTGGCGGTCCGGCGGGTAGTTGCCGACGAGGAGGATCTTCATGAGTGGGCCTCGGCGTCGGCCTGGAGCATGAGCTGGACGACCTGGGGCATGTGGCTTCTGGCGCGCCAGCCGAGCTTTTCGGCGATAGGGTTGGGGTCGCCGCAGCTGAAGGCGGTGTCGGTGGCGCGGAGCAGGGCGTGGTCCTGCACGAGGTGGTCGCGGGGGTCGAGGCCGGCGGTGCGGAAGGCGGTGTCGACGAAGTCGCGGAGGGAACGGGTGTGGCCGGTGGCGATGATGAAGTCCTGGGGCGCGGGCTGCTGGAGCATGAGCCACATGGCTTCGACGTACTCGGGGGCCCAGCCCCAGTCGCGGTAGACGTCGAGTGCGCCGAGGTGGAGCTTTTGCTGCGATCCGCGCGCGATGGCGCCTACGGCGGAGATGACCTTTTGCGTTACGAAGGCTTCGGGGCGCAGGGGCGACTCGTGGTTGAACATGATGCCTGCGCAGGCGTAGACGCCGAAGCTCTCGCGATAGCAGCCGACCTGCAGGCGCGCGGCGGCCTTGGCCATGCCGTAGGGATGGTGGGGGTGCATGGGGGTTTCAACCGTGATAGGCGTGCGGCCGGAGGGGCCGAAGCAAGCCGCGGAGCTGGCCTCGAAGAGGCGGCCGGCGCCGCGGAGGCGGATGGCTTCGAGCAGGTTCAGGGAGCTGAGCGCGAGCGACTGGTAGGTCTCGACGGGGAGCTGGAAGGAAAGCGTGACGGAGGTCTGGCCGGCGAGGTTGTAGATCTCGTCCGGGGTGGCGCGCTCGAAGGCGGAGAGGACGCTGGCGAGGTCGGGGAGGTGGACCTGCAGGAGGTGAACGTGGGCGAAGATACCGAGCCGGTGCAGGTTGGTGTGGGGTCCGTGGAGGTCGCGCGTGGAGCCGTAGACCTGGTAGCCCTTGGCCAGGAGGAACTGCGCGAGGTAAGCGCCGTCCTGGCCGGTTACGCCGCAGATGAGTGCTTTTTTGGGCGTTTCGGGGGGCGTCACGATAGCTGGATTGTAGCAGAGGGTGGTTGTGGGGGCTGGAGGAGGTGGACTGCACTCGGTGCATCGACGCGCGTGGCGATACCGAAAGGATGCGTTCCTTTGATAAAGGATGCGGGGGTCCTTCGCTTCGCTCAGGATGACGGCGAAAACAGACAACCGCAGGGAGTACACCTGCAGGTGAATTGGCCTGGGTTCCACGCTTCCACCATGATCAAGAGGCTTTCGGGAGTGGACGTGATTCACAGTTGAAGCTTCAGGCGGGCGATGACGCTTCGCTTTGGTTCGATTGCGTTGCCGGAGAAGAGGCCGCCAAAGTCGAGAATGTTCAGGCGATTGTTGAGGTCGTTTCCATCTACCTGCAGATGTACCTTGAACTCCCTTGCCTGGTAGAGGTCGGCACCGGCGCCAGCGCTGAACGCGAGCAGGGGGAGGATGCGGCCCCGGGCAAAGTTGAGGCGGTCGATGACGGCGGGCCCGTACTCCGCGAGCGCGTCGCCCTGGTCGCCGGTGTATTCGAAGGGGAGGCCGGAGCCGGAGGACAGGCCCGCGGTGACGTAGAAGCGCGAGGAAATCTGGTAGCGGCCGCGGCCGGAGACCGTGTTGCGCTGGTCCTGCGAGTCGGGGAAGTGACCGCTTTGCTGCACCAATGCGCTGGCAGCGTCGTCGCCGAGAAAGAGGCCTCCGGTGACGGGGTACCAGACCGTTCCCACCATGTAGGAGTAGCTGACGGCGCCGCTGAAGCGGCCCAGGTGTACGACCTCGAGCTTGCCTTCTACCCCATAGATGACGGCGTGGTCGAACGCGATGGGATAGCTGACGCCGGTGTTGAGGAGCTGGTCGTCGTCAGCGTAGTTGCGGACCTGCCGGCGGTAGACGTTGGTGTCGAGCCGGACGCGGCCGCCGAAGCCTTCGGTCAGGCCTCCCTCAAAGTAGTTGCCGCGCGACGGCTGGACGGGTAGCCGGAGGAACTGGCCGCTCAGGGCCTGGATGGCGGCCGAGCTCGAAATGAGGATGTTGTCCGAGGACGGCGTCTGAAAGACGCGGTCGTAGGAGGCATGCAGCAGCAGGTTGCGCTTGGCGAAGTAGCGGCCGACGGAGAGGCGCGGGCTGAAGGCTTCCTGGTTGAGCAGGAGCTGATAGTGGTCCCAGCGCAGGCCTGCGCTGATCGTCCACGGGCCGAGCCGGACCAGGTCCTGGACGAAGGCCGATTGCTCGAGGTCCGGCCGGTGCTGGGCAAAGACCAGGCCGAGCGGCGTGTCGGGGTCGAACTGCGTGGGGTCGGTGATGTTGTACTGGAACGCCTCGTGCAGGAAGGTGTTGTCGGATTCGAGGCCGGCTTTGAACTCCTGCCGTCCCCGGTGCAGGGAGACGTCCGCCTTGAAGTAACCCTCGCGGAAGCTGTTGTGCTGGAACGCTGCGATAGGCGTCGGGTTGACATAGGAGTAGAGGTCGCTGGCCTTGTCGCGCACCATGCCGGCGAGGGTGACGAGGCTGTCCGGCGAGAGCACATGCTGGTACGACATCGTGCTCAGCGTCTCGAAGTTGTCTCCGTTTTGCACCTGACCGGCCTGTTGCTGCACGAGCTCGTTGGGGACGAGGTAGCGCGAGAGCTCGTGGCGGAAGTTGACCGTGACCGTGTCCACGTGGGTCAGGTCGCGCTCGTAGCGGGCGGAGACGTCGCCAGTGGTTCCGTCGTTGGTATAGTTCTGCGGAACGACGGGGTTGAGGTAGTGGTCGGTCATGCTGCCGGAGCCCGCGACGCTGAGCGTGTCGTGCTTCCATCGCTGCTGCGCCTGCCCGTAGGCGGAGGCGGAGTCGTAGCTGCCGCTCGAAAGGACGAGCTGGCCGTGCAGACCGGGCGAGGTCTCCTTGCGCGTATCGAGCTCGACGACGCCGCCCATCTTGCGGCCATACTCGGCCGGGAAGCCGGCGGTGTAGATGTTGAGCGAGGCCACGTCGTCGGCTTCGATCTCAGGGCCGAAGGAGGGCGAACGATTGTCGGTCAGGGGGATGCCGTCGACGATGAACTGGGTCTGGTACTCGGACCCGCGCGGGTGGAGGACGGCGTTGCCTTCGTACAGCCAGCCCGGCTGGGTGACGATGAGGTCCTGCACCGAACGGCCGGGCAGGGACGACAGGCGGTCGTCGATGCCCTGCGCGCCGATGGTCATGATGGACGTGGTGCGATAGGGGTCGACGAGCGTTTCGGCCGCGGTCACGTCGATCGACGTGGTTTGCGTGAGCAGCGCCAGCCGCAGGGAGCTCTGCAGCGGAAGGGCCGAGCGCAGATCCAGGGTCTCGGACCCCAGCAGCAACGCGCCGCTGCTGGCCGTGACGTGGTAAGGACCGAAGGGCAGGCCTTTCAAGGTGAGGGTGCCGTCACGGTCCGTGAGCAGCTCACGGCGGAGGTGATGCGCATCGCTGACGACGGTCACGGAGGCCGCGATCGGCAGGCCGGACGGATCGGTGACGGTGAGGCGCAGCTCGCCGCTGTACTCCTGCGCGTGCAGCGAGCGGGAGCCGGCGAGGGCCAGCAGGAAGAGCCATTTGCCGAAGAAGGATCGTATGGTTCACTCCAGGGTGGCTTGCGTTGCCGTTCGTGCTAGCAGGTAGGATGCCGCTCCAGAATTTGCAGCAGTAGGGCTTCTACTATGGCGCGGCCTCGATCACAGGGTCGTCCCAGCCGCAGGGCGGGATGACGTTTGGATTGTCGTTGGACGGGCCCCAGGTATGCAGGTTGTAAGGGGTCACGGGGGTGCTCTCCTTCAGGACCGGATCGACGATCCGCCAGGCCTCTTCGACGTAATCCTGCCGGGCAAACAGCGACGGATCGCCATGCATGGCGTCGGTCAGCACACGCTCGTAGGCCTCCATGGTGTCGGGCTCGGGGTGCCGGCTGGCGACGAGTTCGACGGCCTCCCGCGGACCGCCCTCATGCTGGGACGAGACCGACACCGACAGCGCCACGGACATATCCGGGCTGATCCGGAAGCGCATGTAGTTCTGCGCCAGGTCCGGGTTGGCCGCAATCGTCAGCGGCGGCTTTTTAAAGCGCACCAGCGCCTCCGTGCAGGTGACCGGGAGATTCTTGCCCGAGCGCAGGTAGAAGGGCACGCCCTCCCAACGCCAGTTCTTGATCTCCATCCGCAGGGCGGCAAAGGTCTCCGTCGTCGAATCCGGCGCGACGCCCTGCTCGTCCAGGTAGCCCTTGAACTGGCCGCGCACCAGGTTGTCCGCGGTAATAGCCGGGATGGCGCGCAGGACGTTGGCCTTGGCATCGCGCAGGCTGGCGCTCGAGCCGTCCGCGGCCGGCTCCATCGCGAGATTGCAGACGATCTGGAAGAGGTGGTTCTGGACCACGTCGCGGATGGTGCCGGTGGGGTCATAGAAGCCGCCGCGGCCCTGCACGCCGAAGTCCTCGGCCATCGTCACCTGCACGCTTTCGATGTAGTTGCGATTCCAGAGCGGCTCCAGGAACGCGTTCGAAAAGCGGAACGAAACCATGTTGTACACCGGGCCCTTGGCCAGGTAGTGGTCGATGCGGAAGATGGACGTCTCGGCAAACGAGCCGAGCAGGATGCGATTCAGCTCCTGCGCGCTTGCGAGGTCGTGGCCGAAGGGCTTCTCGACGATGATGCGCGCGTTGTCGCCGCAGCCGGACTTGACCAGCTTTTCGACCACGGTCTCGAAGAGCGACGGTGGAATCGCCAGGTAATGGGCCGGTGCCTTGGCCCCGTCCATGGCCTTATGCACCGCGTCGAACGTGGCGTCGTCCGCGTAGTCGCCATCGACATACTTCAGCAGCTTCTGCAGCTTTTCCCACGCGTCCGCGTCACAGCCGCCATGCTTTTCAAGCGAATCCTTGGCGCGCGCGTGGAACTTGTCCAGATCCCACCCGGCCTTGGCGACGCCGATCACGGGCACATCCAGCGTGCCGCGCTTGATCATCGCCTGCAGCGCCGGAAAGATCTTCTTGTAGGCCAGGTCGCCGGTTGCGCCAAAGAATACGAGTGCGTCAGAGTGCGTCTGTTCCACGGGAGATCTCCTCAGAGGCCGATTGAACCCAACCGCCCCAGACTACCACCGTCCTCGTTTGATCGAGATGACGGCGCGGTTTAGTGGCGCTCTGGTAGGCTCTAAACGTTGTCCCCGGGAGCCTTATGCGTGTCCTCGTCACTCGTATTGTCATCGTTCTGCTGCTCGGCAAAGCCGCCTGCGCCGCGCCCACGTACGGCTGCAAGGTCGTCGCGCGCTACCCGCACTCCACCGCGAACTACACGGA
>CAXUDC010000085.1:0-14761 GCA_964249685.1 uncultured Acidobacteriaceae bacterium
GGGAATGACAACAAAGAAGCAAAGGCTCTACATCTTTTGGTGATTGGTCCAAGGAAGGTCTGCTGAAGTTAGTCTGTAACCGCCCCGAAGCAGCGCCGGGGATAAGCCCATTTCATTGCGCCGAATCAACTCGTGGACTAAAGTCCTACGCTTCCACCCCGGAACCTGATCAAAGGGCTAAGCCTAATTTCCAATCACCAGCCCGCTCGCAGCCACCGTCTGCACCCGCCGCGCCGCTACCTGCGTTGCATGGATGCGGAACAGCCGGAACATCGACAGGCAGATGCCATAGGCCAGCAAAACGCCCACACCCAGTGAAGCAGCCACGGCACAGACCAGCAGGATCGTCGAGATCACGTCAAAACCCCCAAATGCGGGCGGCCTCAGCCACCAACAGACCCATTGTCGCAAACGTGAGCCGTTCCGCCTGTTGAAAATTGCACCGATGTTGTACAGCCGGGTACACGTTCCCGCGCCCGTGCGGCCAGCGTCCGATAACTCACCGATGCGACTTTGCATTATCCTGAACATTGGCCGGAGGGGCGGCCGAAGCGACCATGACCACAGCACCCACGATCGACATCCCGGCGGCAAAAAAGCCACGCGCGGGGCTGACCCACATCACCGTGCGCGGCGCGCGCCAGCATAACCTGCGCAATGTGTCAGTCTCCATCCCGCGCAATACGCTTACGGTCGTTACCGGGCTTTCGGGTTCGGGCAAGAGCTCGCTCGCGTTCGACACCATCTACGCGGAAGGGCAGCGGCGCTATGTCGAAACGCTGTCGGCCTACGCGCGCCAGTTCCTGGACCAGATGGAGCGGCCGGATGTCGACGCGATCGACGGCCTTTCGCCCGCGATCTCGATCGAGCAGAAGACCACCTCGCGCTCGCCCCGCTCCACCGTCGGCACCATCACGGAGATCTACGACTACCTGCGGCTGCTCTACGCCTCGGTCGGCCAGCCGCACTGCCCCAACTGCGGTCAGCTCATCACGCGTCAGTCCGCCGACCAGATCGTCGAGCGCATCGTCCAGCTTGCCCCCGGCGAGCGCATCACCGTTTTTGCCCCGATCGTCCGGGGCCGCAAGGGCGAGTTCCGCGAGGAGCTCGAGGCGCTCGACCAGCAGGGCTTCCGCGCGCGCATCGACGGCGAGATGACTGAGCTTACGGAGGGTATGCGCCTTGAGAAGCGTAAGAATCACGCTATCGAGGCCGTCGTCGACCGCATCATTCTGAAGCCGCTGACGACGCCGCCCGAGGACAACAACGCGGCGCTCGCGGATAAGCCGCGCTACGACACCCGGCGCCTGGAAGCCAGCGTCCAGAAGGCGCTGCAGATGGCCAACGGCCTCGTCCTGATCGCCATCCAGGGCGCGGGCAAGGGTGATTCTGAGGAGACGCTTTACTCCTCCACCATGGCCTGCCCGGACTGCGGTATCAACGTCCCCAAGCTCGAGCCGCGCAGCTTCTCCTTCAACTCCAACTACGGCGCCTGCCCGGAGTGCCATGGCCTGGGCAGCATCTATGATTTCGACCCCGGCAAGACGATCACCGACTGGTCGAAGCCTCTGCTCGACGGTGCCATGGGCCCCGGCAGCGGGTCGTCCTATCTGCTGAAGCTGATCAAGCTTGCGGCCGACAAGTACAAGATCAACCTGAAGCTCGCCTTCCAGGACCTGCCGGAAGAGCAACGCAGCCTGCTCCTCTATGGGCCGCCAAAGGGCGAGGCCGGCCGCACGGGCTTCCACGGCATCTTCGCCTACCTGCGCGCGAACCTGGAAGAGACCAAGTCCGACGGCTACCGCGATTACATGATGCAGTACATGTCGGCCAGCACCTGCCCGCGCTGCAAGGGCAAGCGCCTGCGCCCGGAGTCGCTAGCTGTAACCATCCCCATAGGCAGTACAGAACTGGGTGTCCCATCTCTCGATTCTAAGAGATGGGACGGAGCGGCACCGACCCCAAAGGCACAACCCAAACAACTCTCCATCGCTGACTTCACCCACCTTTCACTCGAGCGCGCCCTGACTGGTGCCCGCTCCATGAACTTCCTCGGTCGCGACAAGCTTATCGCCGACCGGCTGCAAAAAGAAGTCATCGAGCGGCTCGAATTCCTCAACGCTGTCGGCCTCGGCTATCTGTCTCTGGATCGCTCGGCGGCAACCCTCTCGGGCGGCGAAGGCCAGCGTATCCGCCTCGCCACGCAGATCGGATCGCGGCTCCGCGGCGTCCTCTACGTGCTGGACGAGCCATCCATCGGGCTGCACCAGCGCGACAACCAGCGCCTCATCGCCGCGCTTGAGGCTCTGCGCGACCTTGGCAACACCGTGCTCGTCGTAGAGCACGACGAAGACACTATCCGCAAGGCCGACTACGTGCTCGACCTGGGCCCCGGCGCGGGAAAAAACGGCGGCTTCCTGATGGCCGACGGTACGCCCGCCGAGATCATGGCGAACCCAAATTCCATCACGGGCCAGTACCTTGCGGGCAAGATCGACATCGTCACAAGGCCCTCGCGCACCCTGGAAGACGGTACCATCGACCACGGTCCGCGTCCGCTCAACGGCCGCTGGCTCTCGGTCGAAGGCGCGCGCTCCCACAACCTGAGGGAGGTCTCCGCGCACTTCCCGGTCGGCGTGATGACTGTGGTCACTGGGGTGAGCGGCTCCGGCAAATCCACCCTTGTCAACGACCTCCTCTACCGCGCGCTGGCCAAAGAGCTCTACGGCTCGCGCGAGGAACCCGGTCAGCACGGCAAGGTCACGGGCGTTGACCAGCTCGACAAGGTCATCCAGATCGACCAGTCGCCCATCGGGCGGACGCCGCGCTCGAACCCAGCCACGTATACGGGCGTTTTCACCGCCATCCGCGACCTCTTCGCCCAGCTTCCGGAGTCGCGCGAGCGCGGCTACAAGCCCGGGCGCTTCTCTTTCAACGTCCAGGGCGGCCGCTGCGAGGCCTGCCAGGGCGACGGCCAGCGGCGTATCGAGATGAACTTCCTGCCCGACGTCTACGTCCTCTGCGAGGTCTGCAACGGACGCCGCTACAACCAGGAAACGCTCTCGGTCAAGTTCAACGGCTACTCTATTGCCGACCTGCTCGAGCTCTCGATCGCCGACGCGCTGCCTATCCTGAAGGACATCCCGACGGTCAACGTGAAGCTGCAAACGCTGGTCGATGTCGGCCTCGGTTACATCCACCTGGGCCAGTCCGCGACTACGCTCTCGGGCGGGGAAGCGCAGCGCATGAAGCTTGCCCGCGAGCTCAGCAAGCGCCAGACCGGACGCACGCTTTATCTGCTCGACGAGCCCACGACGGGGCTCCACTTCGACGATGTCCGCAAGCTGCTCGACGTGCTGCACCGGCTCGCTGACCTGGGCAACACCGTCATTATCATCGAGCACAATCTCGACATCATCCGCAACGCCGACTACCTGCTCGACATGGGCCCTGAAGGCGGCGAAGGCGGTGGAACCGTCGTCGGCTTCGGCACGCCGGAGCAGCTCGCGACCGTCGCGGCCTCGCACACCGGCTCCTTTCTGCGCCCGCACTTTCCCGGGCTTCAGGTCATCGCCGAGAACAACCCCAACGCCGGCGCGCAGCCCGCCAGCATCCGCGCGCAGGCTGATAAGCAGAAAGAACTCCGCGCGAAATTCATTGCGCCGGAAAAGAAGACCGGCGTTCCGACTGCGAAGAAGGCCGTAGCAAAGAAAGCTCCGGCCAAGAAGAAGGCAGCGAAGCCGCACTGATGTCGTGGAACAGAATGAGCTGTCAGCCCTGAGCTGTCAGCTGTCAGCTGAAAACCTAACAGGAGGCAAGCCAGGCTTGAAGCGCACGTTCATCACCCTTACTCTCGTCCTGGGCCTCCTGCTCCTCGCCGCCGGCACCGTCTTTTACCTCGACCCGCTCTGGATCGCGGACCAGCAGATTCGTCTCCATCTCCGCAGCCAGCACGTGCGCAGCGAGTACGTGAACGTGGACGGCTTCACCGTCCACTACTTCGAAGCCTATCCCGCCCACTCCGTCGACAACGGCCAGCCGCTCGTGCTCATCCACGGCCTGGGCTCGCGCGCCGAGGACTGGTCCGGCATGATCCCCACCCTGGCCGCGAACGGCTTCCATGTCTACGCGCTCGATCTGCTCGGCTACGGCCGGTCCACCCGGCCGGACATCCAGTACACAATCACCGAACAGGAAAAGCTCGTCGCCGACTTCATGCAGGCCATCCACCTTACGCGCTCTGACGTCGGCGGCTGGTCCATGGGCGGCTGGGTCGCGCTGAAGCTCACGGTCGATCACCCCTCGCTGGTGCGGCGGCTCATCGTCTACGACGCGGCGGGGCTCTACTTTCCAACCACATTCGACGCCTCGCTCTTCACTCCGGTCGATGCCGCAGGGCTGGTGCGCCTGCAGGAGATGCTCAGTCCACACCCCACGCACCTGCCCGGCTTTGTCGTGCGCGCCGTCATCCGCCGCCTGCAGGACAACGCCTGGATTCTGCAACGCAGCGTCGGCTCCATGACCGGCGGCCGCGACCTGCTCGACTTCCAGGTGCACCGCATCAAGGTGCCGACGCTGGTCGTCTGGGGCGAGCAGGACAAGCTGATCCCGCTCAGCAGCGGCGAGCAGATGCATCGCAAGATCGCGAACTCCTCTCTGCTGGTAGTGGCGGGCTGCGGCCATCTCGCACCGTCCGAGTGTACCCGGCCCGTGCTGCGCGGGAGCATCGATTTCCTGTCCGCTCACCCGCCGACTCGGGGCGGGGAGGAGACGGTTCCGGGGCATTAGCAGCTCTGAGCGGAGTCTAGGCCTCGCCCTTCCAGACATACGCGCCTGCCTGGCCCAGGCCGATGAAGCCGAGCACCCGCTCCACGAACCCGTGGGCCATCTCGGCGGAGTCATGCGGACGCATGTAGAACGCGGGCATGACCGGGTAGATCGTGGCGCCCGCCTCCGCGACGCTGACCATGTTGCGCAGGTGGATGAGGTTGAAGGGCGTCTCGCGCACGCACAGGAGCAGCGGCTTGCGCTCCTTCAGGCAGACATCGGCCGCACGCTCGATCAGGCTCGAGGCAAGGCCGTGGGTGATGCGCGCCAGCGTGCCCATTGAGCAGGGAAGCACCACCATGGCGTCGGTCCGGTAGGAGCCCGACGCGATCGAGGCGCCGATATCGGCATCCGCGTGCTGCCTGATCTTGTCGCTGGGAGCGCCGAGCAGCTTTTCGACTAGCCCGTTGCGCCCGCTCAACTGCAGCTCTTCGACGAGCACCCGCAGCGCGGCGTCGGACACGACCAGGTCCACATGCTCCACGCGTTCGTCCGCCGCGAGCAGCCGCAGCGCCTCCGCGGCGAAAACGGAACCGCTGGCTCCGGTTACTGCAAGCGTAATGATCTTCACTATCCTATTATCCGCTGCGGACGACTAAAAACAGAAGGGAATCATCGTCGGTCCGCCGGCCCGGTGTGTCCTGTCGTAATCGGCTTCGAGCTGCTCCTGCAGGGGCCGGAAAGAGGAGTCCATCTCGGCCGCCGCAACCTCGGCCTCGGTCGCGCCGTGGAAGCAGAGCTCGCAGATCGCGAGGCCGGCCTCGGCGTCCTCGTGGTCGTTGCGGATCGGTGGCCCGAAGGTCCGGCAGAGCACCGGCCGGTGCGCGTAAAGTTCGCACGTCTGCGTGTCCGGGTCGAGCACCGGGCAGGCATCCGCGTGGGCCCACTCCTCGAACAGCTCGACGGCTTCCTCGTCCTCGCTTAGAATGCCCGTTGCGAGGTCGCCGGGGTAGAACGGCCCCAGCTTCTGCTGAGCCGACGCAACCCGCGCAAGGACCCGTTGCCGAACGTCCTCCGGTGCCGCCGCCAAACCGTCCCGCAGGCGCGCCGCGTCCAGCCCGGAGATCTCAAACACCCCATGGCAGCAGGGCGAACAGCCGGCATGACACACCAGCCACGCACCCGCGCGCGCCGCCGCCGAGGCCTGCGAAGCATCTATAATCTGCACGAGTGAGTCCGCGTTGGTCATGGCATCTTCATCGTAGCCTAAGCGCAAAGAACAGTCTTTATGAGCATGATTGAAGAGACTTTGTAGAAGCGAAAAAGAGGGCAGACGTGCGTAGTAAGCGCCTGATAAGCCTGCTTAAGTCTCGTTACAAGCAGGACGCCGCCCGGGCCGAAGCACTTGTGTCGCGCCTGAAAGAAGCAACCGCCGCAGCAGTTCGTTTTTACGAGGAAGTCAGAAACCACTTAGACAGGAACGCGCGACTCCAGCACTCGCAAGATGGCGGAAAGTACTGCCTTTCCGCAAAAATAGATAAATGTAGTTGTAATTATTTGTTTCGCCGTCATCCTGAGCGAAGCGAAAGGATCCCCGCATTGTCGCTGCGACTACACCTGAGATAGGGGCTCTTCTATCAAAGATCACGTCGTTGTTTCTAGTAATCACGGCAGATCGTACCCAAGAATCGCAGACGAAGAGCTATACCATTCCCTTAGATAGCCTGTCCTATGAGTCGCCCCTTCAGGGCTTAGGTCATGGTTGGCGTAGAACCTGGAGCTTGCGCCCCAGGCTGGTATAAGTCGGGGCCTTGAGTCCTAAAAAGCTAAACGCAAGATACACGCAAGCTGGCCTCATACCTGCTTGCCAAGCACGCGTTCGAAGATAGCATCCACATTCGCAAGTTGCCGCTGATAATTAAACGCGCGGTCAAGCTTCTCCCCGCTCAGCCGCGACGTGATCGCCGGCTCCTTAGCCACCTCGTCGCGGAAGACGAGCTCTTCCTTCCAGCTCTTCATCGCGAGCCCCTGCACCAGGCGGTAGGCGTCCTCGCGGCTCATGCCGGATTCGGTCAGGTCGAGTAGCAGCTGGCCGGAAAAGATCAGGCCGCCGGTCGATTCCAGGTTGCGCAGCATGCGCGCCGGGTAGACCAGCAAACGCTCGATCAGCGTCGCGGTCTTCTGCAGCAGGTAGTCCGCAAGCGTGGTCGAATCGGGCAGGATGACGCGCTCGGCGGACGAGTGCGAGATATCGCGCTCGTGCCACAGCGCCACGTTTTCGAGGGCCACCTGTGCGTTTGCGCGCATCACCCTGGCCAGGCCGGAGATCTGCTCGGACACGATCGGGTTGCGCTTGTGCGGCATGGCGGACGAGCCCTTCTGCTTGTCTGAAAAGAACTCCTCGGCCTCGCGTACCTCGGTCCGTTGCAGGTGCCGGACCTCGGTGGCGATCTTGTCCAGCGTGCTCGCGAGCACCGCCAGCGAGCCCACGTAGGCCGCGTGCCGGTCGCGCTGCACGACCTGCGTTGCGACCGCGACCGGCGCCAGATCGAGCGCCTTGCAGATCGCCTCTTCGTGCTCCGGCTTCAGGTGCCCGAAGGTCCCGACCGCGCCCGAGAGCTTGCCCACGCGCAGCTCCTCGGCCGCGGCGTCGAAGCGGACGAGGTTGCGCTGGACTTCGGCATACCAGAGCAGGAGCTTGAGGCCGAAGGTGGTCGGCTCCGCGTGCACGCCGTGCGTGCGGCCGATGATCGAGGTGTGCTGGAACTCGACGGCGCGCGCTTTGAGCACATCAGCCAGCCGCACGATGCCGGCGCGGATGACCGCCGAGGCCTCCCGCAGCACCAGCGCCTGGGCCGTATCGACGACGTCGGTCGAGGTGAGCCCGTAGTGCAGCCAGCGGCTTGCGTCGGGGTCGCCGATATGCTCGGCGACCGTGGTCGTAAAGGCTATTACATCGTGCCGAACCTCGGCTTCGATCTCGTCGATGCGCGTGACGGTAAACGCGCCGCGATCGCGAATGCTGTCCGCGGCGGCCTGCGGCACCATGCCCGCGGCGGCCAGCGCCTGCGAGGCCGCGACCTCCACCTGCAGCCAGCACTTGTACTTGTTTTCATCGGACCAGATGCGGCGCATGGCCGGGAGCGTGTAGCGTGCGATCATGGCTCAAGTTTACCGGAAGCGCGGTGATCGTCTGCGATAGAATGAAAGGTGTGACAGCCTCCTACGCGGCAGCCGCTTGAGCGAGCCACTTCAACCGCCGGTGCTCGGGCCCGCAGGCATACCTGCCCGAGCTAGAACCGAACTCTCCGACTACTCCGTCGATCCGCGCGTGCTGTACATCAGCGCGCTCGCGGCCGGCATTGGGGCCGTCGCCACGGTCGCTGCCTGGGCGTTGCTGAAGCTCATCGGGCTTTCGACCAACCTGTTCTACTTCCACCATTTTTCTGCCGTCGACCGCGACCCATTTGCGCTGCCGCTGCACTGGTGGTCGGTGTTTCTGCCGGTGCTGGGCGGGCTTTTGGTGGGGCTGATCGCGCGCTTCGGCTCGCCCCGCGTGCGCGGCCACGGCATGCCGGAGGCGGTGGAGGTGATCGTGTTCGGCCGCGGACGCGTGCAGCCGCGGCTTGCCATCCTGAAGCCGGTCGCGACGGCAATTGCGATCGGCTCCGGCGGCCCATTTGGCGCGGAAGGCCCGGTCATCATGACCGGCGGCGCGCTCGGCTCGCTGCTGGGCCAGCTGCTGCCGATGACTGATTCCGAGCGCACCACGCTGATGGTCTCGGGCGCCGCGGCCGGCATGGCGGCGACGTTCTCCTGCCCCATGTCTGCGGTGCTGCTGGCGGTGGAGCTGCTGCTGTTCGAGTGGCGTCCACGCTCGCTGGTCCCGGTCGCGATCGCCTGCGTCACCGGCGGCGCGCTGCGGCGGCTGCTGCTGGGCTCCGGACCGATCTTCCCCATGCCGCCTACGACGGTTGCCATGCATCACTCCGCGATGCTGGGCGCGTTGGTCGTCGGGGGCGTCGCGGCGTTTCTGGCGATCGGGCTCAGCAAGGGCATCCACTTCTTCGAGCACCTCTTCGAGCGGATTCCGATTCACTGGATGTGGTACCCGGCGCTTGGCGGCGTCGTCGTGGGGCTGGGCGGGCTGATCTTTCCGCAGGCGCTCGGCGTGGGCTATTCGGTGATCCAGTTGCTGGTAAACGGCAACGTCACCTGGAAGCTGTTGGCGGGCATTCTGGTCGTCAAGTCGCTGATCTGGATGTGCTCGCTGGGGTCGAACACGGCGGGCGGCATCCTGGCGCCGATGATCATGATCGGCGGCGCGATGGGCCTGGCGCTGGGCCACTTTCTTCCCTTCATCTCGCCCGGAGCGTGGGCCGTGGTTGGGATGACGGCCATCCTCGCCGCTGCGCTGGGCGCGCCGCTGACGGCGGCTATGCTTGCGGTCGAGCTGACGCACAACGGCGGGCTGATGCTGCCGGTGCTGCTCGCGTGCGTGACCGCCTATGCGGTGGGCGTGCTGGTGCAGCCGCGCTCCATGCTGACCGCCAACCTGAGCCGCCGCGGGCTGCACCTGACGCGCGAGTACGGCGTCGACCCACTCGAACTGGTGATGGTGGCGGCCGCGATGCACAAGGACACGGTCACCTTTCCGGCTGCGGCAACCCGCAAGGACGCGCAGGCGTGGCTCGACGGGATGAACGCGGCAGGCCCGCAGGCGTGGTCGGACTGGCAGCGCATCTTTCCCCTGGTCGACGAGGCCGGCACCCTGGCCGGCATGCTGACCCGCGGACAGTTGATGCAGGAAGCCTGGAAGGCCGCGGAGGGGGACTCGCCCGGCACGCCGCTGCTGGGCGCGGCGCTTGTCCAGCCCGTCACCATGTCGTCGACCGAGACGCTGCGCCAGGCCGCAATGGAGATGGCGGACTCCCGCCACACGGCCTTTCCGGTGCTCGATGCCGCGGCCCGCTACGCCGGCATCCTGACCATCACGGACCTGCTGACAGCACGCACGCTGGCGGAGACGCGCGAGAGCGAGCGCTCCCGTGTGCTGCACCTGCGCTGGCGTTACGCGCGCAAGCAGCAGGTCAGCGCACAGCAAGTTAGCGAACAGCAGCAGCAGGTCAGCGAAGCGGAAGAAGTCAAAACAAAGCCCAAGCCGTAGACCATTTTGTCCCGAAGGTGTAGTGCTGGTCCGAACCGCAGGTTCCTGGGCTTCGCTACGGAATGACAACAAAAGGCGGCACTTGTATAAGCAAAGGCACCTTGGTATTTGTCGTCATCCCGTAGGGATCTGCGTTTCAACTACTGCACATTGCGCGTCTTCAAGCCAGGATAGAAGGTTAGCTGGAACGCCCCGACCGTGTCGTTCTGCCTGCCCGTCACGTAGATCGGAGCCTTCCAGCCCTCGTACTGGATCCAGGCGCTGACCGCGAGATTTTCGTGCAGGAAGCGCTTCTGCACCTCTGCCTTGAACTGGTTCTGCGTGGTGCCGCCGGTAAAGTCCTTGTCGTTTTTCTTGTTCAGGTACGCGACCTGAATCCACTCGTCGCCGGACAGGTGGTAGGTCAGGTAGGCGTTCCCGCCCTTGGCCTCGCGGCCCATAACGTCGCCGAACAGGAAGCCCTTGTTGGTGTAGCCCTGCAGCTGGATCGCTTCGCGATAGATGAAGAGGCCGTTCGAGCTGACGCTTACCTTCGGATCGGTCGATGCGGCCTCGACGCGCAGGTCGAGCTTGCGCATGCCCGGGAACTGCGACAGGTAGATGCCCGTCCGGTAGGCCGCGCGGCGCGGCGCGCTGATCGGCGTCACGTCGTCGTGCGAGAACGAGTCCACGTAGAATGTGGCGTACTTGCGCACGAACGGCAGCCGGTAGGACGCCGTGAAGTCCGTGAAGCGTGCGCCCGGATCGTCGCGGGAGCCCTTCTCCGCGGAGGTGGTGTCGTTCGGGTCGAAGAAGCCCTTGAGGAACGTGTGGATCGTGACGGGCTCGTGGCCGGCACCGCCGAAGATGATGGTGCGCGAGAACGCGAATTGAAAGTTGCTCGTGGGCTCGAAGGAGAAGATCTCGGTGTGGGTGTAGTCGTGGTTCGGGTCGGTGTGGCCTTGCAGGCTGCCGTACATGAAGTCATAGCGCAGCGGCCCCAGCAGCGCCGAGACATAGGGGATGTGCAGCGGCTCGACGCGGTTGATGCGGAACGCGTAGATGGGTTCGGCGTTGTTCGAGTAGGCGAGCGCGCCGCCCACGCCCGGGCCCAGCCAGTCGTCGGACTTGCCGAAGGAGATCTCATGGCCCGCCAGGTGGAACGACAGCGTCGCTTCGAGCAGGCGAAACGGGTTCTGCGCCGCGATCGGCCCGGTCGGGATAGTGGCCTGATTGAGGTTGTAGCCCGAAAAGGGAATGGCGTCGTTGTTCGAGAGGTTGATGGACAGAGCCTGGGAGTAGCCGGTCGCGGAGGGGGCATGCTGGTACTCGCCGCGCACGTAGAGTGAAAAGCGGCCATACTCGTTGACGCTGGAGGCACCGAAGAGGCTGTTGAACCCCGTCTGGTAGGGCCGGCCGTAGTCGTTCGCGATCGTCTGGCCCAGGTGGAAGCTGTCGCGCAGGATCGGGCCGCCGATGCCCATGGCGCGCACGTAGACGGATTCGGTCCCGAAGACCGCGGGACGCTTCCCGGCGGCGTCCGGCGTCTCGGCCCGCAGCTCGTGCTTGATCGAGGTGAAGATCTCCTTGGCCTCGTCGCTGTCGGACTCGCGAATATCATCTTCGCTTTCGTCGAGCACGTGCAGCACGCTCTGCCGCGTCCAGGGCCGCACGCCGATGAACAACGTGTTCGCATATCCGAGCGAGTAGAGCCGCAGCATCTCCGGGTAGACCCAGCTATCGACCGGGATGTAGGTGGAACCCGCGTGGTTGGGCACGCGATCCTCATCCGGGATGCCGTAGGGAATGTACGGCGGCATCGCGCCGAAGGGAGCCGCGGCCGTGGTCTGCGCGGGTGCTACGACCGGCTGCGGCGCGGTGGTGGCGGCGGGTACGGTGGCCGGTTGACCCTGCTGCTGGCCGTAGGCGGGGCGCGCCGGAAAGGGAGTTGCGGAAGGTGTAGCCGCAGGTTCCGCGGCAGGCGCGGGCTGGGGCTGGCTCTGGGGCTGCGGCTGGCTTTGGGCCAGGCAGGAGCCGGAGGACAGCAGGGCGATGACACCGGCGAGCTGAAGACGAACTTTTTTGCGCACACAGACCTCAGAAACTGGGCTTTAATCGTTGCATCCGCCGGGCGATCGTGCGCCGGCATCTCTCTTGCACATACGCGACGGGGGCGGTCCCGGACGCCTCTCCAGTGTACCCCGGCCTAAACGCCCGCCAGCACGGCGCGCGTCCTGGTTTCCACGCCCGCGATCCACGCCGGGGTGGCGATCCCCCTGGCGGTCAGCTGCCGGGCCAGCAGGGCGACGGGATCGGCACCGGTCCGGACGCATTCGATCACGGCCACGCCGCCTTCGGCCCGGGCGCGCAGCAGCGACTCCTGCGCGACGCGGTAGATCGCCACCGCGTCGGCAGCGTCGACCGGGATGACGGGAACGGCGCGGCTCGCAAGCGGCACCTCCGCGGCCCCGGCGGCGACGATCACCAGCGGCAAGTCTCCGTCGGACGCGACCCGCAAGACGCGCTTCCAGTCCGCGGCTGCGAGCTCGCGGTCACGCAGGTAGGCGACGGCGACGCCCTTGTTCGCTGCGGCCTTCACCGCCATCGCCGCGCCAATCGCGCAGAGCAGACGTTCTACCGCGTTACCGGAAAATGGCTTCAGGGCAGCTTCCAGCAGGGCGCGCGCCTCGGCCTTTTTAACCACGCCGGTCCCGGTCCGCGCGGCGATGCGGCGGATAAAGCCGGGCAGCGCGTTCGCCGCGAGATCGCTGGTAAGGTCGCCGTCGTGCAGGTCAAGCGCGGTGGCGACCCAGCAGGCTTCGAGCCCCGCCGGCACCCGCTCGGCGCGTGGCAGGCGCTCGCCGAGCACACGCAGCTCTATCAGTCCGCGGTAGAGCGCGCGCATGCGTGCGTGGGGGATCAGCGGGTTCTCGAAGGAGGCGGCCATCACTTAGGCGCGGCTCGGGTCGAGCGCCTCGGCGTTCAGGCCGAGTTCCTGGATCGCCTTGGCCGCATCCTTCGCCTTGTAGCTGCCGTCGCGTGCGAGCCGCGAGAGCGTGGCCGCGACGATGGCCTCGGCCGAGACCTCAAAGTGCCGCCGCAGGTGCTCGCGGTTGTCGCTGCGCCCGAAGCCATCCGTGCCGAGCGAGAGCAGACGCGACCCAAGCCACGGCGACAGGCCGTCCGGAACCGACTTCATGTAGTCGCTCGCCGCGACGATGGGGCCTTTGGTGCCGTCGATCAGGCTGGAAAGATAGCTCGTGTGCGGCTTGTCCGTGGGGTGCAGGCGGTTCCAGCGCTCGGCTGCAAGCGCGTCGCGGCGCAGCTCCACGTAGCTGGTCACGCTCCAAACGTCGGCGTGAACCTTGTACCTTTCGGCCAGGATGGCCTGCGCGCGCAGCACTTCGTTCAGGATCGGGCCGGAGCCGAAGAGCTGGGCCACCGCTTCGCCTGCGGCCGGTTTGAGTTTGTACAGGCCCTTGACGATGCCTTCGGCCGCGCCTGCGGGCATGGCGATCTGCGGGTAGTCCTCGTTGTACATGGTGATGTAGTAGAAGCAGTCCTCGTTGGCCTCGTACATGCGCCGGATGCCGTCCTGAATGACGACCGCAAGCTCATACACGAACGCCGGGTCGTAGGTCCTGCAGGTCGGCACGGTGCTGGCGAGCACGACGGAGTGGCCGTCCTGGTGCTGCAGACCTTCGCCGAGCATGGTTGTGCGGCCTGCCGTCCCGCCCATCAGGAAACCCTTGCCGCGCGCGTCCGCGAAAGCCCAGACCATGTCGCCGATGCGCTGAAAGCCGAACATCGAGTAGTACATATAGAAGGGAATCGAGGGCACGCCGTAGTTGGAGTAGGCGGTGCCAGCGGCGGTGAACGAGGCCATCGAGCCAGCCTCTGTGATGCCTTCCTCGAGGATCTGCCCATCGGATTTTTCGCTGTAGCTGAGCAGCATGTCGGCGTCGTGCGGGGTGTATTTCTGGCCTTCCGGCGCGTAAATGCCGACCTGCCTCATCGCCGACTCGAAGCCGAAGGTGCGGCCTTCGTCGGGCACGATCGGGACGATCCACTTGCCGACCGCCTTATCCTTCATGAGCGTACGCAGGATGCTGACGAAGCCGAGCGTGGTCGAGACCGAGCGACCGTTCGAGCCGGCGGTAAACTCCTGGAACGCGTCGAGTCCGGGAACCTTGAACTCCGGCGCGCGTTCGGCGATCCGCGGCACGACGCGCCGCGGCAGGTAGCCGCCCAGCACCTTGCGTCGCTCCTGCATGTAGGCGATCTCGGGCGCGGAGGGCTCCGGCCGGTAGAACGCCGCGTCCTTCGCAGCCTGCTCGGGCAGAGGAATGTCGAAGCGCTTGACAAAGGCGGCGAGTCCGTCGTCGGTCAGCTTTTTCTCGCTGTGGGTCGCGTTGCGGGCCTGCGCGGAGGCCAGTCCGTATCCCTTGACGGTCTTGGCCAGGATGACGGTCGGCCCGCCCTTGTGCTCGGTGGCCTGCTTGTAGGCGTTGTAGATCTTGAGCGGATCGTGGCCGCCGCGGTGCAGCCGGGTCAGGGTGTCGTCGGAGATGTCGTGGACCATCTCGAGCAGCTCCGGATACTTGCCGAAGAACTCCTTGCGCAGGTACGCGCCGTCCTTGGCCTTGAAGGTCTGATAGTCGCCGTCCACGCACTCTTCCATGCGCTTGAGCAGCAGGCCGGTCGTGTCGCGGGCAAACAGCTCGTCCCAGTCCGAGCCCCAGATGACCTTGATGACGTTCCAGCCGGCGCCGCGGAAGACGCCCTCGAGCTCGTCGATGATGCGCTTGTTGCCGCGCACCGGCCCGTCCAGCCGCTGCAGGTTGCAGT
>CAXUDC010000086.1:0-14718 GCA_964249685.1 uncultured Acidobacteriaceae bacterium
GAAGGGCATGGTCGACAAGCTGACCGTCGAGCAGCTCGGCGGTCAGCTTGTCGACCATGCCCTTCTCGCCACGCGCCCGGCCGTACGTTACCAGCCAGCGGATCGCGAGCGACGTGCGGCGCTCGGGCAGCACTTCGATCGGCACCTGGTAGTTCGCGCCACCTACACGCCGGGATTTTACTTCCAGCAGCGGCTTGCAGTTCTCGATCGCCTTCTTGAACAGCTTCAGGGCCTCGTCGCCACCCTTCTGCTCAAGGTTCGTCATGGCAGTGTAGAAGATGCCCTGTGCGGTCGACTTCTTGCCGCCCCACATCATGCTGTTCACGAACTTGGTCACCAGGGTCGACTGGTACACGGGATCCGGGTTCACTTCACGCTTTGCGATGTAACCTTTACGCGGCATTGCTCTTCTCTTCTTCCTCCAGCTCGGTGACTTCTCACGTGCTGGACTTGTAGGGGCGGGGCCGGAGCCCCGCAAAACAAACTACTTGGCAGCCTTCGGACGCTTCGCGCCGTACTTGCTGCGGCTCTGCATGCGCTTGGCCACGCCAACCGAGTCCAGCGTGCCACGAACGACGTGGTAACGCACACCCGGCAGATCCTTCACACGGCCGCCGCGGATCAGCACAATCGAGTGCTCCTGCAGGTTGTGCCCGATGCCCGGGATATACGTCGTCACTTCAATCCCATTGGTCAGGCGGACGCGGGCCACTTTACGCAGCGCCGAGTTCGGCTTCTTGGGGGTCTGGGTGTAGACGCGCGTGCACACACCACGGCGCTGAGGCGAGCCCTGCAATGCGGGGCTGGCAGTCTTGTAGCGAACGGGCGAGCGGCCCTGCTTGACCAACTGATGGAACGTAGGCACTGAAGCTCCTTGAAGTACTCCACTATTAAACTTGTGCGCACAACCGGACAGAAACCCCCCACGCGACAAAACCCGAGGACGCTGATGCGCCTCACGCAAAGATTGTTCCCTGCCTGGTGTACGTCTGGCATTTCAAATCAGACGAAAACACAGTCGACGGTGACCGAACTCTCGTCCTTCGCTTCAGCCGCGGAAGGGTAAGCCGGCTCCGTTTCGCTGTTCCCGACCGCATAGCCCGTGCAAGGTGCAGGGTGGCGCAGTCGCGTTCGCGAAGGGTCGCGGTCCAAACCAGCCCTTCAATCCGTGCAGAAAGGCCACCGCAGTAAAGCTCTCGTACAACACCGTAAGTGTAGCGCAGGCGCACCCTTCCCGTCCAACCGCACGGAGAGAACTCGCCACGACACCAAACCAACCTTCTAAAAATATCAACTCCACCACGAGCCGTCAACCGCAAAATCAGGTTCGTGTGCCCGTCGTCCTGTCTTAGCGTTATCGCGCTAGGCTCTTGTGAAGTGGACTCTTCCAGAAAGGCTCGGTTCGTGGCCCATGCTCTGCCTTATGACCGGTCTTCCATGATAACTTTTCGCATGGCCTTCCCGCTCCGCGTCGCCCTCCTCACGACCCTCGCTGCCGCCTCTGCCGTAAGCCAGTCCGGCACCCCCGCCGGCATGACGCCGCTCGCCAACCCCGATCCGCGCCTTGCTGCCATTCACGCAGCGGGCAACAACACGCGCGGCATCGGCTCGGTGGCCATCTCTCCCGACGGCACGCTGGTTGCCTACACAGTCTCCCGCGGCGGAGGAAGGGGCGCGGCGGAAGCCAGTGGCTCGCCCATCGTGCTCGCACCGGTCGGCGCGCATGAGCAGTCGCAGGAGAAGCTCGTCTCCGGTTCCGCCAGCACGCACTGCGCGAACTCCGCACCTGTCTTCAGCCCCGACTCCCAGACGTTAGCTTTCACGAGCACTTGTACGTCGGACAACGACAAGCCCGGCGACCCGCAGATCTTTCTCTACTCGCGCGCGACCGGCACCAGCACGCAGCTCTCGCACCTGAAGGGCATCTTCCAGCAGGTCGCCTTTGCGCCCAACGGCCGATCGCTCGCCTTCCTCTTCGTCGAAAACGCCACCCGCTCGGCCGGCGCGCTCGCCGCCATGAAGCCCTGGTCCGGCGTCATCGGCGAGGACGGCGTCGAGATCCAGCGCATCGCCTCCGTCGCCGTGCCCACCGGCACCTTTGCCTGGCTTACCCCGGCCGGCCTGCACGCGTACGAGTTCGGCTGGGCTCCCGACTCCTCCGGCATCACCTTTATCGCCGCCAACCCGCCCGGGGAAAACAACTGGTGGGTCGCCAAGCTGTACACCGCGTCGCTTGCGGCCGCGCCTAAAGCCGTCTTCGACCCTGCTGCAACCGCCTCCGCCCTCCACGGCCTGCAGATTGCCGTGCCCCGCTATTCTCCCGACGGCAAGCGCATCGCGTTCATCGGCGGCCTGATGAGCGACCAGGGCTCCACCGGCGGCGACGTCTGGGTCGTACCCGGCAACGGCGGCGAACCCACCGACGTTACCCCCGGCCTCGATGGCACCCCGACCTGGCTCGCCTGGACAGGCGCGGGCAAAATCGGCTTCGTCGAGGATCGCCGCGGCCGCACGCTGCTCAGCTCCGTCAATGTGGACACCAAGGTGCTCGACCCCACCGACCTCGGCGAAGTTACGGTCTCGGGCGGCCCCATCAAGAGCGCCCTCTCGATCTCGTCTGTCGGCACCATCGCCTTGGTCGAACAGGGCCACGCCCAGGCCCCCGAGCTCTTCCTCGGCGCTCCCAACGCGCTCAAACAGTTCACCCACCTGAACGACGGCGCAAAATCAACCGCACGCACCGAATCCGTCGAGTGGGTCAACGACGGATTGCACGTCCAGGGCTGGCTCACCTACCCCGCAGGATTCGACCCGAAGCAAAAGTATCCGCTGATCGTCAGCGTGCACGGCGGCCCGTCGTCGTCGGCCGGCGCGAGCTTCGCGGGCCCGGTCTGGGCGCAGCTCGGCTACTTCGTCCTGGCGCCAAACCCGCGCGGCAGCTTTGGCCAGGGCGAGGCCTTCACCGCCGCCAACCGCAAGGACTTCGGCTACGGCGACCTGCGCGACATCGAGGCCGGCATGGACTCGATCGAAGCCAAAATCCCGGCCATCGACAAGCACCGCGAGGGCCTGACGGGCTGGTCCTACGGGGGCTTCATGACCATGTTCGGCGTCACGCAGACGACGCGCTTCCGTGCCGCGGTGGCCGGTGCCGGGCTGTCCGACTGGCTGAGCTACTACGGCGAAAACTCCATCGACCAGTGGATGGTCCCGTTCTTCGGCGCGACCGTCTATGACGATCCGGCGGTGTATGCGAAGTCCTCGGCGATCACGTTCATCAAGAACGTGAAGACGCCCACGCTGGTCGTCGTCGGCGACCGTGACGGCGAGTGCCCCGCGCCGCAGTCATTTGAATTCTGGCATGCGCTCCGGGCCGAAGGTGTCAAGACGCAGCTGGTCGTGTTTCCAAATGAGGGTCATGGGTTCCGCGACCCCGCCCACATCCGCGATCTCGAAGCCCGGCAAGCGGCCTGGTTTGCGGAAAACATGCCCGCTCAATAGCCGCTTGCGCACGCAAAAGGCGGTTCGGTGCAGCAAAAGCGACAAGCGCGCTTTACAAAATGTCAGGTAGACCTTACAAAATGTAAAGTCTACCTGACGCCCACTTTCTCATCTCCGGGCGCGTGACCCTTCCCGAGATCGAACGTCCAACCCTGACTCCACCCTGACGCACGTCCGCGCGCATTTGCTCTTCCCCGGACGAACTTCTAGACTGGAGGTTGGAAAATCCACGTCATCCGTAGAACGACCGTCGCCGCTTGTGGGCCACCCCCGACGGCACGGAGAGGAATAAAAAGCTCAATGCGCAGGTTCTTTACATTAGCTGTTCTGCTGCTGTTCGCCGTGCCTTTCGGCGTGTCCATCTCCGGCTGTAAAAAGGGGACCATCGTCGACTATTGCAACGGGCAGAACTCCGGCCTGGTCGTCGGCCAGTTGACGACGCTCGACCTGGAGCCGCGGCTGACAGGAATCTCGTTGAACCAGGGCCAGATCGGCAGCGTCTCCGGGGCCTCCGGCACCGACTGCAAGGGCACCAGCGTCAGCCCGGGCAATCCCGTCTACGGCTCGAGCAACATGTCGTTGGTCGACGTGCAGCCCACCAACGGCCGGCTCTGCGCGGGCACGTGGAACCGGCAGACCGGCGGCGGCATCCCGGACTACACCGTGTGCACGCCAGGCACGGCCTCAGGCACCGCGTTCCTGACAGCGAGCGCGCAGTCGGTGTCCTCGAACCCGATCCCCGTCTACGTGCACCCGCAGGTGACGAGCATCGTGCTCGGCCCGCCTTCGACCAACTGTGCGACCGATCCGGCGAGTAACTGCTACAACACGATGGTCGTGAACGGAGCCTGCCTGACCACCCCCGTGGCCCCGGCGGTCGCGTATGTGGGCGATCGCTGCCTCTCGCAGGGCCATGCTGGACAGCTGGTGGCGCGCGCCTACACGGGCACCGACATCACCATTCCAGCTAACAATGTCAGCTGCCAGGTAGGCCCGCTGAGCTTCACCTCGCTCAATCCTTCGACGGTCACGATCGACGCGAACGGCCTGGCCACGGCCGCAGCGCCGGGCTCGGGCGTAATCCAGGCGAGCAACGTGCTTTCGTCCAGCACCGCAGGCTTCTTCAGCACGTGCCCGCCGGCCTCGATCACGCTGTCGGCCGCCGGCTCGACGACGCCCCCGACGGCGCCGCTCGCAGTCAACACCAACAGCTCGCAGTCGCTGGTGGCCACGGTTCTCGACACCAACCAGCAGCCGATCAACAATCTTTCACTGACCTACGTTTCGAGCACGCCGATCACGATTCCCGCAACCGGCAGCGTCATCACACCGGTGTTTCCGGGCTCCGGCACCATCTCGGCAATCTGCCAGCCGCCTTCCTGCAATGCGTCGTCCTATAACCTGATCGGGCTGTACGGCAACGGCCTGCCGATCACGTCGAACCCGGTGCAGATCAACGCGTCCGGTACGGCGAACTCGACGGTGCTCTACATCGGATCGACGAACTCGCAGTATATCCAGCCGGTAGACTTTACGACGACGAGCCTGCCGGCCCCGGCGCGCCTGCCCTACGTGCCGAACTCCATGGTGCTCTCGAACGACCTGTCGAGCATCTACCTGGGTTCTTCGACCGAGCTGATGGTGCTTTCGGTCGCGGGTACCGGCGTCACCCTGAACGCGCAGTACACGAGCGTGGTGGGCACGGCGCTGGCGGTTTCGCCGGATAACTCGACCCTGGTGATTACGGACCCGAGCCGCAACCTGACCTACCTGTTCACGACCAGCGGCAGCATCAGCACGGAGATCGGCGGCACGGCGGTGCGCGCGCAGTGGAGCCAGGACTCGACCACGGTGTACGTGACGACGACTGACGGCCGCCTGCTGGTGCATTCCAGCTTCACGGGCTGGCAGTCAGTGCCGCTCGGCGTGACCACGCCCGCGAACGTGGACGTTGCGGTGACGGTGCCGAACGCGGGCGTCTACCTGGGCAGCAACGTGGGGCAGAGCGGCAGCTTTGTGACGGCGCACACCAACTGCCCCACGACTGGGATCAACAACCCCGGCACTGGCTTCAACCAGACGACGACCAACACGTTCTACCCGCTGGCCGCGACGGTGAACACGACCTCCGACCGCATCGCCGCGACCAACGACGGCCTGCACATCCTGGGCGCGAGCGCCACGGCGGGCGTGTCGGACATTGTGACCAACGTGAAGAGCGGCGGCTGCCCGGTGCCGTTCAACAACACGTTTACGGCGGCAAAGCCCTTTACCGGCATCGCGCCGACGACGATCACGGGCGTGCTGCCAACATCGGACTCCGCCTACGCGCTGATCACCTACCTGGGGACGGGCGCCGCGGTGCCGCAGTATGCGCCGGGGACAGGAATGCTGACGTCGATTCCGCTGCAGACGACGGCTTCGGGAACGCCGATTGCGCCGGTCGCAGGCACGGTAAGCTCCGATAACCTGACCGTGTACGTGGGGACTTCCGGAGACAACGTGGTGCATCGTCTGACGCGCGGGGCGGCTGGATTTGCGGATACGGTGGCTCCGGTGGTGCCGGCGCTGATCGGCATCAACGGTGGGGTGGCCACGCCGAACCTGCTAGTGCAGAAGCCGCGGAAGGCTACAAACTAGGGCTGTAGCTGGCGCGGTAAGACAGAGATAAATGCAAAGGGCGCAGAGGGTTACGCGGAGGTCGCTGAGGAAAACTCTCCGAACCTCTGCGTTTTCCTACGCATCCTTGCGTTAGGTCCTTCGTCAGACTAGCCTGTTTAGCTTTCGAAGACCCTAGCCCAAGCGGGCCTTAAGCAGGTCGCGGGCTACGGCGTCGAGTACCCCGTTGAGGAAGTGGATCGACTCCGGCGCGGCGTAGCGGCGGCCTACCTCCAGGCTCTCGTTGATGACGATGGCAGCGGGCGTTTTGGGGAAGCCGAGCATCTCGGCGATGCCCGAGCGGAGCAGGTTGCGGTCGACGACGGGCATGCGCTCCAGCCGCCAGTTCTGGGAGTGCTGCTCGATGAGCGCGTCGATCTCTGCGCGGCGGCTGGTGGCGATACGGTAGAGGTCCTCGGCGAAGCCGCGGGTCTCCTCATCAACGTCGGTGACGGAGGCCCAGAAGAGCTTCGTGACCTCGTCCGGCGACTGCTTGCCGAGGTCGCCCTGGAAGAGCATTTGCATGACGAGTTCGCGGGACTTGCGGCGGGTGCCCATCAGTTTGCGCCCCCGGCGGACTTCAGCTTGCGGTTGATGTGGACCATCTCGATCGCGGCCGACGCGGCTTCGAAGCCCTTGTTGCCGGCTTTGAGGCCGGCGCGGTCGAGGGCCTGCTCGAGGGTTTCGCAGGTAAGGACGCCAAAGGCGTGGGGGACGCCGGTGTCCTGCTGGGACTGCCCGATGCCGCGCGCGACCTCGGTGTAGATGGCCTCGTAGTGGGCGGTTTCGCCGCGCAGCAGGCAGCCGAGGGTGACGATGGCGTCGACGCGGTGCAGTTCGGCGATGGTGCGGGCGGCGTTCGGGATCTCCCACGCGCCGGGGACGCGGACGATCTGGATGTCGGCCATCTTCGCGCCCGAGCGGCGCAGGCAGTCGAGCGTGCCCTGCAGCAGGCGGTCAGTGATGACGGTGTTCCAGCGCGTGGTGATGACGGCGAACTTCATACCCTGCGCGGTGAGCTCGCCTTCGACCGCGGGGGCTGCGCCGTGGAGTGGGTTTTCGGACTCCCAAAAGCCTGCTTCGAGCCCGCCGGCGAAGCGCACGGTGAACATGCGCGAGTTCCAGTGGGTGGGGGTGACGTCCGAGACTGTAACGCCTGCACCTTCTTCGCTCCAGCTTTCTACGGCTACGTGGACGTGATCGAGCTGCGAGGCCTCGACGAGAATGCGCGGGGTGGCAGGCATGCGGCCGGTGACGAGCTCGAGGTTGCCGATGGGCGCGAGGAAGGCAGCGCCCTGGCCCTGGGCGTCCTGCCAGCCCTTGCCGGTCTCGAAGCCGAGGGTGGCGAAGAGGGCTTTGAGACGTTCGTATTCGGTCGAGTCGGCGACTTGCTCGACGAGCGTAATTCCCTTGATCATGGTTTGATTGTATCGTCTCTGCAAGGGTGCTTTGCGGTGCGCATGCTCACGGCGGCTCAAGCCGTGGAGCGTGGACGGCGTTGCGGCGGGAGTCAAGTCTCGCCGCGTCATAAGCAGAGGAAACGGAGAAATGGGATGGTTGAGTCGCTTGCACTACCGCTGTACGAGACGTTGCTGCTGGCCTATGACGGTGCGGTCGCGACCGTGACGCTCAACCGGCCGAAGGTGCTGAATGCGCTGAACCAGCAGGTGCTGGACGACCTGGAGCGGGTGTTTACGCTGCTGGCCAAGGACCCCTCCATCCGGGCCGTGCTGCTGACGGGCGCGGGGGAGAAGGCGTTTGCAGCGGGCGCGGATGTCCGGGAGCTTGCCGATCTGGATGCGGCGACAGGGGAGAGGCTGGTGCTGCGCGGGCAGGGCGTGATGGGCCTGCTCGAGACCTGCGGGAAGCCGGTGATTGCGTGCGTGAACGGCTTTGCGCTGGGCGGCGGGTGCGAGCTCGCGCTGTGCTGTACGTTTCGCATTGCGAGCGAGAGCGCCCGGCTGGGCGTGCCGGAGGTGAAGCTGGGGCTGCTGCCAGGCTATGGCGCGACGCAGCGTCTGCCGCGGCTGGTGGGACGCGCGGCGGCGTTGAAGCTGCTGCTGACGGGCGAGGCGATCGATGCGGCCGAGGCCTTGAGGATCGGGCTGGTGGATGAGGTGGTGCCGGCGGAGCGGCTGCTGGCGCGCGCGGGGGAGTTGGCACGGGGGATCGCGGGGCAGGCCCCGCTGGCGGTGGCGGCTTGCCTGGAGTCGGTGAGGCTGGGGGCGGATCTTGCTTTGAGCGAGGCGCTGAAGCTGGAGGCAGGGATCTTCGGGCGGTTGAGCGCGACGGCGGACAAGCGCGAGGGGGTGGAGGCGTTTCTGGCGAAGCGGCCGGCGGTGTGGTCGGGGGCGTAACTTTGTGCCGGTCCGCCCATCCTCGCTTCGCGAGGGTGGGGCACCCAGGACCTCGGCTGGTTATGCTTCTTCGGCTGGTTTATGCTCTAGAGGTGCGAGTTTCTTTGCTTTTTCTCTCCCTGGCTATGCTGCCTGCGCTTTGCGGCTGCCACCCTGCCATTCCCTCTCCGAGTGGCGACGCGTCCGTGCAGCAGCTGGACGTGATCCGGCAGCAGCTGGCCGGCATTCCGCCGCCTTCGAAGACGCGCTACCTGGCAGTGAAGTCGCTGACGAGCTGGGAGAATCCGTATCTGACGATCCAGGCGAACATGGTGACGGTGCACGTGACGGTCGCGGACGCGAATACGTCGGACCTGGGCGTGGGCGGGATTCTGCGGCCGACGGGTGCACGGCGGCAGGACCTGAACGTGCGCCCGGGCGACCTGGCGGTGGCGCTGAATGCGATCCCCGAGACGGCCTGGCCGTATGGGCGCGTGGTCGCGGTGGAAGAGGCGCACGATGCGCCGGAGGCCGCGCGGCCGGCGCTGCGGCGGAACCTGGAAGCGGCAATGAAGACGCTGAATGACATCGGGATTGTGCAGTATGAGTGGGCGGAGAACGGGACTTCGCCGCGGTAGGGAGTATCCCCACTCATCGCGGTGAAGCTGCGATGAATGGGGCACCCGGCGCTTTAGCTTAGAGTGGGGAGCTGGATTTTACTGCCAGCATCCCGAGCGCTACTACGGCGAGGATCGCGGCGAGGTATTGCAGGGGAATCCAGAAGAGCGTGTGCTTGCGGCGCAGGACGACCGCTTGCCCGGTCTTTGGGTCGACGAGGGTGCGGCCAGGCTTGTCGAGCGCGATGCCGAGCCAGAGGACCAGGCCGGCCCCGAGGAACGTGCCCAGTGCGCCGGGCCAGGCGTGAGTATCGGTGTAGGCCACGCTGAGCATGACCCGCAGCAGCTTGACGGTGACGACATAGGTGAGGATGGGGATGAGGACGGCGGCTAACCCGAAGCCTTGCCAGACGATCATGAGACTCTCCTGTGGGTAGTATGCCAGAGCGGGGCGACTGCGCTAAGATGCTTGCACCGTGCATACGACTGCGCTTGTGGTGTTCTGCTTCTTCTTTCTGCTGGTGACGCTGGCCGGGTTCTGGGCGGCGCGCTGGCGGCGGCCGGCTTCCATGCACTCGCTCGAGGAGTGGGGGCTGGCGGGGCGCTCCTTCGGGACCTGGATTACGTGGTTCCTGCTGGGTGGCGACCTTTACACCGCGTATACCGTGATTGCGGTTCCAGCCGCGCTCTATGGGGCGGGGGCGAACGGGTTTTTTGCGCTGCCGTATGCGGTCATTGCGTACCCGTACATGATGCTGGTGCTGCCGCGCATGTGGACCGTCTGCCATCGGCATGGGTACGTCACGTTTGCGGATTTTGTGCGCGGGCGCTATGGCAACCGCTACCTGACGCTGGCGATTGCGCTGACCGGAATCCTGGCGTTGCTGCCGTATATCGCGCTGCAGCTGGTGGGGATGCGCGTGGTGATCGGCGCGCTGGGGGTGAAGGGCGAGTGGCCGCTGGCGGCCGCGTTTGTCATCCTGGCGGCGTATACGTACTCGTCCGGGCTGCGCGCGCCGGCGGTAATTGCGATTGTGAAGGACGTGATGCTGTACGTGACCGTGATCGTCGCGATCGTGTGGCTGCCGCACCTGCTGGGCGGGTACGCGCATGTGTTCGCGCTGGCGCAGGCGGCGCTTGCCACCCACACGCCGGCGGCGAGCACCATGCTGCAGCCACGGCAGTTCATGGGGTACAGCACGCTGGCAATCGGGTCGGCGATTGCGCTGATGCTGTATCCGCATACGGCTACGGCGGTGTTGTCGGCCTCGTCCGCCAATACCGTCCGGCGCAACGCGGCCATGCTGCCGGCGTACAGCTTTCTGCTCGGGCTGGTGGCGCTGCTGGGCTATGTGGCGCTGGCGGCGGGGGTCAGCACAAAAGACACTTCGTCCGCAGTGCCGCTGCTGTTCGTCAAGATGTTTCCGGAGTGGTTTGCGGGGTTCTGCCTTTCTGCGATTGCGATCGGCGCGCTGGTGCCGGCGGCGATCATGTCCATTGCGGCCTCGAACCTGTTTACGCGCAACCTGTGGGGAGAGCTTGCCCGTACGCCGATGACGCCCAGGCAGGAGTCGTCCATGGCCAAGATCGTGTCGCTTGCGGTGAAGTTCCTGGCGGTGGTGTTCGTGCTCAAGCTGCCGGCGCCGTATGCGATTGAGATGCAGCTGCTGGGTGGGATCTGGATCGCGCAGCTGTTTCCGGCGGTCGCGCTAGGGCTGTTTACGCGGTGGTTCCGGCCGTGGGGCCTGCTGGCGGGTTGGGCCTGCGGGATGGCATCGGGGAGCTGGATGGTGTGGTCGCTGGGGTTGAAGAGCTCGGTCTACCCGGTGCCGCATGTGGGCGGGATGTATGCGGCCGTGCCGGCGCTGGTGCTAAACCTGGTGGCAGCCGCGGGGGTTACGGTCGTGTTGCGGGGGATGGGGGTGGGCGCGGCGGTGGATGCTACGGAGGCTTCGGCTTATGTGGGGTAGGTGAGAGCGGACAGGAGGAGGGCGGGATGAGAGCGGGGAAGAACAGGACAAGCTTGTTTTTGGCCCGTCTTGCTCCTGCCTTTGTCCTGCCCGTTCTGGTTGTGTGCGAACCTTGGGGTATGGGTGCTTTGAAGCGACGGGGGCTGGGGTTTGCGGCTTGTGCGCTGGCGAGTTCGTTCTGGGGCTGTGGGTTCTTCTTCGGCAAGATTGCCTTGCGCGAGATGGACTCCGGCGCAATGGTGCTGTACCGCTTCTTTTTTGCGGCGTTGGTGCTGGTGCCGCTGCTGTTTACGCATCGCGCGCGGTTCAACCCGCGGGAGTGGGGCGTCCTGCTGGGGGCGTCGTTCCTGGGCGTGCCGCTGCAGTTTTTGATCCAGTTTTATGGGCTCTCGCTGACGACGGTCAGCCACGCGTCGCTGATGGTGGGGACAATGCCGGTCATCCTGGCGGTGGGCGCGGCGGTGTTTGCGCGGGAGCGGATGGACTGGGTGGGGTGGCTTGCGCTCGGGTGCTCGACCGCGGGCGCGGCGATGATCGCGCTGGGTCATGGCGGCGGGCAGGCTACGCTGAAGGGGGACCTGCTGATTGTGCTCTCGCTGGCGATTGCGCTGGGATGGATCTTGATGAACAAACAGCTGCTGGAGCGGCACTCGCCCGTGGTGGTAACGGCGTACGGGCTGGTGGCGGGGACGGGCATGCTGGTGGTGTTTGTGCCTTTGTGGTATGGGGCTCCGCCGTTCTTGCACGTGTCCGCGAAAGCCTGGTGGGCGCTGGCGGCGAGTGGGGTGCTGTGTACAGCGACGACGACGCTGCTTTGGAACTGGGGGTTGACACAGGTGCCGGCTTCGCAGGCGGGGATATTGTTGAACATGGAGCCGCTGATCGGGTCTCTGCTGGGCGTGCTGGTGCTGGGGGAAATGCTGGGGCCGAGCGCTTGGGTGGGGGGTGGGTTGATCCTTGCGGCGGCGGTGGCTTTGACGACGCATTCCAAGACTACGGTGGGGGTGGTGGAAGAGCAGTGAGCCCGCACCCGGCGCTTACTGGGGCACTCCCGATTGTGGTGGTTCGCAGGTGTCGAGGCTGAAGCCTCGACCTACCCCAGGAGCAAACACCACTACACTGGAGAGTATGGGTGGGTTGGCGGCTTGGACGGGGCGTTGGCAGTGGCGGCGGGGGGTGCGAGCGCTGCTGGCGATCGGCTCCGTGATGGCCGTTTGTCACGTGCTGGGGAAGGCTCCGCAGGCTGCCGCGCTAGGGGCGTTCGACGCGCTGCTGGTGGATAACGGCGGACCCTACCGGCCGCGGCTGACGACGATGGCGACGGTGCTGCTGGGCGGCTCGCTGGCCTTGATTGCAGGGTGCCTGGTGCCGGCGTCGCTGTGGTGGGTGATTGCGGCGACGCTTGCGATGTGCTGGCTGGTGACCTATGCGCGGGTGCTTTCGCAGCCGGTGGCTTCGTCTTCCGTGCTGATCATGGTGTCGTACTTTGCCGGCCTGGGTGGGACGCAGCATACGCTTGCCGGCGCGCTGGCCGCGGCCGGGATGGTGCTGTTGGGCGGCGGGTGGGCGGTGCTGCTCTCGCTGGTGCTTTGGCCGCTGGACCCGTTCCGGCCGGCGCGGCTGGCGGTGGCGCGCTGCTACGTGGCCATGGCGGAGTTCACGGCGGTGCTGGCGACGGGCGAGAGCACGGAAGCGGCGGGGTATGAGTGGCAGCGGCACCAGCGCAAGCGGATCGAGGAGGCGCGGCTGGCGCTGGCGGCGACGGCAGCGCGGGCGCCTTCGCGGACGGTGCGGGCGCGGAACCTGGCGGTGCTGCTCGAGACGAGCGATATGCTGCTGGCGCGGACGATGCGTTTGACGGAGCTTGGGACGACGGGGCTGTCGGCGACCGCGGCCGGAGCGGAGCGGGTGCGCGCGTTTGCGCGTTGGCTGGCGGCGGCGGAGCTCGCGGTGGGACGCGCGCTCGAGCATCGTCCGGCGGACCAGGCGGAGTCGTTTGCGCCGGCGGGCTCGCATACCCTTGAGCTGCTGCAGGCGCGGGAACGCCTTGTGGAGACGGCGCTGGACCGGCACCTGAAAGCGGAGGAGCAGGAGGCGCTGGTGGAACTGCGGATCGTGTTCGAGGCGGTGCGAACGCTTTGGACGGGGGTTGAGCGGACACGGGCTGCGGCGGCACCGATACAACAGGCTGGGCCGGTTCAGCCGGCGGGGCGGGGGGGGACATGGATCTGGATCGATTCCGGCTGGGTGGATGCGGTGCGGGCGAACTGGACGGTGAAGTCGGCCAACATGCGGCATGCGCTGCGGCTGATGGTGGTGGGCGCGCTGGACGTGATTGCGATGCGGCTGATCCATGTGAACCACGGATTCTGGCTGCCGATGACGTCAATCCTGCTGATGCAGCCTTACTCGGCTGGGACGAACCGCAAGAGCCTGCAGCGGGTGAGCGGCACGATTGCGGGTGGGCTGCTGGCGGCGGTGCTGGCGGCGGCGCTGCCGGGGCCTCTGGCGATGATCGTTACGATCACGCTGCTGGCGTGCTTTACCCTGGCGACGTTTGCGGTGGACTACGCGGTCTACTGCTTTTTTCTGACGCCGACGTTCGTGCTGATCAGTCTGCCGCACCTGCATGACTGGCGCTACGCCGGCATCCGCATGGGTACGACGCTGGCGGGCGCGGCGATCGCGATCGGCGCGATGCGGCTGCTTTGGCCGGAGCGCGCGGAGGTGGAGCTGACCGCGCTGCTGCGGCGCGGGGCGCTGGCGGAGGGCGCGTATCTGCGGGCAGTGGCGGCGTTTCTTACCGTACCGCCGGCCGGGCGCAAGGCGGCGGAGCGGGAGCTGCTGGCGCCGGCGCGGCGGGCGTGCGGGCTGGCCTCAAACGATGCCGAAGAAGCCGTGGACCGGGTGATGCAGGAGCCGCACTTTGTGGGCGCGCGGCGGCTGGGCACGATCGAGGAGCAGGCGCTTACGTTTACGACGTATCTGCGGCGGTTGACGCAGTCGGTGACGACGCTGGCGCCGCTGGGGTCGAATGCGCCTGGGCTGCTGCGCCGGCTGGAGGGATTGGCGGAGAGGATGGAAGGTGTGGGGCGGGGCGAGGTTGTCGCGGTCGCGGGGGGTGCGGTGGGACCGGTGCTGGTGGATGCGATGGAGGAGCAGGTGCAACGGATCGAGCGGCAGACGGGGGTGTTGGAGAAGACGTTGGGGTGAAGTGGCGTTGGGTGGGGAGTATCCCCATTCATCGCGGTGAGACTGTGATGAATGGGGCGCCCGGCTTTGTAGTGGTTAGACGGGGGTGATGATGCCTCCTACGGGCATGGAGGTGGGCAGGGTGCCGGGACGCCGGAGGTGCATGGCTTCGGCGGTCATGTCGGTGTATTTGAGGCCGGCGCCGGTGTTGAAGAGGACTACCTTGTCGGTGGGTTTTAGTTCTCCGGCCGCGAGGAGGCGGTCGTAGGCGGCGGTGGCGGCGGCGCCTTCGGGGGAGAGGAAGAGGCCTTCGTGCCGGGCGTAGTCGAGGATGCTGGCGAGGATCTCCTGGTCGGTCGAGGCGATGGCCTGGCCGCCGGAGGCGCGCACGATGTCGAGGATGATGGCATCGCCGTAGGGCTTGGGGACGCGAAGGCCGGCGGC
>CAXUDC010000087.1:0-14288 GCA_964249685.1 uncultured Acidobacteriaceae bacterium
TCGTTGGGCTCATAACCCAAAGGTCGTAGGTTCAAATCCTACCCCCGCAACCAATTAGGGATCTCACCCCCACAGAACCCCACAATAAGCATTGTGAGGGTTTTTCTGTTGGAAGCGGTCGGCCTACAATATCCAACTAAGGGCAACATCAGTAAGGCGCTCGCTTGTAAGGGCTTCCTCTGCTGCACGCAGACCCTAATCATCGTCTCAGTCGATGTGACGTATAGGTTCGGCTAAAAGCCGACTTAGACGATCCGTACCCTCGTGCGCTGCGGTTCGGCCAAGTTGGGTCTAGACCGTTTCTTCCGAAGGTAGTGCTGGTTCAAACCGCAGGTTCCTTCGCTTCGCTACGGAATGACGACAAAAGCAGCACCTTTGTTTTGGTTGTCCTCGCGTAGGGATCTGCGTTTCGATTGAACAAGCATCTTATTTCGTCATTCCGTAGCAAAGTGAATTGCGATTCAGACTATCCCGTTTTATGGGAGAACCGCTTACCTGCGTCGTCGCGTGTCTACGGCGAAGCCATTGTGTTCGAGCAGGAACAGCAGCACGAAGAAGATCAAAGAGTAGAGCAGTTGCTGCCCAGCCACATCCCACTGCTGGTTCGACGTGACTCCAACCGTCAGCATCATCATGAACAGCGCGCCCACCGCCAGGCTGAGCCGAGTCGCCAAGCCCAGGATGAGCAACACCCCCAAGGCAAGCTCCAGAAAAGGAATCGCATACGCAAACGCCAGGTTGACCGCATGCGGAATCGGCGATTTGCTCATGTGGTCCGCCGTCGTGACAGCAAAGCCACCGACGCCCGCGAGGATGCGAAAGAAACCGTGCCCCAGAAAGTTGACCCCAAGCGCGATGCGCAGCAGGGCGTACGCGAGACGTTTATGATCCGCCATCCCAGCTTGGATGCAGAAACCTACTGGATCACACGCACGCCGCCTCGGCCCACCAGCTCTTCGACACGATCAATGAACAGCCGGTCCGCCGCGACCTGAAGCTTCGCCGGCTCGAGCACCGCGCAGAACTCACCCGGCTCCTCAAAATCCAGCAGCAGCTTGCCGCGACCGGGCGAGTCGCGGAACAGGCCCGCAAGCTTCTCTAGCAGCATCCCGTCCGGCGAGTGCAGCGGCACCTTGATCCGCAGCGCCTCCGGCAGCTTGATCTTCACATCCTCCAGCGCCATGATGGCCGACACCGACAGCTTGGGTGCCGAGTCCTCTTCCCCGCGCAACGAACCCCGCACGACGACCGGAACGTCGATCTTGAGCTTCTCAGCCAACTTCTCATAGCTCTGCGGAAAGCAGATCAGCTCGATCTTGCCCACCGTATCCTCGAGCACGGCCTGCGCATAGAACTCACCAGAGCGCTTGGATTTGGCGCTCTTCAGCCCCGTGATGACACCCGCAATCGAGATCTCGTTCGGCTCCGCGCCTCCCCCGCCTCCGCGCCGGAAGACCTGCGGCTCCGGCTTCATCTCGCACGCCGTTGCGGTGTCGATGACCTTCAAATTCCGCAGCTTTTCCCGGTACTTATCCAGAGGATGTCCACTGACGAAGAAGCCCAGAACCTCTTTCTCATTCTGCAGCCGCTGGTGCTCGTCCCATTCCGGCACCTTTGGCAGCGCGGTGGTTTCCGCACTCGCACTGACGATCACGTCCGAGTCGAAGATCCCGAACAGCCCACTTTGCCCCGATTCCTTATCCTTCTGCGCCTTCTGGGCCTGCTCGATCGCCGTATCGAGCGCCGCCATCACCGCCGCGCGCGGACCGAACGAGTCCATGGCCCCGGACTTGATCAGCGACTCGAGCACGCGCTTGTTCATCAGCCGCAGATCAACTTTTTCGCAGAATTCCCACAAGCTTTGAAAAGGTTTACCACCCAGTTCCGCGCGCGCCGCCAGGACACTCTCAATTGCGTTGTGCCCGACGTTCTTGATCGCCGCCAGCCCGAACCGGATCGCTTCCGTCGCCACGCCGTCCGAGCCTGCAATCACGCTCGGCGTAAAGCTCGGCAGCGAGATCTGCACGTCCGGCGGCACCACCGCGATCCCGATCTCCTTGCACTCGGAGATGTACTTAACCACGTTTTCCGGCTTCGACGTTTCGCTCGTCAGCAGCGCGGCCATAAACTCGACCGGATAGTGCGTCTTCAAATACGCCGTGTGGTAAGCGAGCAACGCATAGGCAGCCGAGTGCGACTTGTTAAACCCATACTCCGCAAACTTTGCCATCAGGTCGAAGATGTTCCCCGCGACCGCTTTCGGATGCTTGTTCTGTGCCGCCCCTTCCATAAATTTTTCCTTCTGCTTCGCCATCTCCGCGACGTCTTTCTTGCCCATCGCGCGCCGCAGCATATCGGCTTGACTCAGTGTAAAGCCCGCCAGCCGGTTTGAGATCTGCATCACCTGCTCCTGGTAGAGCATCACGCCAAGCGTCTCGCGCAGGATCGGCTCGAGGTCCGGCAGCTCATACGCCACCGCCTTGCGCCCCCACTTGCGCTCGATGAACTCGTCCACCATTCCGCCCTGGATCGGCCCCGGCCGGTAGAGCGCATTCAGCGCGGTCAAATCTTCGACCGTATCCGGCTTGTAGCGCCGCAGCACGTCGCGCATGCCGCTCGATTCAAACTGAAATACGCCAGACGTCAGCGCCTTATGGAACACCTGCTCATACGTCTTCTTGTCGTCGAGCGGCACCGTGGCCATGTCGACCTCGATGCCCTTGGTCTGCCTAATCAGCTTTAGCGCGTCGTCAATAACCGTAAGCGTGGTGAGCCCAAGAAAGTCCATCTTGAGCAGCCCCATCTTTTCGATCGCGCCCATGTCGTACGAGGTCACGATCGCCTCGTCCTTGGTCCGTGTTACCGGAACCAGCTCCGTCAGCGGGCTCGGCGCAATGACCACTCCCGCCGCGTGTACCCCCGCGCCACGCACCAGACCTTCAAGCCGTAGCGCGGTGTCGATCAACTCCTTGATTCGTGGCTCCGACTCATACGCCTGCGTCAGCGGCCCATTGTCCGCCAGCACCTCGGAGATCGTGACGCCGATCCTGCCCTGGATCATCTTCGCGATCCGGTCTACCTCGCCGTACGGCATGTCGAGAGCGCGCCCGACATCCTTGATCGCCGCCTTCGCCGCCATGGTATTGAACGTGATGATCTGCGCTACCTGGTCGGTCCCATACTTGCGCCGCACATACTCGATCACCTCGCCCCGGCGATTCATGCAGAAGTCAATATCGATATCCGGCATCGAGATGCGGTCCGGGTTTAGAAAGCGCTCGAACAGCAGCTCATTCTGCAGCGGATCGACATCCGTAATCTCCATGCAGTACGCCACCAGGCTGCCGGCTGCAGAGCCACGCCCCGGTCCAACGGGGATGTGCTGCTCGCGCGCATATTTGATGAAGTCCCATACAATCATAAAATAGCCGGGAAACTTCATGCTTTTAATGCACTCAATTTCCCGATCCAGACGCGCGTGGTACTCCTCGATCGTCTTGCGTTGCAGCCCGCGCGAGCGCAGATGGGCTACATTCACCTCGAGCCGCTTCTGCAACCCCTCACGGCAGACCTGCTCGAAGTATCCATCCAGATCCATCCCGGGCGGCACCGGAAAAGCAGGAAATGGATCGTCCACCTTGTTCAACTTCAGGTTGCAGCGCTCGGGAAACTGCATCGTGCGCGAGATCACCTCGGGATGATCCGGAAACATCCGCGCCATCTCCTCCGCAGTCTTGATGTAGAACTCTTCGGTGTCGAACTTGAAGCGCTTCGGGTCGTTCATGCTGCCGGCGGTCTGCACGCACAGTAGCACCTCGTGAGCGCGCGCGTCGCTGTCGGCAATGTAGTGCGAGTCGTTGGTCGCGATGAGCGGAATGTCGAGGTCCTTCTCCATCCGGAACATCGCCTCGACGACGGCCTTATCCGGCGCCAGCCTGTGGTCCTGGACCTCTAGAAAGAAGTTCCCCTTGCCGAACATCTCCTCGTACGAGCCCGCGACCGCCCTGCCCTTCTCGTAGTCCCCCGCCATCAGGTGCTGCGAGACCTCCCCCGCCAGGCACCCGGAAAACCCGATCAGGCCCTCGGTGTGCTTAGCCAGAAAGTTCTTCGAAACCCGCGGCTTGCGATAGAACCCATGCAGCGCAGCCTCGCTTGTCAGCCGCACAAGGTTGCGATAGCCCTCCTGGTTCTCCGCCAACACCAACAAATGATTGTACTTATCGCCATTGCCCTCGGCGCGATGATCGTCCGCCTGGCAGATATAGAGCTCACAACCCAGAATCGGCTTGACCCCCTTCTTCGCCGCCGCATTGAAGAAGTGCACCGCCCCAAAGATGTTGCCGTGATCGGTCATCGCTACGGATTTCTGCCCGATCCTGTCGACATGCGCAACCAGCTTGTCGACATCGCAGGCCCCGTCCAGCAGGGAGTAATCGGTATGCAGATGCAAGTGGGTAAATTCAGCGACCATGGCTTTAGTTTAGGCTTTGCGCCTTGCATCACCACATGTGCAAAAGTGGGCAACTATCGCCGCGCACGCAAATCCATAGACGAGCACCGCCACTAGCCAAAGGCGTCTTCGTGACCTCCACCACAGAGGGATTGCCTCTACTCTACCCTAAAATACAGAAAGCCCAGCTGAAGTGGGGCTCTCTGACCACGCACCAGTCTAGCGATGGTGGTACTGCGCGTTCGCCGGAGCGGCCGAACCGGCAGGGAGCGCCAGCGCAAAACGGCGAGCACAAGATTGCGAATCTTCATTCATTCTCCTTCCATCCACTGAAGTCACAAATCCGGTGAACCTGCTCCAGGCAACAATCCGTAAGGACGCGCAGCGGGTTCCAGCCTTGCAGGTATTTAGCCTGATTCACTCACCGGCAATTGTGGAAATCCACCAGCACCTCCTCTCCCTCCACCTTCACGCCGAATACCCGGACCCTCTCCCCCGCCGGGTACTCCGCCGCGCCCGTCTCCAGGTCGAACGCCCAGGAGTGCCACGGACACACCACCGCGCCGCCCTCGATCCACCCCTGCCCCAGCGGGCCCTGCCGGTGCGGGCACAGGTTGTCGAGCGCCGACAGCTTGCCCCCGACCCGCGCCAGGCACACCTGCACGCCGTTCGCCTCAGCCTCCGCTACCTGGCCTTCGGCCGGCGCCTCCGCCAGCCCACACAACCGCACCCAGTTCTCCATCCAATCCCTCGCGCCTCCCATGCTAACAAGTGCTACCCTCCAGATTGAAGCCATGGCCAGCCCCACCCCCAAACGCCCCAGACCGCCGCAGGTCGATCCCTTCGCCCGCTATCCGCCGCGCCCGCCCGGAAGCGGCTCGCCGGTGCGCGTCGCCCCCAGCTTCCTCATCAAGGCGCTTGGCCTCACCATCCTGGCAGCGATCCTCTGCGCGTACCTGGCACTGTGCCTGCTGGTCTGGCTCGGCGGCTGGCAGCGCATGCTGCACCCCTCGGCAGCGGTCGCCGCTACTCCCGCGGCTGCCGGCATACCCTTCGAGCCCATCCGCTTCGACACCGCCGCCACCGGCAGCCCGCGGCTTACCGGCTGGTGGATCCCGTCAGACTCGGCCACCGCCCCGACCATACTGTACCTGCACGATGGCGACGGTTCCCTCTCGGCCGCGCTCCCCGGCCTCGCGCTGCTGCACCGCGCCGGCGTCAACATCTTTGCGCTCGATTACCGCGGCTACGGCCAGAGCCAGGGTCCGCATCCCACGCAGAAACGCATGCAGGAAGATACCGCTGCGGCGCTCGACTATCTTACCTATAGCAGGCACATTCCTGTAGGAAAGATCGTGCCCTACGGCGTGGGCCTCGGCGGCGTCCTTGCGGCGCGCCTGGCGGCCGAGCACCCCGAGCTGCCTGCTCTCATCGTCGACCAGCCCCGCCCCGACGCCTACCGCAACGCGGTCGACGTCGAGCAGTCGCGCTTTCTGCCCATGCGCCTGCTCATCGGCGAGCACTTCGACATCGCCGCCGCGCTCACCGGCCCGCACCAACCCAGGCTGCTCCTCGTCAACTCACCCCTTGCCTTCGATCCGCGCCGGGCCAAGACGAACCAGGACCTGTTCCGCGCCTCCCCCGACCCGAAGACGACCGTCACCTTCGACCGCACGCCGGCCGAAGACGAGTACCGCGCCAGCCTGCACCGCTTCCTGGACGAGGTCGTCAAGTAGACCTGACATCACTTTGGTAAACTAAGCCCCAAATGATGCGTTTCCTAGCCCGTCTGCAGCCCTGGGCGATCCTGCTCCTTCGTCTCGCTGTCGGCTTCTCCATGGTCTACCACTCCTGGGGCAAGGCGCTGCCGGCGGACGGCCTGGTGCATGCCTACCGGCACCACACGCTGCTGTCCTCGGTCGAGCGCTTCAACGCGTTCGTGGCCACACTCGGCCTGCCGCGCTGGCTCGGATACGTGTCGACCGCGACCGAGTTTCTCGGCGGCTGGTGCCTGCTGGCCGGGTTGCTGACGCGCTTCTGGGCGCTGCTGCTTGCGATCAATATGCTGGTCGCGTTAGTAACCGTTAACGTCCATCATGGCTACTCGGGTTCAGAGTACACGCTGGCGCTGATTGCGATGGCATTTCTTCTCTTCACGACGGGTTCGGGCGCGCTGGCGCTGGACCGAAAGTTTGGCATCTCCTAGCTCCCAGCTAACCCGGACAGAAGTGAAGGCGCCCGGTATTCAGGGCGCCTTACGTATAGGAGGGAGCTTGTCTTGCGGATCGGGGAAGCCGGAACCGAGGGAACTGAAAGCCCGGCGTCTTACTTGCTACACTGATATAGACGCAAGGTACGGTAAAAAGTTGTCCACAATTCGGGATATTCTTTTCAGGGCCGTTTCACCGTTTGCTTGCAAAAAGAAGGAGCTACCGAACATCCGGCAGTGCACCTCCTGCGTATTCCGTTTTCCATTGAAGCCTTATACAAAATTCAGGAACTGTGCCGGATTGACCTGCGCACCGGGAAAGACTACTTCCATATTCTTCGCACCAAGCGTCTTGTAAGCCGCTTCGCCCAGCACGCGGCGGAAGTCCGTAGTCACGGCCAGGTCGCGGCCCTCGTTCAACTGGTCGTTCTCGAGCCCCGGCCACTTGCCGTACACCTTGCCGCCCTTAACGTTGCCGCCCAGGATGAACATGGCGTTGGCGTGCCCATGATCCGTGCCGCCGGTACCGTTTTGGCGCGCCGTTCGGCCGAACTCGGACATGGTTACGAGGGTAATGTTTTCCGAGTCCGTGCCCATGTCCTTCCAGAACGCGGCAATGCCATTGGCAAACTCCGTTAGCCGGTTGGCGAGCTGACCGGTCGCCGCACCCTGGTTCTGGTGCGTGTCCCAGCCGCCGATGTCGGAGAACGCAGCCTCCACCCCCAAGTTCGCCTTCAACAACTGCGCAATCTGCTTGAGCGAGTTGCCGAACGGTGTGTTCGGGTAGACGGCACCGTTCTGCGGCGTGTACTTGGCCGGGTCGGCCGACTTCAGCATCTTGACCGCCTCAAACGTCTCCTGCCCGGTCCCATGCAGCACCGCGTCCGAGCTCTCGTCGTACATGGCCTGGAAGGCGTTGGAGATGGCGGAGGTCTGCGGACCTTTGCCCCCGACGGAAAAGTCAGCCAGGTTCGAGACGGCAATGGCCGGCTGCTTGCCCTGCAACGTGCGCGGGACCTGGGTCCCCAGCGCTACGGCGCGGAACGCGGACGGTTTGCCGCCCGGGCCATCGGGCGCGGGACCGTTCAGAAGCGCGCGGTTCAACCAGCCGTCCTGCGTGGATTTCACTCCCGGCGTGCCGGATTCCATGTAGTCCTGCGCGTCGAAGTGCGAGCGCGTGGTGTCGGTCGAGCCCGCGGCATGCACGATCGCCAGGTGGCCCGAAGCAAACAGCGGCTTGAACGCGGCCATCGCGGGATGCAGACCGAACTGCCCGTCGAGATCGAGCACGTCCTTCTGCTGGATCGCGATCGACGGACGCATCGCGTAGTAGTTCTTCTCCTGGTACGGGACGACGATGTTCAATCCATCCGCCGCGCCCCGCTGAAACAGCACGACGAGCTTCTTGTGGTTCGCCTGCGCGGTCGTGGTCTCGGCCATCACCGAGCGCATCAGGAAGCTTGGGATCACGGAGGTTCCGATCAGCGCCAGCGCGCCACCCTTCATAAAGCCGCGCCGCGAAGCGCCCCCGGCCAGCCCGCGCCGCGCAAGGTCGCGTCCGTGCAGGTCGCAGCCCCAGTCGCTGGTGTCGATCGTGAGCTTTTGGTTTGCCATGGCGCTTCTCCTTTGTTCGTGCTTCTATCTGATTCAACCCGGCAGCCCCGGGAAGTTGTGTGCAGCACGGGACAAAGTCAGCGACGCTGGAACTCCGGCGAGCCCAGCAGCAGCCCCGCCATGACGGCTGCCTGCGGGTCGTCCGGCCCCTGCGCCGGGGCCTGCTGGCGCTGGCCACGCGGCATGTAGTTCCCTTTCCCCTTGCCGCCGCCGAGATCGAACTGCGTCGACGCCTGGTCCGCGACCGAGCGATCGCCCGACTGGCTCAGCACCGTCGCGCGCGTCCGTTCGCTCACCGGCTGGTTCAGCAGGATCTGCTCGAGCTTCCGCTCCTTCGCCGCAGCCGGGTCCACCTGGGCATACGCGGCGGGCACGACCGCAGGCTGGCTTCCCTCCCCCAGCAGCTGCGTCCAGTCGGTCCTCGTGCCCGGAATCCGGTCCGACGTCATCACCAGCGAGAAGTTCATCCGGCTCACCAGCGCGCCCGTCGAGACCCACTCGTCCGACTTCCACAAGTATCCCTGCGGAGTCTGCATCCCATACAGCGGCATGCCCAGCTTGTCGAGCGCCTGCACCAGCGCGGCCGGGTTCTTGATCTCGAGATTGCTCGCCCGCGCGGCGGAGACGACGAACTCGAGCGGCGTCTTTACCTTCGCATGCAGGTTCTCCGCTGCCCAGAACTCGGGCGAGTGGAACATGGTGCGGAGCACGGTCTTGATGTCGCCGTTGGACTTGAGGAAGGCAGCCGCCATGCGGTCGACCAGCGCCTGCGGAGGGTTGTCGGACACGAAGCGCACGGCGAGCTTGCCGGAGATGAAGTGCGCCGTCGCCGGGCTGGTGGCCAGCATGTGCAGCACCTCCAGCCCCTCTTTTTCGCCATTCTCGCCGATCGTTTTACCCAAAACGGGCTTCGGCCCAGGCTCGTGCTGGCGCTCGTTGAAGCGGAACTCGCCGCCCTGGTAGCCGCGGTCCAAGCCCCAGCCGGTAAACACTTTGGCCATGTTCGTCACGTCGGCCTGCGTGTAGCCGCCGTTCACGCCCAGGGTATGGAGCTCCATCAGCTCCCGGCCGTAGTTCTCATTCAACCCGGCGGAGGCCTTCTGAAGCAGCTTGCCGTTCGGGTTGCGCTGCTGCGCCTGCTGGATCCGTCCGGCTGCCTGGGAGCCGGGCCCGACCGAGCGGAAGTTGTCCAGGTAGACCTCCATCGCCGGGCTCCGCGCGGTCGCGACCAGCAGCGTCTCGAAGTTGCCGAGCGCGTTCGGCCGGATCGTCTCACGCTCGTAGGCCGGCAGCAGGTACGGCTCCTGCTGGTTTTTGCGCACGTACACGTTGAAGTGGTTGAGCCAGAAATCGGTCATCACGGCTTCGAGCTGACGGTCGCTGTACACATCGCGGTCCAGCCGCGACTCCATCGCCTCGAGCGCAATCATCCGCAGCGAGCCCGGCAACGCGGTCAGCGTCTCGCGCTCGAGCGGCGTCAGGCCGTCGCTTAGCCCGGCAAACTCCTTTGCGTTCAACACAGCGCGCATCCGCACCAGATCTGCCGGCTTCAACGCCAGGATCGCCGCCATGCGGCCCGCGGGCGCAAGCGCAGCAATGCGCTCGGCGTCGGCGCGGGTCAGCGTGCCCGTCGCGCCGATCGCCGCCATCGCGTTCGCATCGGGCGAGAGGTCGGCCGCCGGGATCAGCTTCATCGCCTGTGCGTCGGGCGCAACCGTATTTTCGACGGCGTTCATGCCCGCGGCCGCGGCGTCCCGCTGGCGTCTGCCGCCCTTGCCCGGCGCTGAAGGCGTCATGCCGTTCGAGGCCATAGCGACAGCGTTCGGATCGGCCGGCTTCCCCTCCGCCTTGGCTCTCTGGAGCTTGTAGAACGCGAGTTGGTCCTGCACCATGGCGCGCGCGGTGGGGTCGTCCGGCAGCCTGCCCTTACCGTTTTCGAGCTGCCGCAGCACGCCCGGACCAGGATAGCGCGCCACCAGTTCGCTCATCGGCATCTGCATGGCAGGGTAGTCGGCCAGGCGCGCGTCCAGCGCGGAATCATCGATGCTGCTCGGGTTAAGCTGCTGGTCGAACCACTTGTCGAGCCCGATGGCGTTGACGCGCGCGACGTCGCCGGGCCGCGGGCCGAAGGTCAGGCGATCAAGCGCGTAGAGGGTCCGGTCGGTCTTGGCCATCGGCGCGGATGCGGGCGTGGTCCGGACGGCAGCCTCAGCCAGCAGCGGCTGCCCGGCGAGCACGAGCGCAAGGGTTCCAGCAACGGCGGCGCGAGCAGCGGACCTGAGAACTTGACCGGGCGAGGACATGAGAACCTCCAGAGTTTTCTAGGGATCAGCTGGGTCGCTCGCATGCGCGACGACGAGCGGCTCCGTAGTGGCAATAGAGCTAACCCACCGGCAAGTGTGAGGTTGCGCATCGAGACCACTTTCAACGCTTTTTGTTTTTGTTGTCATTCCGTAGCGCAGCGGAGGAAGCTGCGGTTCGGGGCTGCTACGATGCCCGTATGCCACAGCGTGACTATGACTTCTGGGTCTACATAGGAGCCAGCAGATCGCACCATTTGTACATCGGCGTGACGAACAGCCTGTTACGCCGCATGAAGGAGCATAAGGCCGCGCAGCAAGGAAGCTACACCTCGCTCTGCCACATAGAGCGCCTGGTTTACTTCGAACACTTCCAATACGTAAACCATGCGATCGCCCGCGAGAAGATATTGAAAGACTGGAGCAGGTCCAAGAAGATCGCGCTTATCGAATCGATCAATCCTACCTGGCTGGATCTGACGGGCGATTGGGGTCATTCGCTACGGCAGTTTCATTTGGAGGAACAACGTACGCGGTTGACGCGGGAAGCGGTGGCAGCCCTAACCGCAGATTTCCTCCGCTGCACTACGGTATGACAACAAGAAGATGGGAACATAAGCTAATAGAGGCAGGTTGCACTAGAACGCAGCCAACTCCGCCATCGCCCGGTACAGATCCTCCGGCTGCGGCAGGATCGCGTCCTCCAGGATTGGCTGATACGCCACAAACGTATCCATCGCGCCAATCCGCCGCACCGGCGCGTCGAGATCGTGGAACAACTCCTCCCCGATGCGCGCCGCGAGCTCCGCCCCGTAGCCCCACGAGCGCATATCCTCATGCGCGACGAGCACCCGCGACGTCTTGCGCACGGACTCCGCAATCGCCTCCCAGTCGTACGGCGAGAGCGAACGCAGGTCCAGCAGCTCGACCGAGATCCCGCGTTCGCGTTCCAGCTTGACCGCTGCCTGCAACGCCCGCGGCACCACGGCGCCGTACGTGACGACCGTCAAGTCCGTGCCCGCTTTGACCGTGCGCGCCTTGCCGAACGGGATCGTAAACTCCGGCCCCGGGTACGGTGCGCGCCCGTAGGCCTCGCGGTAGAGCCGCTTGTGCTCGAGAAACAGTACGGGGTCGTCGCAGCGGATCGCCGTCCGCAGCAGGCCCAGCGCGTCGAGCGCGTTCGACGGCATCACGACCCGCACCCCTGGCGTGTGCGTGAAGATGCTCTCGCCCGACTGCGAGTGGTAGATGCTGCCGCCGGTCAGGTACCCGCCGATGGGCACGCGCATCACCAGCGGGCAGGAAAAGTCGCCGTTCGAGCGCCAGCGCATGACGGAAAGCTCGTTGCGCATCTGGTGCATGGCGGGCCAGATGTAGTCGAAAAACTGGATCTCGACCACCGGCTTCAGCCCGCGCACGGCCATGCCGATCGCACGCCCGGTGATGTTGGCCTCCGCGAGCGGCGAGTTCCAGACCCGGTCGGAGCCGAACTCGGACTGCAGGCCTGAGGTGAGTTTGAAGACGCCGCCCTTGCCTTTGACTGTCGTCAAGGCCGCCGCGCGCGTCGCATCCGCCACGTCCTCGCCGAAGACGACGATGCGCGGATCGCGGCGCATCTCGTCCTTCAGGCAGGTGTTGATCAGGTCCGCCATGGTCCGGTCCTGCTCGTCACCCGGTGCCGGCCTGGGCTGGGTGACGAAACGTGAATCGGCAGGGCTCAGGTCTTCGGAGTAGACGTGCCTCTGGATCGTGTCGACGGTCGGAGACGCGGCCTCGAGCGCGCGGTACGCCGCCTGCTGCACCTCTTCGTCCACACCACGCTCGAGCGCGTCCACCTCTTCTGCGGACAGGATGCCCTCGCGCAAAAGGTACACCTGCATCTTTGAGATCGGGTCGCGCAGCGCGTCGGCGTCGATCTCGTCCTTGGCCCGGTAGTCGCGCTCGTCCTCGCTCAGCGAGTGCGAGTATGGCCGCACCACATGCCCATGCACCAGCGCGGGACCGTGCCCGGCGCGGCAGTAGGCCACGGCCTCCACCATCGCGGCATAGCTGGCGATCGGGTCCGTGCCATCGACTTCGGCGAAGTAGAAGTTGGGAAAGTTGGCGATCAGCCGCGAGATGTTCCCGCCGGGCGTGTTGGCCTCAACCGGCGTCGAGATCGCATAGCCATTGTCTTCAACGACATAGAGCACGGGCAGCTTCAGGTTCGAGGCCGAGTTGAGCGACTCCCAGAACTCGCCCTGCGACGTGCTGCCTTCGCCGATCGAGACATAGACGACCTCGTCAGCATTGAACTTCACATGTTTGAACTGGCGGTAATCGCCGTCATGCTTCTCAGCCGCTGCCGGGTACCGAGAGAAGTAGCGCCCGGCCTCCGCGCAGCCGATCGCGTGCAGGCACTGGGTCGCGGTCGAGCTCGATGGCGAGACGATGTTCAGCCGGGACGACGACCAGTGCGAAGGCATCTGGCGCCCGCCGCTGGCCGTGTCGGAGGCGGCGCCGACGGATTGTAGCAGCTGCTCCTCGACCGTATTGCCCAGCGCCAGACAGAGCGCGCGGTCGCGGTAGTACGGGAAAAACCAGTCGTACCCGGGCTTCATCGCCATGCCTGCGGCCACCAGTAGCGCCTCATGGCCCGCGCAGGAGATCTGGAAAAAGATCTTCTGCTGCCGCTTCAGCATGATCTCGCGGTCGTCCGTCTTGCGCGAAAGATACATAAGCCGGTAAAACGCGACCAGCTCGACGGGCGAAAGGGTGGTACCGGCGTGCGGATCGGACCCGTGGGAGCCCCAAGCCTGCGACGACTGCTTCGATACCTCGACTCCGGTCCGACGTGCCATGAATTGTTTGTAACACCTCAAGGGTACGGCTGTCAGGCGAGGCCTTCCCTTACCTCCGTACCGTGACGTCGGTTTGGCTCCGCGCCGATGCAGGGGGTAGTCCCGATTTCCCCCCTTGAGGTATTGCCGCATGAGCTCCCTCGCGTGTGTTTTGTTGATGTTAGCCCTGCCCGTCACGCTGGCAGCGCAGGTAGTTTCTCCGCTGGGACGAGTTGTGCCGGGACGCTATATCGTGACGTACGTGGACGGTGCGTTTCCGGTGCTGAACCCAGCAGTGGGCCACATTGTAGCCCGCCATGCGCGGCTGGGGATGGCGGTCGTGACGGCTGAGTCGGCCGAGTCGCTTGCCGGGCCGGGCGTCGCGCTGGTCGTGCAGGATCGCGTAGTGACCGCGCATACGCTCGCGGTCAGGCCGGATCCGGACTCCGCCTACCACTCGCAGCAGGGCTGGGCGGTGCGGCAGGTAGGCGGCTACGGCGCGGATGCCACCAACCCGCTGCGGCCGGGGCCCTGGAACGTGACGCAGGGCGCGGGCGTGCGCATCGCCGTGCTGGACTCCGGCGTGGACGCGGCGCATCCCGATATCAGCGGCAACCTGGGGCTCAATCTATCCGAGATCGACAAGGCCGCGCTGCCGAGCGCGTGCGACGACGGCTCGCCGCAGGACCAGCAGGGTCACGGCACCTGGACCGCCGCCCTGGCTGCGGGCGCGCTCGGAGAGGGCACCGGAACCGTCGCCGGCGTGGCCCCGCGAGCGACAATCCTGAACATCAAGGTGCTCGAGCGCATGCCCGGCACGCCGACCACCACAGACCCCTCGGGCTGCGCGTCCGGGCAGGCCTCCGGGCTGCTCTCCTGGGTCCTCCAGGGGATCG